>DATJNU010000108.1:0-4592 GCA_035507775.1 Jatrophihabitans sp.
GTTGCCGTTGTCGGTGAAGGTGACCCCCGCCGGCAGCGAACCCGACTCCGTGATCGTGCTGACCGTGGGCACCCCGCTCGTGGTGACCGTGAAGCTGCCCGCCTGACCGATCACGAACGTCGCCGTCGACGAGCTGGTGAAGGCCGGAGCCTGCCCCTGCGGGGTGAAGACCTGGAACTCCTTGAGCGAGTAGCCGGTGCTGGCCTTGCCGCGCGCCGTGCCGTACATCCGCAGGTAGCGGCCGTGCCCGGTCACCGCGACCGACTGCAGGGCGTTCGCGGTCGCCCCGGTCGAGATCAGCGTGGTCCAGTTCGTGGCGTCGTCGGAGGCCTGGATGGCGTAGGCGGAGGCGTAGGCCGCCCAGTTCAGGCCCACCTGGCAGACGGTCCGGGAGCTCCCGAGGTCGACCTGCAGCCACTGCGGATCGCTGGCCGCGCTGGCCCACCGGGTGCTGGTGCTGCCGTCGACGGCCTTGGCCGCCGTCTGGGTCCCGTTCACCGACGAGGCGCTGGCCGGAGCGCCGAGGGCGACGTTCGTGCTGCCGCACGAGCCGGCGTACGTGGTGGCCCCGGCCGTACCGGCCAGCACTCCGCCGGTGCCGAGCGTCAGCAGGACGAGCGCCAGCGGGACGAGCGCCAGCGAGACGAGCGCGGCGAGCGGCGTGCGGGTAGTCCGCGCAGGACGGGATGCGAGCATCGGGGGAGCCTTCCGGCATCGCCGGACAACCGGCGGCTAACGGGAGAAGTGAATGTAGAGCACTTCCCTAACAGATGTCGAGGGATCGCGGCATTACCCGATACCGCCGGTATCGAATACTGTGGTGTCGTGACGGTCAAGGCGGACGGGCGCTCGGCGCGCTGGGACGAGCACCGGCTTGCCCGGCGGGCCGAACTGGTCCGGCTCACCGCGGCCTGCGTGGAGCAGCAGGGTGCCGCGGTCGGCATGGACCAGATCGCGGCGTTCGCCGGCACCTCCAAGGCGGTCTTCTACCGGCACTTCGCCGACAAGGCCGATCTCTACCGGGCGGTCGGGCAGCAGCTTGCGGCGACGCTCACCGACCAGCTCGCAGCCGCGATGAGCCGCCAGCAGGACGCGCGGGCCAGGATCCGGTCCGGGATCGACGCCTTCCTGGCGGTGCTCGACCGCAACCCCGAGCTCTACCGGTTCGTGGTGCGCAACCCGGTCGTCGAGCGGGCCGGCGGGGACGCGGTCGCCGACTACACCGGCCGGATCGCGGCCCGGCTGGACGAGCTGATCGGCGCGTTGCCGGCGCCGGATCCGGTCCTGCGCCGGCCGTGGGGCACTGCCATCGTCGGCCTGGTCAAGGCCGCCGGCGACTGGTGGCTGGAACACCCGGCGGCGATGACCCGCGCCGAGCTGGCCGAGAGCCTGACCACCCTGCTCTGGGGCGAGGCCGGCGGCCTCCGGGACGCCCTCGCGGCTACGGGCCGTCCCCAGGGCTGACAGACACCGACACCAGGGAGGAAGCGACGATGAGCGAGCTGCCGGAGCTGAGCGCCGATGGCCGTACCGAGCTGCGCCGGCTGCTGGACGGCCGCTGGGCCGAGCAGCGGGAGGTGGCACGCAAGCTGTCCGACCGGCCGCTGTTCGCGCCGACGGTCGGCCTCACCGTCGACGAGCAGCGGCAGCGCACGTTCGACCAGCTCCAGTCGCTGTGTGCCGAGGGGGTCACCGGCATCGGCTTCCCGGCCGAGTACGGCGGCGGTGGCGACCTCGGCGCGTCCATCGTCGCGTTCGAGATGCTGGCCATGGGCGACCTGTCGCTGATGGTCAAGACCGGCGTCCAGTTCGGCCTGTTCGGCGGCGCGGTGCTGCACCTCGGCACCGAGGAGCACCACCGGCGCTACCTGGCCGACATCGCCGCCGGCCGGCTGCTCGGCTGTTTCGCGATGACCGAGCACGGTCACGGCTCGGACGTCGCCGAGCTGCGCACCACCGCGACGTACGACGTGGATGCCGGGGAGTTCGTGATCGACACCCCGGACGACAGCGCGCGCAAGGAGTACATCGGCAACGCGGCGCGGGACGGTCGGCTGGCCGTGGTCTTCGCGCAGCTGGTCACCGGCGGCGCGAGCCAGGGGGTGCACGCCTTCCTGGTGCCGATCCGGGACGGCGAGGGCCAGCCGGTGCCGGGTGTGCGGATCGCGGATTGCGGTTTCAAAGCCGGCCTGAACGGCGTCGACAACGGCCAGCTCTGGTTCGACGGCGTGCGGGTGCCGCGGACCGCCCTGCTCGACCGGTACGGCTCGGTGGCCGCCGACGGCAGCTACCGCACGCCGATCGAGAACCGCACCAAGCGGTTCTTCACCATGCTCGGCACCCTCATCCAGGGCCGGATCAGCGTGGCCGGCGGCGCGGGCAGTGCCACCAAGGTCGCCCTCAGCATCGCGCTGCACTACGCCGAGCGCCGCACCCAGTTCTCCGCGCCCGGCCGCGACGGCGAGGTGCTGCTGCTGGACTACCTTGCGCACCAGCGCAAACTGCTTCCGGCCCTGGCCCGGACGTACGCGCTGCACTTCGCCCAGGCCGACCTGGTCACCACCCTGCACGAGGTGTTCACCGCCGGCGACCAGGCCGATCCGCGGCGCCGGGAGCTGGAGGCACGCGCCGCGGGGGTGAAGGCCGTCGCCACCTGGCACGCGACCAGCACCATCCAGACCGCGCGGGAGGCGTGCGGCGGGGCGGGCTATCTCGGCGAGAATCGGCTGCCCGGGCTCAAGGCGGACACCGACGTGTTCACCACGTTCGAGGGCGACAACACCGTGCTGCTGCAGCTGGTCGCCAAGGAGCTGCTGACCAGCTACCGCGACCACTTCGGCGAGCTCGACATGCTCGGCACCATCCGGTTCGTGGCCGGCCAGGCGGTCGGCAGCGTGCTCGAACGGGCACCGATCATCGCCCGGCTGATCGCCGCGGCCGGCCGGGACGAGGACGGCGACTGGTCCGACCGCGGCTGGCAGCTGGCCCTGCTGGACTTCCGCGAGCGGCATCTCACCGATGGCCTGGCCCGCCGGCTGCGCCGCGCCGCCGGGGCGGACGACCCGTTCGAGATCTTCAACGCCTGCCAGGACCACCTGCTCGCCACGGCCCGGGCGCACGTCGACCTGCTGCTGGCGGAGGCGTTCGTCTCGGCCATCGAGGAATGCACCGACCCGGAGGCCCGGGCGTTGCTGGAGCGGCTCTGCGACCTGTTCGTGCTGAGCACGGTCGAGGCCGAACGGGCCTGGTACGTCGAGCACGGCCGGCTCGCGGCCGGCCGGACCAAGCAGCTGGCCACCGAGGTGAACCGGCTGTGCGCCGAGCTGCGGCCGCACGCGCTCACCCTGGTGGACGGCTTCGGCGTGCCCGAGGTGGCCCTGCGCATCCCGATGCTGCAGGACTGACGGGTCACTGCCGCCGGATGGATTTCACCTGCAATCTCAGGGCGTACCCGAGCGCGATCAGCCCGATCGGGGTCAGCACGAGGATCGCCGCCGCGTACCGGCTCAGCACGGCCCCGGCCGCGATCGCGAGGCAGAACACCCCGATCAGCACCTGTGACCAGCCGTCCTGCCGGCTGCGGTACCGGCGCCGGCCGAGCGGGACGGGCCGGCCCGCCAGCACCAGGCCGCCGGAGAGGAAGCCCAGGGCCGCGGCGATGAACGCCACCCCGATCGTCAGGGCATGCAGGCTCAGCATGGGGACACCCTAATGGTGCTCGGCCGGTCGCCTCGCGAGTTCCGCCGGAGGAGTGGGTGCGCCTGGTCGGCGCCCGGGCACCGGGACCGTTCGCACCGGGCCGCTGCGGCCCCGTCGGGCCCGGTCGCTACGGTGGCTCGGTGACGAGCATCGGCGGGCTGGCCGCGGTGGCGGTGGCCGGCCTCGCCGCCGGCACCATCAACACCGTGGTCGGCTCCGGCACCCTGATCACCTTTCCGGTGCTGCTCACCCTGGGCGTCCCGCCGGTGACGGCCAACGTCACCAACACGATCGGCCTGGTGCCCGGCGGGTTCAGCGGTGCCTACGGCTACCGCCGCGAACTGGCCGGCCAGCGGGACCGGCTGGTCCGGTTCGGCGCCGCGTCCCTGATCGGTGGCCTGATCGGCGCCACCCTGCTGCTGGTGCTGCCGCCGGGGGTGTTCAAGGCGGTCGTGCCGGTGCTCATCCTGCTCGCCCTGGTGCTGGTGGTCAGCCAGCCCCGGCTGGCCCGCCGCTTCATCCACGCCGACCAGCCGGCGGCCGGCCGCCGGCCGCTGCTGCTGTGGGTGCTGGTGCTGCTCACCGGGGTGTACGGCGGCTACTTCGGCGCGGCGCAGGGCGTGCTGCTGGTGGCCATGTTCGGCGCGCTGCTCGACAGCGACCTGCAGCGGGTCAACGCGCTCAAGAACGTGCTGGCGTTCGTGGTGAACCTGGTCGCCGGCGTGCTCTTCGTCTTCCTCGCCCATCCGGACTGGGTGTACGTGCTGCTGATCGCGGTGTTCTCCGCGGTCGGGGGCCAGGTCGGCGCGCTGATCGGACGCCGGCTGTCGCCGGTCATGCTGCGGACGGTCATCGTGCTGGTCGGCCTGGCCGCCCTGGTCAAGTTCGTCTTC
>DATJNU010000109.1:0-14712 GCA_035507775.1 Jatrophihabitans sp.
CGAATCCCGTCGTCCGCTCGAGGCACGCTCTCGGCGCTGAACAGGCGGCCGGTGACCACGGCGGCGTGGCCGAGTGGCTTAGGCAAGGGCCTGCAAAGCCCTGTACGCGGGTTCGATTCCCGCCGCCGCCTCGCGGGACAATCACCGGGCTACCGGTGTACACATCGGGCGATTAGCTCAGTGGGAGAGCACTACCTTGACACGGTAGGGGTCACTGGTTCAATCCCAGTATCGCCCACCAAATACTTGCAAAACTCAAATGCGCAGTATCGAGTTGTGCATTCGGTCAGCGTGGTCAGATTCGGTCGCGATTCCAAGCTGGTCTGACTTCGGCCGACCCGGCGCCCGCTCAGCCGTGACGAAACATCAATTGCACGACGCCTGGGCCTACCGCGGCCACAAACCCGAAGATGATTCCAACGACCGTTCGATCGTTGATGGTCGAAGCAGGTGTGTCGGCGATGCTCTTGAGCAGGCTGGCCATCGAGTTGAACTCGGTCGGCGTCAGTGATTCGTCGGCTGCCGCGGCTGCCGCCCGATAAATCGATTCTCGGCGTGCGACAGCGACCGTCTTGCTGACCCATAGCTGGGGGAGGACGCCGATCGACAGGGTTCCGATGGCGGCGGCGCCCAAGAATCCGAATTTCACGATGATGATCAGGTCGTTGCTCTGCGGCATCCGGGTGGCCAACCACAGGACTGGATAGGAATACAGCGTCGCGGCGAACGAAGCGACGTAGAAACCCAGCCGGAATATCCGACTCAGCTGCTCGACAGCGGGCGTGCGAGCCGGCATCGTCCACAGCAGCTCAAAATTCTCTGGTCCTGACAGGCTGCGGCCGAGCATGACCCCACGCACCAGCCAGTAGAGTGCGCAGCCGGCGAGGGCTCCCGCCATGCACACCATCACGTATGAGGACGGGCCCAGATACAACACCTTTCGCGCCGAGGTATGCGCCAGGGCTGCTATCGCGAGCGTGGAGCAACCTGCGCCGCCGACTGCGGAGCCCCATTGGTGCCGAAGCGACCCCGATCGCTCCGACCAGGCGAAGTAATGCAGCCAGCCGGTGGGCGTCAGGGACCTCACGGCATCTGGTGTCGCGCTTGCTGCGGATCCGACGGCGTGACGCGCGACCAGAAGAATCGAAATGATGAGCATCGCGTAATAGGCCTGCCAGCAGACGTAGGTCACGCCGGTGGGACTGGACAGGCCCCCTGGCGCTGGCATGGCGATGGCAAGCATCGTCGGCATGGCCAGAAGTGCCATGACCAGGAAGGTCCGCCGGAGGGAGAGTGGCGCCAGGTGACTGTCGACGACCTGGGCCCCGAGAACCCGCAGCAGCAAGATCCGCGACAGGTCACGGTCGACCTGGGCAACGGGATCGAGCACCGGGGCGTGCCGGCGTCTCGCGGGCGGCCGGCGTGGTCTGTTCCGCCTCCCCGCCGGCGGGGATGGGCGACCACGCGAGGCAGGTGCGGCCACGCGGTGTCAACTCCTCTGATTCGATCGGTTCGATCCGAGTATGGGCAACACCTGAATTCGGCCGGGGTGGCCAGGCCCTCTTGTGCCCCGTTTGTTACTGGGCAGCTGGTTCGGTTCGTCGTGGCGGGTGTTGTCGGCCGGGTGCGCCGGCTCGGCTGGAGCCTGGCGGAAGGTCCTCAGGTCGGTCGGCTTCGCCGAGCACCCAGCTCGGCAGCGAATTTCGGCTCGCCATAGCGGTGACGGAGCGTGCTGTAAAGGGTTGCCCGGCCCGCTTTCGGCTGGTTAGAGTCCGGCTCGCCAGTTCGTCCCTGCCTGGCAGAGGAGACTGCTTTGCGATCGGCTCAGCACGTATGCCGGTTTGGCGTGCCCAGGCCCGTGCCAGTCTCCCCGCCGGTCGCCGCCCGCCGCCGTGCAGCCAGCACCTCCAGGTGCGGCCGGCCGGGGCAGCGCCCCACGTCCGCCTGATCGAAAACTCTCAGACCGGAGAGGAATGAAGTTGTCCGCTTCAACCTGCGTCCTGATCGGTGACTCGAGCGTGCTCGCCCGGTGCGGCGAGATCCTGCTGGCGAAGGGCCACCGGATCACCGCGGTGCTGACCGGCGATCCGGCCATCCGTGCCTGGGCGGTCAAGGCGGGCCTGCCGCAGCGGCCGCTCGGTCAGGCCGGCGAGCTCGATCTCGAGTGCGATTTCCTTTTCAGCATCGGCAACTACGCGATCGTGCCGGACTCGGTGCTGGCCCGGGTGCGGCGACTCAGCGTCAACTACCACTACGGCCCGCTGCCCGAGTACGCCGGCCTCAACGCGCCGTCCTGGGCGATCGCCGAGCAGGCAGCCGAGTACGCGATCAGCTGGCACGCGATCGGCGAGCTGGTCGACGGCGGCGACGTGCTGGCCCGCGTCCCGGTGCCGATCAGCGCGGACGACACCGCGCTGACCCTGGGCGTGACGTGCGACGAGGCGGCCGTCGCCAGCTTCGGCGCCCTGGTCGACGATCTCGTCGAGGGCCGGGCGACCGCCACCGCCCAGGATCCCGCCCGCCGCCGTTACTTCTCCCGGCACACTCAGCCCGAGGCCGAGGGCCTGCTCGACTGGGGGAGCAGCGCCGCCGAGCTGGCCGCACAGGTCCGGGCGGCCGACCACGGCCCGTTCGACAGCCCGCTGGTGTGGCCCAAGATGCTGCTCGGCGGCCGGCTGGTCGCGATCCGGGAGGCACACGCCGACGAGGGCCAGGGCACCCCGGGCGAGGTGCTGAGCTGCGACGAGCGGGGCGTCCGGGTCGCCACCGCAGCCGGCGCGCTCACCGTCACCCGGCTCAGCACGCTGACCGGTGACGACCTCGCGCCGAGTGTCGCGCCCGGCACCGTCCTGGTCGCGCCGGACCCCGACATCCGGGAACGGCTCACCGCGCTCGGCGTCCTCGCCTCGAAGTCCGCCGCGCACTGGCGGTCACGGTTGACGGACGAGAGCTTCCCGACCCGGCTGCCGTACCCGGCGCCGGCCGCGCCGGACAGCCGGGAGATCCGCGTCCACCTGGCCGTGGACAGTACGGACGCGCTGGCCGGCGCCGTCGCCACCTTCCTCGGCCGGGCACTCGGCACCGACCGGGTCGGCCTCGCGACGGCCGCCGACCGGGCCGGCCTCGGCGCCGAGTACCGCGACCTGTTCCTCGGCTGGCTGCCGGTGCGCGCGCAGCTCGACGCCGGACGGACCGTCGCGCAGAACCTGGCGGCGGTCGGCCGGGAGTTCGCCGACGCCCGGTCGCGGGCCTGGCTGCGCCGCGACAGCCTCGGCCGCAGCGGGGCGCTGCGCACCGCCGACGTTCCCGAGGTGGCCGTCACCAGCGCTGGGAACCCCCTCGGCGCGGCCCTGGAACTGTGCCGGCACGAGGACGGCACCGTGGAGTTCCGTTACGACCCGCAACGATTCTCCGGCACCGACGTGGCCCGGCTGGCCGAGCAGCTGGCGTCCTGGTGCGAGCGGCTGGCACTCCTGGCGGACCAGCCGCTCGGCGCGACCAGCACCCTGTCCGACGCCGAACATGCCGAACTCATCGAGGGATTCAACGCCACCGCCGACCCGGCGATGCTCGGCCGGCCGCTGCCCCGGCTGGTCGAGGCCGCGGTGGCGGCCCACCCCGAGGATCTTGCCCTGATCTGCGGCGACGCCAGCCTGACCTACCGCCAGCTGAACGCCGAGGCCAACCGGCTCGCCCACCTGCTGCGCGAGCGGGGCATCGGGCGCGGCGAGCTGGTCGGCGTCGCGCTGGACCGTTCCCTCGACCTGGTGATCACCCTGCTGGCGGTGGCCAAGACCGGTGCGGCGTACGTGCCGATCGACCCGGCGTTCCCGGTCGAGCGGATCCGGCAGATGGTCAGCGACGCGGACCCGGCACTGATCGTCACGCCGGCGAGCGTCCCGGCCAACCTCGCCGGCTGGGCGGACCGCTGCCTGAGCCCCGCCGAGGCGGCCGGCCAGCCCGAGGACGATCCCGGGATCGACGTGCGCCCCGACGATCTCGCGTACGTCATCTACACCTCCGGCTCCACCGGCCGGCCCAAGGGTGTCGAGATCACCCATGAATCGCTGGGCAACTTCCTCAGCTCGATGCGGCAGGCGCCCGGCTGCGGCCCGTCCGACCGGCTGCTGGCGGTCACCACGATCTCGTTCGACATCGCGGTGCTGGAACTCTTCCTGCCGCTGAGCTGCGGTGCCGCCACGGTGATCGCCCAGGCCCGCGAGGCGACCGACGCCGCTGCTCTGCTGGAGCTGATGCGCCGCCACGAGGTCACCATGATGCAGGGCACCCCGGCCACCTGGCAGCTGCTGCTGGCGGCCGGTTGGCACGGCGAGCCGCGGCTGGCCACCGTCCTCTGCGGCGGCGAGGCGCTGACCGGCGAGCTGGCCGACCGGCTGCTCGGCTGCGGCGACGCCGTCTGGAACCTGTACGGCCCGACCGAGACCACGGTGTGGTCGAGCGCCTGGCAGGTGCGTCCCGGCGCGGACGTGGTGATCGGCGCGCCGATCGCGAACACCCAGCTGTACGTGCTCTCCGACGACCTGGCCGCGGTGCCGGCCGGCTTCCCGGGCGAGCTGTGCATCGGCGGCGCCGGGGTGGCCGCCGGCTACCGCAACGACCCGGCGCGGACCGCGGCGCGGTTCGTGCCCAACCCGTTCGGCCCGGGCTCCCTGTACCGCACCGGTGACCTGGCGCGGTTCCGCGCGCCCGGCGAGCTGACCGTGCTCGGCCGCGCCGACGGCCAGGTCAAGCTGCGCGGCTACCGGATCGAGCTCGGTGACGTCGAGGCGGCCGTCAGCGCGCACCCGGCGGTGGCCCGGACGGTGGTGGTCGGCCGCAACGAGCAGCTGGTCGCCTACTGCGTGCGGCAGCCCGGCGACGTCAGCCCCGACCACCAGGCCGCGCTCGCCGAGTGGGCCGGCGCCTGGGACAGCGCTTATACCGACGAGGCCTACACCGCCGAGCCCACCGAGGCCCGGTTCAACCTGGCCGGCTGGCGGGACAGCTACGACGGCTCGCCGTTCACCGACGCCGAGATGCGCGAGTGGCAGGCCGCCTCGGTGCGGCGGGTGCTGTCGTACCAGCCGCAACGCGTGTTCGAGATCGGCTCCGGCACCGGGCTGATGCTCTTCGGCATCGCACCGCAGGTGACCGCCTACCACGCGGTGGACGCCTCCGAGCGGGCCGTCGCGCTCACCCGGGCCCAGCTCGGCGACCTGCCGCAGGCCAGCGTCGAGCACCGCGCCGCGCACGAGCTGCCCGAGGTCGCGCCGGGCTCGTACGACACCGTGGTGATCAACTCGGTCGCGCAGTACTTCCCGAGCCTGGACTACCTCACCGAGGTGGTCGGCTGGGCGATCGACGCGGTCGGCACCGGCCGGGTCTACCTCGGCGACGTCCGCGACCTGTCGCTGCTGGAGGTCTTCCACGCCGACCTGGCCGACTTCCGCGCCGGCGGCACGCTGACCGCCGAGGAGCTGGCCGCCCGCGCCGCGCAGGGCGCCCGTTCGGAACGGGAACTCCTCGTCGCGCCCGGGTACTTCGCCGGCCTGTCGAGCCGGGTCGGCCGGGTCGAGGTCCGGCTGCGCGACGGCCGGCACGTCAATGAGATGACCCGTTACCGCTACGACGTGGTCCTGCACGTCGGCTCCGGGACGCCGACCGTGCCGACCGCCGAGCGGGCCTGGTCCGGTGACGCGCGCTTCGACGGTCCGGTCCGGCTGCTCGACGTGCCCAACGGCCGGCTGCGCGAGGTGCACGCTCGGGTCGCCGACGCGCTGGGGGACAGCTGGGCACCGCAGCGCTGGGCCGACCCGCAGGAGCTCGCGGACCGGGCCGCCGAGGCCGGCCTGGAACTCGCCCTGGTGCCGGCCCGGTCCGGCAACCGGTGGTGCCTGGACGCGGTGCTCTGGCACGCCGGCGACACCCCGGACCTCGCCCCGGCCGCCCACCCTGGCGAGCAGGCGAACGTCCCGGTGGCCGGCGCCGCGCCCCGGGCGAGCCTGGGCCAGCTGCTGCGCCCGTGGCTGGCCGAGCGGCTGCCCGGCTACATGGTGCCGGCTTTCTTCGTCGAGATGGATGAGTTTCCCCGGACCCCGAACGGCAAACTCGATCGGGCCGGGCTGCCGGACCCGGTCCGGGGCATCGAGGTCGGTGCGAAGCCCGCCACCGAGCTGGAGCACGACATCCTGGCCGTCTGGTCCGAGGTGCTCGGCCACGACCGGATCGGCATCACCGACAACTTCTTCGAGATCGGCGGCGACTCGCTGCGGGTCGTCCGGGTCGCCACCGAGCTGTCGAAGCGGCTGGGACGGTCGATCTCGCCGGCCCGGCTCTTCGAGCACTTCACCGTCCGGGCGCTGGCGGCCGACCTGGCCGGGGCCTCGCGGACCGCTCCGCAACCGGTGCCGGCCCGCCGCCGGGCCGCCGAGGACGAGGCCATCGCGATCATCGGGATGGCCTGCCGGCTGCCCGGTGGCGTGACCACGCCGGAGGAGTACTGGGAGCTGCTCGAACGCGGCGGCGACGGCATCGTCGAGGTGCCGAAGGAGCGCTGGGACGCCGCCGCCCTCTACGACCCGGACCCGGAGGCGCAGGGCAAGTCGTACTGCAGCAGCGGTGGGTTCGTCACCCCGGTGGATCTCTTCGACGCCGCCTTCTTCGGCATCTCGCCGCGCGAGGCGCGCTCCCTCGACCCGATGCAGCGGATGATCCTGGAGACCAGCTGGGAGGCGTTCGAGCGCGCCGGCTACACCATGGACCAGCTGCGCGGCAGCCTGACCGGCGCCTTCATCGGGGTCGGCAAGAGCTCGGCCTACCACGAGTACGGGCTGACCATGGCCGGTGGCCTGACCGACCTGGACGGCTACGTCGGGCCCGGCTCGGCAGGCGGCACCATGTCGGGCCGGGTGTCCTACGTCTTCGGCCTGGAGGGCCCGACCATCACCCTCGACACCGCCTGCTCGTCGTCGCTGGTGACCACCCACCTGGCCTGCAACGCGCTGCGCAACGGGGAGTGCGACCTGGCCGTCTCCGGCGGCGTCAGCCTGATGCTGTCGCCGGAGCTGCACGTCGAGTTCAGCCGGCTGCGCGGCATGTCGCCGGACGGCCGGTGCCGGTCGTTCTCCGCCGACACCGAGGGCACCGGCTGGAGCGAGGGCTCCGCCGCGGTGATCCTCAAGCGGCTGTCCGACGCCCAGCGCGACGGCGACCCGATCCTGGCCGTGCTGCGCGGCACCGCGGTGAACCACGACGGGCACGCCGCCAGCCTCACCACGCCGAGCGGACCGGCCCAGCAGCGGGTGATCCGGGCGGCGCTGGCCGCGTCGGACCTGCAACCGGCCGACATCGACTACATCGAGGCGCACGGCACCGGCACCAAGCTCGGCGACCCGATCGAGGGCACCGCGCTGGCCGACGTCTTCGGCGGCAGCCACCCCGACCAGCCGCTCTGGATCGGCTCGGTCAAGTCGAACCTCGGCCACACCCAGGCCGCGGCCGGGCTGGCCGGCGTGCTGAAGGTCGTGCTCGCCATGCGGCACGACCGGCTGCCGCGCACCCTGCACGTCACCGAGCCCACCCCCGCGGTGGACTGGGCCGAGGCGAACCTGGCGCTGCTGCAGGAGGAACGGCCCTGGCACCGCACCGGCGCACCGCGCCGGGCCGGGGTCAGCTCGTTCGGCATCGGCGGCACCAACGCGCACGTCGTCGTGGAGGAACCGCCGGCCCCGGTCGGTGCCGCGGCGGAGGCGGTCGCGCCGCTGCCGCCCACCGTGCCGGTCCTGATCTCCGGCAACACCGACGCCGCGCTGCGCAAGCAGGCCGAGACCCTGCACCTGCATATGGGCATGAACATCCAGGACCGGGTCGGCGACGTGGCCCGGTCGCTGGCCACCACCCGCAGCCACTTCCGGCGGCGGCTGGCGCTGCTGGTCAAGGACAAGTCCGAGCTGCTCGACAAGCTCGGTTCGTTCGCGCGCACCGGCGAGCTGCCGGCCGGCGCGGTGCGTACCGGCGACCACGGCGAGCCCCGGCTGGCGATGCTCTTCACCGGCCAGGGCAGCCAGCTGCCCGGCATGGGCCGCGAGGCGTACGAGACCTACCCGGCCTACCGCGCGGCGCTCGACGAGGTGGTCGGGCACTTCACCGAGCTGGACCGGCCGCTGCTGCAGGTGATGTGGGCCGAGCCCGGCAGCGACGACGCGGCGCTGCTGGACCGCACCGACTTCACCCAGCCGGCGCTGTTCGCGGTGCAGGTCGCGCTCTGGCGGCTCTGGCAGAGCTGGGGGGTGGTGCCGGAGTTCGTGCTCGGCCACAGCATCGGCGAGTTCGCCGCCGCCCACGTGGCCGGCATTCTCGACCTGGCCGACGCCTGCCGACTGGTCGCCGCCCGCGGCCGGCTGATGCAGGCGCTGCCCACCGACGGCGAGCACGGCCGCGGCGCGATGGCCTCGGTCGAGGCGAGCGCGGCCGAGACGGCGGCTGCCATCGAGCAGCTCGGCCTGGCCGGCGCGCTGGACGTTGCCGGCCTGAACACCCCGACCCAGACGGTGGTCTCCGGCGACGCCGCGGCCGTCGAGCGGCTGGTGGCGCACGTCGCCGGCCAGGGCCGCAAGGCCAAGCGGCTGACCGTCTCGCACGCCTTCCACTCCCACCACATGGACGGCATGCTGGCGGCGTTCCGGCAGGTCGCCGAGACGGTGACCTTCCACCCGGCCTCGGTCACCGTGGTCAGCAGCCTGACCGGCGAGCTGGCCGGGCCGGGCGAGCTGGCGCGTGCCGACTACTGGGTGCGCCAGGTGCGGCAGGCGGTCCGGTTCGCCGACGGCATGCAGACCCTGCACCGGCAGGGCGTCAACACCTTCCTGGAGCTCGGTCCGCAGCCGGTGCTGTCCGGCCTGGGCGCGGCCTGCCTGGACGGGCAGCGGTCGCCGTCCTGGATTCCCTCGCTGCAGCAGGGCAAGGACGCCGCCGCGGTGCTGCAGCGCAGCCTCGCCGAGCTGCACGTGCTGGACGTGCCGATCGACTGGCGCGGTTACTTCGCGCCGTTCGGCGGTGATCGGGTGGCGCTGCCGACTTACGCCTTCCAGCGGGAGCGGTTCTGGTTCGAGCCACCGCCGGCCCGCGAGATCGGGGCCGGCCTGACCGACACCGGGCACGTGCTGCTCGGCGGCGGCGTCCGGATCGCCGGCACCGAGCTCGCCGTCTACACCAACGTGGTGACCGCGCAGGAGCCCGTCTGGGTGCAGGAGCACCGGGTGATGGACGCGGTCCTGCTGCCGGGCACCGCGTTCTTCGAGGCGATGCGGGCGGCCGGCGACGCGACCGAGGACGGCGACTGGGACCTGGCCGACGTGCTCATCGTCGCGCCGCTGGTGCTCGGCCCCGGCGTCCGGGCCCGGCTGCAGGTGACGGTGGGCCCCGCGTCGGGCGGTGGCCGGCCGGTGCAGGTCTACAGCGCGCCGGAGGGCGAGGACGGCGCCTGGCAGCTGCACGCCGAGGGCCGGATCGTGCCCCGGGCCGAGCACGCCGAGCACCGGGTGAGCCTGCCGCCGCGCGAGGCCCAGCAGATCGACGCCTCGGCGCTCTACGCCGACCTGGCCGCGCTCGGCTACGGCTACGGCCCGACCTTCCAGGGCATCGGGGAGGCCTGGCACGTCGGCGGTGAGGTGTGGGCCCGGGCGGCGCTGCCGGAGAGCGCGGAGCAGACCGCGATCCGGTACGGCCTGCACCCGGCCCTGCTGGACTCGGCGATGCACTCGCTGCTGCTCACCCAGCGGCTGCAGAACCGCACCGGCGACGACCTCTTCGTGCCGTACGAGGCCGAGCGGCTGACCCTGCGGGAGCCGGGGCTGGCCGAGATCTGGGTGCGGGTCGCCGACTTCGAGCTGGGCGACGGCGAATTCTGGGCGTCGCTGGAGATCTACAACTCCGCCGGGGTGAACGTCGGCCGGCTGCACCGGTTGCACGCCCGCCGGATGGACCGGGCGGCGCTGCGCCGGCTGGCCGCGGCCGGGGTGGACCGGTTCCAGTTCGACGTCACCTGGCGCCCGGTCGACATCGAGCACGTCGAGCTGGGCGGTTCCTGGGGCCTGCTCAGCCCGGCCGGCGACGTGCCCTGGGCGAAGGAGGCGCGCACCGCGCTGGCCCGCGCCGGCATCCAGGCGATCCGGGTCACCGAGCTGGACGACGCCGAGGACCTGGACGGCCTGCTCTGCCTGTGGGACGCCGCCGGTGCCGCACCGGCCGAGGCGCACCGCCTCACCGCCCCCGCGCTGGCGCTGCTGCACCAGGCCGCCGAGGCCGGCTTCCAGCCGCCGCTGGTCTTCCTGACCCGGAACGCGGTCGGCACCGGTGCCGACGACGAGGCCACCGGGCTGGGCGGGGCGCCGCTGTGGGGCCTGCTGCGCACCGCGCGCAACGAGCACCCGGAGCTGACCCTGCGGCTGATCGACCTCGGCGGCGACGAGGCCGACCGGGCGCTGCTGGCCCCGGCGGTGATGCTGGCGGCCGAGCCGGAGTGCGCGCTGCGGTACGGCCAGGTGCTGGTGCCGCAGCTGCAGCGGGTCGGCGCCGGCGGCGAGCTGGAGCTGCCCGCCGAGGGTGGCTGGCAGCTCGAGATCGCGGCCAAGGGCCGGCTCGACGAACCGCTGGCGGTGAAGCCGCTGCCGGCCCGGGCGCTGGCCGCGGGCGAGATCCGGGCCCAGGTCAAGGCCACCGGGGTGAACTTCCTCGACGTGCTCAACGCCCTGGGCATGGTCGAGATCCCGGCGTTCGGCCTGGAGTTCGCCGGCGTGGTCACCGAGGTGGGCAGTGCGGTCAAGGACCTGCGGGTCGGCGACCCGGTGCTCGGCCTGGCCCGGGGCTCGTTCGCCGCCGAGGTGGTCGTCGACGCCCGCCTGGTGGTGCGGATGCCGGAGCGGCTGAGCTTCGCCGAGGCCGCGACCGTCCCGATGACCTTCCTCACCGCCTGGTACGGCCTGCACGAGCTCGGCGGGCTGCGGCCGGGCGAGCGGGTGCTGATCCACGCCGCGGCCGGTGGTGTCGGCATGGCGGCGGTGCAGCTGGCCCGGTTGCACGGAGCGGAGGTCTACGGCACGGCCAGCGAGCCGAAGTGGCCGGCGCTGCGCGAGCTCGGCCTGGCCGAGGACCACATCGCCTCGTCCCGCGACCTCGGCTTCGTGCGGCGGTTCGGCGGCGGCTTCGACGTGGTGCTGAACTCGCTCGCGACCGAGTTCATCGACGCCAGCCTGGGCCTGCTGGGCAGCGGCGGCCGGTTCCTGGAGATGGGCAAGATCGACCTGCGCCAGCAGTCCTGGATCGACGAGCACCACCCTGGCGTCACCTACACCGTCTACAACCTGCCCGAGGCGGGGCCCGACCTGACCCACACCATGCTGGTGGCCATCGCCGCACTGTTCGCCGACGGCCGGCTCGACCCGCTGCCGCTGCGCACCTTCGGCATGGCCCAGACCTCCGAGGCACTGCGCTTCATGGCACAGGCCCGGCACGTGGGCAAGGTGGTGCTGGTGCCGTCGGAGCAGCGGGCGTTCGTCCGCACCGACGGGGCGGTGCTGATCACCGGCGGGCTCGGCGACCTCGGCCGCCGGGTCGCGCAGTGGCTGGTCACCGAGCACGGCGTGCAGGACCTGGTGCTGACCTCGCGCCGGGGCCCGCAGGCGCCCGGGGCGGACGCGGCGGTGGCCGAGCTGGCCGCGCTCGGGGCCAAGGCCACCGTGCTGGCCTGTGACTCCTCCGACCGGGACGCGGTCGCCGAGGTGCTGGCCGGGTTCGGTCCCGGCCGCCCGCTGCGCGGGGTGGTGCACGCGGCCGGCGTGCTGGACGACGGGGCGCTCAGCGCGCTGACACCCGAGCGGTGCGCGGCGGTGTTCCGGCCGAAGCTGGACGGTGCCTGGCACCTGCACGAGCTGACCCGGGACGCCGACCTCGACCTGTTCCTGCTGTTCTCCTCGATCGCCAGCGTGCTGGGCGCGCCGGGGCAGGGCAACTACGCCGCCGCCAACGCCTTCCTCGACTCGCTGGCGCACCTGCGCCGGGCCGGCGGGCTGCCCGCGACCTCGGTGGCCTGGGGCCCCTGGGAGGGTGACGGGATGGCGGCCGGGCTGAACGAGTTCGACCGGGCCCGGTTCGCCCAGCTGGGCCTGGACCGGCTGGCGCCGGACGAGGGCCTGGAACTGCTCGAACGGGCGGTGCGCGGCGGCAGGCCGCTCACCATGGCGGCCGCGTTCGACCTCAGCCGGCTGCAGCGCTACTACGAGGACCACGGCGGCATCCCGCCGCTGTTCCGGTCGCTGATGAGCGCCAACGCCGGTGGCCGGGCCCGCGGTGCCGGCGCGGCCGACCTGCGCACGCTGCTCGGCGACACCCCGGCCGAGGAGCAGGAGGCCCTGGTGCTGGCCACCGTCCGCGAGGAGGTGGCCAAGACGCTGGGCTTCGGCTCGCCGGACGACGTGGACGTGCACCTGCCGCTGCAGGACATCGGCATCGACTCGCTCACCGCGGTGCTGATGCGCAACCAGTTGGCCGACCTCACCGGGCTCGCGCTGCCGGCCAAGATCGCCTTCGACCACCCGAACCTGAAGGCGCTCGGCGCGTTCCTGCTGGCGAAGCTGCTGGAGGCCGGGGTCGGCACGCCCGGCCCGGCCGCCCCGGCCGCCCCGGCCGAGCCGGCCCTGGCCGGACCGGCCCCGGCGGTCGCCGCCAGGCCGGACCTGGCGGGGGCGCGCAAGGGCTGCCTGGCTCCCGAGTTGCGGTTCGACAACGCCGCCGGGGCGGCGGCCAGCCCGGAGTCGGTCTTCGTCACCGGCGCCACCGGCTTCGTCGGGGCGTTCCTGCTGCACGAGCTGCTCGGCTCCGGCATCGTCTGCTACTGCCTGGTCCGCGCCGACGACCCGGGCCAGGGGATGCAGCGGCTGGTCTCGGCGCTGGATGCCTACGGCCTGTGGCGGGAGGAGTTCGGGCCGCTGCTCAACCCGGTGGCCGGCGACCTGGCCCAGCCCCGGTTCGGGCTGACCGAGCAGGCGTTCGAGCAGCTGGCCGGGCAGGTCGACGCGATCTGCCACTCCGGCGCGCTGGTCGACTGGATGCGCCCGCTGGCCGACTACCTCGGCCCGAACGTGGTCGGCACCCACGAGGTGCTGCGGCTGGCCGCGCACGGCCGGGGCAAGACCGTCCACCTGGTCTCCACCTTCGCCACGCTGCCCAGGTACCTGGGCTACGAGGTGAGCGAGGACGACCGGGAGTACGGCTACCTCACCTCCAAGTGGATGGCCGAGCAGCTGGTGGCGGCGGCCCGCTGGCGCGGTGCCCGGGCCGCGGTCTACCGGTTGCCGTTCGTGGCGGCCGCGGCCGGCAGCGGGCACTTCCGGCTCGACCGCGGCGACTTCCTGCACAACCTGATCGTCGGCGCCCTGGAGCTGGGCAGCTTCCCGGCGCTGCCGGCCCGGCTCACCGGGGTGCTGCCGGTGGACTACCTGAGCCGGACCATCGCCGAGCTGCTGGCCGGCGGTGGCGATTCCACCGGCCGGGACTGGGATTTCGTCAACGCCCAGGCGCCGACCTTCGAGGAGTTCTTCGCGGTGGTCGGCGCGGTGGGTGGCGGGGCTGAGCTGCTGCCGTTCGCCGAGTGGCGGGACCGGGCACTGGCCCACGCGGCCGCCCACCCGACCGGGGCGCTGGCCCGGATCGCCGCCGTGCTCGACGGCCTGACCGAGCAGAGCGCGGCGTACCTGCTGGAGGGGCTGCCGCCGGGGGCGAACGTGCTCGGCGGCGACCGGTTCCCGGCCCCGCCGGTCGACGAGCGCTTCGTGCGCGGCTACCTCGCCCGCATCGAGGGTGCCGAGGCCGGCGCGGCCGAGCCGGCGCTGGCCTGAGGGATTCCGACACCGTGGCCGGGCCGCCCGCTCGGGCGGCCCGGGACAGAGATCGATGAGGAGAGCAGATCGCCATGACCGACGTGCAGGACGAGACCGTCACCGGCACCTACCAGCAGACCGGCACCTTCCTCCACTCCTCGGCCGGCGCGCACGCCGAGAAGCTGATGCCGGTGCTCGACAACTACACCGTGGACCCGGCCGAGCTGGCGTCCCGGCTGCCGCCGAACCGCGCCCTCAACCCCAGCTGCTTCCGGCCCGAGACCACCCCGACGGTGGTGCAGCGGATGAACCTGGACGACGGCCTGGCCGACAACCTCGCCCGCCAGCTGCGCTGCCAGGCGGCGATCCAGGAGAGCTTCGCGGCGTCCACCATCGGTACGTACTTCCCGCTGTCGACGATGTTCGAGAACTGCGTGCTGTTCATCCCGTCGGCCAAGCGGTTCTACGACCTCAACCAGGAGATCGTGCACGAGCACTTCCCCGAGGTGGAGACGGCGGTGGTGAACGCGTTCGTGGTCACCGCGAACAAGCGCTCCTACGGCACCCACTCGGCCAGCGGCATCGCCCTGCAGATCCCGTCGCTGGTAAAGAAGCAGCTGGGCTTTCCGACCGAGTACCGCAGCTTCCACACCGCGCTGACCCCGACCCCGCTGGACCGGCAGCCGTTCGTGATCTTCGAGGAGGCCGAGGTCGAGGCGCCGAACCTGCAGTACGTCTACGAAAAGATGCTCGACTACGGCCTGGACGCCGAGGAGAAGGCCGCGGTCGACAAGGCGCTCTACCTGTTCCTGGAGGGCAGGCTCTCGGAGCTGGACCT
>DATJNU010000110.1:0-85998 GCA_035507775.1 Jatrophihabitans sp.
GTTGCCGTTGTCGGTGAAGGTGACCCCCGCCGGCAGCGAACCCGACTCCGTGATCGTGCTGACCGTGGGCACCCCGCTCGTGGTGACCGTGAAGCTGCCCGCCTGACCGATCACGAACGTCGCCGTCGACGAGCTGGTGAACGCCGGCGGCTGGCCGACGTGGATGGTCAGCGTCTGGGTCGCGTTCGGCGCGTAGCCGTTGCTCGCGGTCAGGGTCACCGGGTAGGTGCCGGAGGCGGTCGGGGTGCCGGCCAGGGTGGCCGTGCCGTCGCCGTTGTCGGTGAACGTCACGCCGGCCGGCAGGGTGCCCGACTCGGTGAGCGCGGCGGTCGGGTAGCCGGTGGTGGTGACGGTGAAGCTGCCCGCGCTGCCCAGGTCGAAGTTCGCGCTGTTCGCGCTGGTGATCGTCGGGGCCTCGTCGACCTCGAGCGTGACGGTGACGGTCGCGTTGTCGAGCGTGACGGTGTCGTTGTCCGGGCCGACGGTCGTGTTGGAGTGGTAGTCGATGCTGGCGTGGCCCGAGGCCATCGCGGCGGTGTGCGCGCCGGTGCTCAGGGTGACGGTGGCGTCGCCCGGCGGGTCGGCGAAGCTGACCGGCAGCGTCTCGAACGCACCGAGGTTGGAGCCGCCGACGGTGGCCCCGAGCGAGTCGGTGGTGAGGTCTGCGCTGATGGTGGCGGTGCCGTTCGGGCCGACCACGTGCGCCGGGCTGGCGGTGGCCACCAGCTTGAGGTAGGCGCCCGCGTTGGTCGTGGCGCCGGAGGTGCTGTCGCAGCCGGCCTGGTTCGGGCCGGCGTTGCAGCCCCACCAGTTCTCGCCGACGTCCATCGACGTCGTGGTGGCGACGCTGCCGCTGCCGGAGTTGCCGGTGATCCGGTTGTAGTGCAGCGAGGCGGTGCTGCTGGAGTACACGGCCGGGCCCGCCGAGCCGCTGCCGGTCACGGTGTTGCCGGTGAAGGTGTTCTGGCTGGCGGTGAGGCTGCCGGACGGCTGGAAGATCGCGGCACCGACGCCGGCCGCGCTGCCGTTGGAGCTCGCACTGTTGCCCGTGAACTGGTCGCCCGTCACCGTGTAGGTGGTGCCGGCGACGCCGACCAGGGCGAGCGCTCCACCACTCGCGCCGCTGGTGACGGTGTTGGCGACGTTGTTGCCGGAGAAGGTCGAGCCGGTCGCGGTCAGGCCCTCGGGCGAGGCGGTGCCCGTCGCCTGGTAGTAGACGCCGGAGCCTTCGACGTTCGAGGTGTTGCCGCTGATCGTGGTGTTGGTGATCGTGAGCTGGCCGCCGTACATCTGGATGCCGCCGCCGGGCTGGCTGCTGCCGACCGCCGTGTTGTTGGAGATGACGCTGTTGCTGATGCTCAGCGAATCACTGGTGGACGAGGTGTAGGACCCGTCCAGGATGCCGGCGCCGCCGTAGGTGGTGTCGTGGCCCTTGGTGATGGTGACGCCGCTGATGCTCGCGTTCACCCCGCCAACCGAGCCACCGTCGATGTTGAGCACCCGGCTGGCGTTGTTGCCGTCGATGATCGTGCTGGCCGAGCCGGCACCGGTGATCGTGATGGTCTGGCCCGATGCCTTGCCGGGCGCAAGTTCGCCGCTGGTCAGCGTGTAGTGCCCGGCAGGGATCACGATGGTGACCGTGCCGCCGACGTTGTTCGCCAGGCAGGTTGCCTCCCGCAGCGAGAGCGGCGAGGGCGGGGTGGTGATGCCGCTGTTGCCGCAGGCCCCCGCGTTCGCGGCGATGTCAGCCGTGGTGCTGACGGTGAAGGTGCTGCCCGCCGCCTGGGCAGTGCCCGGCAGCAGCACCAGCTGACCCAGCGCCACCAGGCCCAGGACCAGCGCGCTGCGGCCGAGGACGAGGATGCCGCGCGGCCGCCGCCGCGATCGACCGAGGGCGTGCCGACCGGCCTTCGCCGAACCCGTACCACTCATCGCTTGTCCTTCTGCTCGCGCGGTAGGCGAGAGTCGCTGCCGCGTCGGGTCCTGTGGGGTGCCACCTCGGCGCGCCTACTCCGCTGAGGCGTGTGGTGGGGGTGAACTAGCCTGCAGACTCTAACCTCGTCGGGCAGATACACCAACTCTCGCGGCAGCTTTGATACCACGCACTCGCCTTCGTTGTTGGAGGTTCACCCATTCTCGGGACAAATTGTTCGGCTGACGCCGCCTGGAGGAGCCTTACGGTGACAGCTTCCTTCACCCATCGACCGGCAACCGAGGCGGACGAGCCCTTCCTGCGGGCACTGTTCCTGCAGGCGCGCCCCGAGCTCGGCCTGCTGCCCGAGCCGGTCCGCGACCAGATCGTCGGCATGCAGCTGGCGGCCCAGCGCCAGCAGTACCTCCGCACGGCGCCCGGTTCGGTCGACGAGATCCTCGAGGTCACGGAGGACGGTCGGCCGGCGCCGGCGGGCCGGGTCTGGCGGCACCGGACGCCGGAGTGCCACCGGCTGCTGGACCTGGCGATCCGCGCCGACCGGCGCCGGCGCGGCCTCGGCAGCGCGGTGCTGCGGTGGCTGTGCGCGGAGGCGGCCGCGGACGGCACCACCTTGGGCCTCAGCGTCCGGCACGACAACCCCGGGGCCCGCGAGCTCTACCTCAGGCACGGCTTCACGATCGCCGGCGAAACAAGTGATTACGCAGAGTTGCAATGGAGTGCAGAAAGTAACCATGAGTGATTTCTCGTTCGATGCTCTGGAATCCCGGGTCGGCGACGAATTCGTGCTGCGCCTGCCGGACGGCGGCCAGGTGCCGATGCGGCTCCTCGAATGCAGCGCGACCGGACCGGACGGCGCCAGGAATTCCTTCGTCCTGACGTTCAAGGCCGGCCGGGGTGCGCCGATAGAGCAGGCGATCTATCTGGTCGAGGCCACCGGTATCGAGCCGGAGCCGATCTTCCTGGTACCGGCCCGCGATCGGCCGGACGACCCCGATTACCCGCTGGAATACCACGCGGTGTTCAACCGCATGCCCGGCTGACCGGCCGGGCATTCCCTGTCGAGACTGCGAGGAAGAATGCGCGATGAGTAACCCGTACATCGGTGAGATCCGGATGTTCGGCGGCAACTTCGCCCCGGTCGGTTGGCTGCTCTGCCAGGGGCAACTGCTGAGCATCAGTGACTACGACACCCTGTTCAACCTGATCGGCACCACCTATGGCGGCGACGGGGTGAACACCTTCGCCCTGCCCAACCTGCAGTCCCGGATCCCGGTGCACCAGGGGCAGAACTACCCGCTGGGCATGATGGCCGGCGCCGAGAGCGTGACGTTGACGTCCCAGCAGCTGCCGGTGCACACCCACCAGGCCGCGGCCAACGGCCAGACGGGCACGCTGAACCCACCCGCCGGCAACGTCTGGGCGGCCTGGACGCAGAGCGGCTACGCCTCCGCGGCACCGACCACGCAGCTGACGGCAGCGTCGCTGACCCCGTCCGGCGGCAACCAGCCGCACGACAACATGCCGCCGTACCTGGTCATCAACTTCATCATCTCGCTGTTCGGCATCTACCCGTCCCCGTCCTGAGCCGACCGACCCGCGGAGCATCCACCATGAGCGATCCCTACATCGGCGAGATCAAGGTCATCTCGTTCAACTTCGCGCCCAAGGGCTGGGCCTTCTGCAACGGGCAGACGCTGCCGATCAACCAGAACCAGGCACTGTTCTCCATCCTCGGCACCCAGTACGGCGGCAACGGCACCACCACGTTCTGCCTGCCGAACCTGCAGGCCCGCATGCCGATCCACCAGGGCCAGGGCTTCCAGCCGGGCAACGTCGGCGGGGAGGAGAGCCACACCCTGACCATCGGCGAGATGCCGGCGCACAACCACCTCGCGATGGCCGCCGCCGCCGCGACCGGACTGAGCCCGAACAACACTGCCTGGGCTCCGAGTGGTCAGCCGATGTTCGCGCCCACCGCGAACACGACCATGAACGCGGCGGCCATCGCCAACGCAGGAGGCAGCCTGCCGCACGAGAACCGGGCGCCGTTCCTGGTGCTCAACTTCGTGATCGCACTGCAGGGCATCTTCCCCTCGCGCAGCTAGCCGGCCCGCCCGCATACGACTGGAGACTTCGATGACCGATCCCTTCCTCGCCGAGATCCGGATGTTCGCCGGCAACTTCGCTCCCACCGGGTGGGCGCTGTGCAACGGCCAACTGATGGCGATCTCGCAGAACACCGCCCTCTTCTCCCTGCTCGGCACCACCTACGGCGGCGACGGCAGGTCCACCTTCGCGCTGCCCGACCTGCGCGGCAGCGCACCGATCCAGCAGGGGCAGGGCGCCGGGCTCTCCCAGCGCTTCCTCGGCGAGCAGGGCGGCGAGCAGACCGTCACCCTGCTCAACTCCGAGATGCCGGCCCACACCCACCGGCCGAATGCCCTCGACGCGGCCGGGGACAGCGGCGATCCGACGAACCGCATCTGGTCCCAGGCGAGCTTCGGCAAGGGTGGGACGAACCTGTACTCCACCAACACGCCGAACCAGATGATGAACCCGATGGAGATCGGGGTCACCGGCGGCAGCCAACCGCACAACAACATGCCGCCCTACCTGTGCGTCTCGTTCATCATCGCGCTGCAGGGCATCTTCCCGCAGCGCCCGTAGAAGGTGATGCATTAACCCCTGAACGGATGCAGGCGTGGACCGCGGCTGGCTAGGTTTGCCGCGGTCCATGCAAATCTTCCTATTTCGGGGGTATTTCCTATGCGCCGTCGACACCTTGCGCTGTCGAGCGTTGCAGTCTGCGCCGTGGCCCTGCCACTGTGTGTCACCGGTACGGCGGTCGCCTCGGCCGCCACCACCTCGCCGACCCACCGGGTCGTCGTCTCCGGCCTGAACAACCCGCGCCAGCTCTCGCTCACCGGCGAGGACGCGCTGCTGATCGCCGAGGCCGGCAAGGGCGGCGACCTCGCCGTCATCAGCAATCCGGAGGAGGGCACCCAGACCATCGGCCTCACCGGTGCCGTCTCCGCGGTCTGGGCGCCGCAGTTCGTCAACGACAGCACGCCGCACCGGGTCGTCACCGGCCTGATCTCGGCCGCCGCGCCGGACGGCACCAACGGCATCGGCTCCGACGGCGTGTCCGCGCAGCACTACTCCAGCATCGACATCCAGGAGACCGCCACGCCGGACGGCGTGACGCTGCCGCCGTCGGTCGAGGTGCAGGACGGCAAGCTGCTGCGCTCGAACTTCACCCAGACCCCGACGGTGGTCGCGGACATCGCCGCCTTCGAGCGGGCGAACAACCCCGACGGCCAGGCCGTCGACTCGGACCCGTACGCGGTGCTGAAGTTCCGCGACTACACGCTGGTCGCCGACGCGGCCGGCAACGACGTGCTCAAGGTCGACAAGGCCGGCCACGTCTCGGTGTGGCGGGTGTTCGACAACATCACCACCCAGCCGTGCATGGACCCCAGCGTCCAGCAGCCGCCGCCGAACCTGCCCGGCTGCCAGTTCGTTCCCGACTCGCTCGCCGTGGACAAGCAGGGCAACGTCTACGTCGGCGGCCTGGCCGGCCTGGTGCCCGGCCAGGGCCAGGTGGCCAAGATCAGCGCTGACGGCCGGCACCTGCTGCACACCTACACCGGCTTCTCCGACGTCACCGGCGTCGCGGTGAACGACAGCGGCAACCTGTACGTCAGCCAGCTCTATGCCACGCCGTCCACCCCGGGCGTGCCGGGCGTGCTCAGCCGGGTCACCCCGAACGGCACCCGGACCGACACCGACGTGCCGTTCCCGGCCGGCGTCGCCACCGACCACTTCGGCAACGTCTACGTCTCGGCGTACTCCACCTCGCCCGACACCGGCCTGACCGACCCGAGCAGCGGTGCCTCGGTGCCCGGCACCTCCGGCCAGGTGTGGCGCCTGCACTGGTAATCGGCTCCACCGAGAGCGGGCCCCGGCGAACTTCTCGCCGGGGCCCGTTCTGCTTCTCGCCGGGGCCCGTTCTACTGTCGGGCCCCGGCTGCACCAGGCGCAACCCCCAGGCGGATGCACCAGGCAGGCCGATCCACCGGGCCGGAGACGGCGAAGGCCCCGGTGACGAACGGATCGTCACCGGGGCCTTCGGCCAGCGCTGGGTTACTGCAGCCGCAGCTTCAGCGACGCGAGCTCGTCCCGCAGCGAGGTCGGCACCTTGTCGCCGATCTTGTCGAACCACTCCTCGATGCCGGGCACCTCGGCCCGCCACTGGTCGAGGTCGACCTCGAGCGCCTTGGCCAGGTCGTCGGCGGCCATGTCCAGGCCCTCGGCGTCGATCGACTCCGGGGTCGGCACCCGGCCGATCGCGGTGTCGACCGCGGCCGCCTTGCCCTCGATCCGCTCGATCGCCCACTTGAGCACCCGGATGTTCTCGCCGAAGCCCGGCCAGACGAACTTCCCGTCGGCATCGCGGCGGAACCAGTTCACGTAGAACACCTTGGGCAGTTTCACCGCGTCGGCGTTCTTGCCGACCTCGATCCAGTGCGCGAAGTAGTCACCGGCGTGGTAGCCGATGAAGGGCAGCATCGCCATCGGGTCGCGGCGCACCACGCCGACCTGGCCGACGGCCGCCGCGGTGGTCTCCGACGACAGGGTCGCCCCCATGAAGACCCCGTGCTGCCAGTCGCGCGCCTCGGTGACCAGCGGGATGGTGTCCTTGCGGCGGCCGCCGAAGAAGATCGCGTCCAGCGGCACCCCCTTCGGGTCGTCCCACTCGGGCGCCTTGGTCTCGCACTGCTCGATCGGCGTGCAGTAGCGGGAGTTCGGGTGCGCGGCCAGCGTCCCGGAGTCGGCCGCCCAGTCGTTGCCCTTCCAGTCGGTCAGGTGCGCCGGCGGCTCGCCCATGCCCTCCCACCAGATGTCGCCGTCGTCGGTCAGCGCGACGTTGGTGAAGATCGAGTTCCCCTTGGCGATGGTGCGCATCGCGTTCGGGTTGGTGTGCCAGTCGGTGCCCGGCGCCACCCCGAAGAAGCCGTTCTCCGGGTTGACCGCGTACATCCGGCCGTCCTCGCCGAACCGGATCCAGGCGATGTCGTCGCCGATCGTCTCGACCTTCCAGTCCCGCAGCGTCGGGTCGAGCATGGCCAGGTTGGTCTTGCCACAGGCCGACGGGAACGCGGCCGCGACGTAGTAGGTCTTCTGCTCCGGGCTGGTCAGCTTCAGGATCAGCATGTGCTCGGCGAGCCAGCCCTCGTTGCGGCCCTTCACCGAGGCGATCCGCAGCGAGTGGCACTTCTTGCCGAGCAGCGCGTTGCCGCCGTAGCCCGAGCCGAACGACCAGATCAGCTGCTCCTCGGGGAAGTGCACGATGTACTTGGTCTCGTTGCAGGGCCACGCGACGTCGGCGGCGTCCTCGGACAGCAGCGGCGCGCCGACCGAGTGCAGGCCGGCGACGTAGTGCTGGTCGACGCCGTCGATGACGAACTTCTCCAGCGCCCGGCTGCCCATCCGGGTCATGATGTGCATCGAGGCGACCACGTACGGCGAGTCGGTGAGCTCGACCCCCAGCATCGGCTGCTCGGCGGTGAGCGGGCCCATGCAGTAGGGGATGACGTACATGGTGCGGCCGCGCATCGAGCCGCGGAAGCGCTCGGTGAGCACCGCCTTCATGTCGTCCGGGTCCATCCAGTTGTTGGTCGGCCCGCAGTCGCCCGGTTCGCGCGAGCAGATGAAGGTGCGGTCCTCCACCCGGGCCACGTCGCTCGGGTCCGAGGCGCAGTAGAACGAGTTCGGCTTCTTCTCGTCGTTCAGCCGGATGAAGGTGCCCGCCTCGACCAGCAGGTCGGTGACGCGGGTCCACTCCTCCTTGCTGCCGTCGCACCAGACGATCTCGTCCGGCTGGGTGAGTTCCGCGCTCTCGCGCACGAAGCGCAACAGTTCCGCGTGCTCGGTGGGCGCAGTGGCGAGGCCTTCGGTGGTCATGGTCATGGCTGCACTCCTTGTCAGTCCGCATCGACTGGCGATAAAACCCAAGCAGACGCCGTGTCTCGGCGTCACAGTCCCGGGGGATGCTGGAAAAGGTAACTACCGGCAGCGCTTACACGCTTGCCCGGGCGATGCGGCAACTATCACAAGAAGGGATCACGTGCGCACGGCTGCGGCAAGAGTGCTGTCTGCACGCAGCAACGCGCAGCCTGGCCGCGAGCATGTGGCACCGGCCACCTGCCTGCTTATGAGGCCTGGCTCACAGTGGACATGTTGAAGTCGGGCACTCGCAGCGGCGGCATGACCGCCCGGACGAAGTCGTCGGACCACTCCCGGGGCAGCGTCGGGCTGGGCACGCCGACCTCGGTGACCCGCGACAGCAGGTCCACCGGGGACTCGTTGAAGCGGAAGTTGTTGACCACGCCGCGCACCTCGCCGTCCTCGATCAGGTAGACCCCGTCCCGGGTCAGGCCGGTGAGCAGCAGCGTCTGCGGATCGACCTCGCGGATGTACCAGAGGCAGGTCACCAGCAGGCCCCGGCGGGTGCTGGCGATCATCTCGTCCAGGCTCGTCGAACCCGCCTCCGGCGGCACCGACAGGATGAGGTTGTCCACGTAGGGACGGGACACGGCACCGGACCGGGCCGCCCAGTTCCTGCTCCGATAGAGATTCGCCAGCGTTCCTCGGCTTATCCACTCGGTCGCCGTGGCCGGGGCGCCGTTGTCGAAGACCGATTCGATGCCCGAGGCCGGCGTGATCTGGAACGGCGGGCACTGCACGCCGTCCCGGTCCGGATCCGAGGCGAGGGTCAGCGGCAGGTCGCTCAGCCGCTCGCCGATCCGGTTGCCGCCGCCCCGGGCCGCGAAGACGCTGCGCCCCTCCTCGGCATCGCGGGAGTTCAGCGTCCAGTACAGGTAGACCATCAGGTCCGCGACGGCCGACGGCGGCAGCAGCGTCTCGTACCGGCCGGCCGGCAGCTCGATCCGGGTGCGGGCCCAGTCCAGCCGCCGGTCGAGGTCCGCCACGTGCGCCTCGACGTCGACGTCGGTGAAGTCGCGGGTGTGCTGGCCGGTCCAGGCCGTGCGGGTCAGGTCGGCGCTCTTGCCGTTCAGCTCGAAGCGGCCGGCCGGCTGGTCGAACCGGCGCCGCAGCCCGGTCGAGGTGGCCAGGAACACCGAGCTCACGATGTGCTCGGCGAAGCCGTACAGCAGGGTGCCGGTGGCCCGGGCCCGGTCGAAGGCGCGGCCCAGGGCCGGTGCGAAGTCGGCGAACACCTCGATCCCGGTGCGCGCCGGCTCGGCGTCCCAGTCGTCGCCGTGCTCGTACGCCGGCACCAGGTCGTAGGCGTCCTCGGCCGGCGGGGCCTGCCGGGCAGCCCGCTCGGCGGCCTGCACCAGGACCGGCAGCTCGTCGTCGGCGCCGGCCACCGTCACCGGGCCGGCCACCACGCCGGTCGCGGCGCCGCCGGGGGTGTGGACCACCGCGATCACGGTCAGCTTGATCGAGTGCATCTGCCCGTTGGTGGTCAGGCTGTTGCCCGCCCAGCGGAGGTTCGCCTGGGTGCGCTCCTCGCCGATCACGATGCACCCGTCGGCGGTGGACTCGCGCAGCGCCCGCTCGACCAGCTGCTGGACACCGGACTGCTGGCTGGGGGAGCCCATCATCGACCGCCTTCGGAGACCGTGTTCAACACATTGACGCCGCGGAAGAGGGCGCTGGGGCAGCCGTGCGAGACCGCGGCGACCTGTCCGGGCTGGCCCTTGCCGCAGGTGAAGACCCCGCCCAGCACGTAGGTCTGCGGTCCGCCCACCGCCTCCATCGCGCCCCAGAAGTCGGTGGTGGTGGCCTGGTAGGCGACGTCGCGCAGCTGGCCGGCCAGCCGGCCGCCCTCGATCCGGTAGAACCGCTGGCCGGTGAACTGGAAGTTGTAGCGCTGCATGTCGATCGACCAGGAGTTGTCGCCGACCACGTAGATGCCGCGCTCCACCCCGGCGATCAGGTCCTCGGTGGAGCCGCCGTCCGGAGCCGGCTGCAGCGACACGTTCGCCATCCGCTGCAGCGGGATGTGGCCGGGCGAGTCGGCGAAGGCGCACCCGTTGGAGCGGCCGAGCCCGTTCGCCTCGGCCATCTGCCGGTTGAGCTGGTAGCCGACCAGCACCCCGCCGGCCACGATGTCGAACTCCGAGGTCGCCACCCCCTCGTCGTCGTAGCCGACGGTGGCCAGGCCGTGCTCGACCGTCCGGTCGCCGGTCACGTTCATGACCGGGCTGCCGTAGCGCAGCGTGTTGAGCTTGTCCTTGGTGGCGAAGGAGGTTCCGGCGTAGGCCGCCTCGTAGCCGAGCGCCCGGTCGAGCTCGGTGGCGTGGCCGATCGACTCGTGGATGGTCAGCCACAGGTTGGACGGGTCGATCACCAGGTCGTACGGGCCGGCCTCGACCGACGGCGCCTTGGCGTGCTCGGCCAGCAACTCGGGCAGCTCGGCGATCTCGGCGTCGAAGTCCCAGCCGGTGCCGGTCAGGTACTCCCAGCCCCGGCCGACCGGCGGCGCGATGGTGCGCATGCTGAAGAACCGGCCACCGGCCAGGTCTACCTGCACGGCGGTGAACTCCGGGTTGATCCGGACCCGCTGCTGGGTGGTCGAGGTGCCGGCGGTGTCGGCGTAGAACTTGTTCTCCAGCACGTGCTGGAGCCGGGCGTTCACGTGGTCCACGCCGTCGGCGGCCAGCAGCCGCTCGGTCAGCTCGGCCAGCCGGGCGATCCGCTCCGGCTGCGGCACGTCGAACGGGTCGAGCTCGTACGCCGAGACCCAGCTGGCCTGCGGGTGGACCGGCTCGGCGGCGAGCCGCACCGGCTCCGAGCTGAGCACCCGGCTCACCCGCGCCGTGGCCACCGCCTGCTCGGCCAGCCGGGCGGCCGCCCGGGGGGTGCGTTCGGTGCCGCTGGCGAAGCCCCAGGCACCGTCGTGCACCACCCGCACCGCCAGGCCGAAGTCGAGGTCGTCGGCCACGCTCTCGAGCTGGCCGTCGCGCAGGCTGATCGCACCGGTGCGGATGCGCTCCAGCCGGAAATCGGCGTGCTCGGCGCCCAGCTCCCGGGCCCGGCCGAGCGCCGCGTCGGCCAGCAGGGTCAGGGGCAGCGCGGTGAAGCTGGCGTCCAGGCTCGGCATGAGGGCCGATCCTAGAGCCGGTGTCCGACAGCGGCAGCGCGGAGCCCGTCGAACACCCCCGGCCGGCGGTTTTGCCGCTACGCTGTCGCGCAAGATGACGAATGCCTGGGCTGAAGGACCGAGCCGGATTCTCATCGCTGGTGACGGCACGCTGCTGGTGGCGGATCAATCGCTGACCGACCCGCGGGGGCTCGGCCAGGCGCTGGCCCCCGACCATCCGCTGCGGCAGGCTGCCGAGGCGATGCTGTCCGGCGGTCCGGTCACCGCCGTGGACGTCCTGGTCCGGCAGCTGCGCACCCCGCGGGGCCAGCTGGCGGCGATCGAGCTCCGCCGTGCCGAGGCCACCGGGCTCAGCCTGCTGCCGCTGCGCGACTGGGGCTACCCGGCCGGCGGCGACCTGCCGGCCGTCGAGCTGCCCGACGGTCCCACCGGCCTCGGCCTGTCGCTGCTGCTGCCGGACGTCCCGGCCTTCCAGTCCGGGATCCGCGAGCTGCTCCGGCACGGCCGGATGCTGCGCGACCTGCGGCTGATGGACCGCGACGCCGAGCAGATCCGTACCGTCCGGCTGTATTCCTGGCTGCCCGACCCGTCACCCGGGGCCGCGCCGATCGGGGTCAGCGTCGACGTGACCGAGCTGACCGAGGTCTCCGAGGACGCCGGCCGGTTCCTCGACGCGCTGCTGTCGGTCGGGCCGGACTCGGTGCTGGTGCTGGACGTGCCGCGCGGCGAGCTGCTGTGGAGCAACCGCCGGCTGGCCCGGCAGCTCGGCTACCCGGCGGACACGCTGGACCGCTACGCCGAGATCCGCAAGGCGGTCTGGTGGAGCGACCGGCCCCGGCTGGACGAGGCGATCGGGCAGGCCACCGTCGGTCCCGAGTCGGCACCGCGGCAGCTGCGGCTGCGGCTGCAGGACGCCGCCGGGCGCTGGCGCTGGATGAAGCTCTGGCTCACCCCCTGGTTGAGCGGCCGGGCCGACGAGTCCGGCCGCCCGGTGGTCGAGCAGCTCGTCTGCACGCTGCGCGACGTCGACGAGGCGGTCCGGGCCGAGCAGCAGCTGCACTGGGAGGCCAGGCACGACCCGGTGACCGGCCTGGCCAACCGGCGAGGGCTGCAGGACATGCTGCAGCGGGTGGCCGACGAGCTGGACAACCCCAGCCGCTACGTCTACTTCCTCGACCTCGACGACTTCCGCCGGGTCAACGACGCGCTCGGGCACTCGGCCGGTGACGAGCTGCTGCGGACGCTGGCGGCCCGGCTCAGCATGCTGGTGCAGCCGGCCGACCTGGTGGCCCGGTTCGGCGGCGACGAGTTCGTGGTGGTCTCGGCCGTCGAGCCGGCCGTGCTGGCCGACCGGATGCTCTCCGCCGTGCACACCCGCACCATGCTGGCCGGTTCGGAGGTGAGCGTGTCCTGCAGCATCGGGGTCGCCACCGTCGGCCCGGCCGAGCTGCCCGGCGATGTCATCCGGCGCTCCAACGACGCGATGTACCGGGCCAAGCGCGCCGGCCGCAACGCGTACCGGATCGCCGGCCCGCTCAACAGCGGACCGGCCCGGGAGCGGGTGGCGCTGGAGGCCGACCTGCGGCACGCGGTGGCGGAGGCGAGCCCGCAGCTCTGCGTCGCGTTCCAGCCGGTGGTGGACCGCGGGTTGCGGCCGGTCGCCGCCGAGGCGCTGCTGCGCTGGGCGCATCCGCAGCGCGGCACCATGCTGCCGTCGGAGTTCCTCGACATCGCCGACTCGGCCGGGCTGATGTCCGAGCTCGGCGCGCTGATCCTGCGCCGCTCGATGACCGCGGCGGCCGACTGGGCGGCGGCCGGGCACCGGCTGCCGGTCACCGTGAACGTGGGCGCCCGCCAGCTGGGCAGCGGCCAGCTGGAACGGCTGCTGATCGAGCTGCTGGACGAGACCGGGATGCCGGGCGAGATGCTCTGCCTGGAGGTCACCGAGTCAGTACTGGTCGACGGCGACAGCGCCGAGCTGGCCGAGCTGGTCCGGCTGCGGGAACTCGGCATCCGGATCGCGCTGGACGACTTCGGCACCGGGTACTCGCCGCTCACCTACCTCAAGCGGCTGCCCGCCACCGTGGTCAAGCTGGACCGGTCGTTCGTCGCCGGCCTGGGCCTGCGCGAACCGGGCCGGGCCGACCTCGCGATCGCCCGCTCCGTGCTGCAGCTGGGCAACGACCTGGGCCTGCAGGTGATCGCCGAGGGCGTCGAGACCGAGTGCCAGCTGCACGCGCTCACCGAGCTGGGCTACGAGTTCTTCCAGGGATTCTGGGCCTATTCGCCGATGCCCGCCGGGCAGCTGGGGGCGCTGCTGGCCCGGCCCCGGGTACTCGGCGAACGGCAGGCCTAGCCGGGATGCTGCGGGATCCGGCCAACCTGGTCTGCCGGCGGGCACTCTGGTACTGGGCGGCCCGGGCCGTGCTGCTCTGGCTGGCCGCCGGGGCGGCGCTGGGGCTCGTCCTCGCCGGCGCCGGCGCGCTGCACGGCACCGGCCTGCTCTGGCTGGCCGCCGCCGGCCTGCTCGCGGTGGCGCACGCCGGCGTGATGCCGTGGTGGCGGTACCGGGTGCACCGCTGGGAGACCACCTCGACCGCCGTCTACACCCGGACCGGCTGGCTGATCCAGGAACGGCGGATCGCGCCGCTGTCCCGGATCCAGACGGTGGACACCGAGCGCGGGCCGCTGGAGCAGCTGTTCCGGCTGGCCAACGTCACCGTCACCACGGCCTCGGCGGCGGGACCGATCCGGATCCACGGCCTGGACCCGCAGGTGGCCGACGAGCTGGCCGCCGACCTGACCGCGGCCACCGCGGCAGGGCGGGAGGACGCGACGTGACCGGTGCGGCGCCCCAGTGGCGCCGGCTGAGCCCCCGGATGCTGCTGATCCACCCGGTCCGCGAGGTGGGCCGGGCGGTCCCGGCGCTGGCCGGCGTGCTGCTGGCCGGCCGGAACAGCGGGCACGAGTGGTGGTCGCTGGCGGCGCTGGTGCTGGTGGTCGGGCTGAGCATGCTGCGCTGGCTCACCACCGGCTACCTGATCACCGAGCACCAGGTGCAGCTGCGGACCGGGCTGTTCCGGCGGCGCACCGTCACCACCCCGCTCGACCGGGTCCGCACGGTGGACGTCACCGCGCACGCCTTGCACCGGGTGCTCGGGCTGGCCCGGGTCGCCATCGGCACCGGCACCAGCGACCGCAAGCGCGAGCCGCTGGTGCTGGACGGCCTGCCGGCACCGGCGGCCGGCGCGCTGCGCGCCGAGCTGCTGCACCGGGCGGCCGCGGTCGCGCCTGGTGTCACCGCAGCGGGCGGCGGGCCAGACCGGTCGCAGCAAGTCGCGGCCGGGGCGGCCTGGTCGCAGCCGGCCGCGGAGGGGCCGGAATGGTCGCAGCCGGCCGCGCCACCGGAGGAGGAGGTGATCGCCCGGCTCGACCCGCGATGGATCTGGTACGCGCCGTTCACGCTGTCCGGGGCGGTCACCGGGCTCGCCGTGCTGGGCCTGCTGTGGCGGGTCCTCAGCCAGGCCGAGGTGCCCGCCGGCCGGATCCCGGTGCTGCGCTGGGGCGGCCGGCACCTGGCCCGCACCGCGGTCTGGGCCGACGTGCTGCAGGTCGCGGTGGCGGTGCTGGTGCTCGTCGGGCTGCTGTCGGTGATCGGCTACCTGCTCGCGTTCTGGAACTTCCGGCTGACCCGGCACCCCGGCGGCAGCCTGCAGGTGCAGCGTGGCCTGGTGACCAGCCGGGCCACCAGCATCTCCGAGCGGCGGTTGCGCGGCGTCGAGCTCAGCCAGCTGCTGCCGCTGCGGCTGGTGGGCGGCGCCCGGCTGCTGGCGGTGGCCACCGGCCTGCGGATGCGGCGGGGCGCCGAGCGCGGCGGCACGCTGCTGCTGCCGGCCAGCCCGGTCACCGAGACCCGGCGGGTGGCCGCGGCGGTGCTGGCCGGCGCACCCCCGGCCGGGGCCGGCGGCACGCCGCTGGCGGAACCGCTGCGCCCGCACGGCCCGGCCGCACGGCGGCGGCGGTACCAGCGCGCGGTGCTGCCGGCCGGCACGGTGCTGCTCGGGCTGCTGGTGCTCTGGCTGGCCGGCGTCGTCCCGGCCTGGCTGCCGGTGGTCGGCCTGCTGCTGCCGGTGCTGGCCGTGCCGCTGGCCCGCGACCGGTACGCCGCCCTCGGGCACGAGCTGGCCGGCCGGTTCCTGGTGATCAGGTCGGGCTCGCTCGACCGGCGCCAGGTGGTGCTGGCCACCGACGGCATCATCGGCTGGCGACTGCAGCAGTCGCCGTTCCAGCGCCGGGCCGGGCTGGTCACCGCGACCGCGACCACCGCGGCCGGCCGGCAGGGCTACCGGATCCAGGACGTCCGCTACGGTGAGGCGATGCGCCTGATCGAGGCTGTCGATCCGGCGCTGCTGGCAACCCTGGAACCGGAGCCTTCGTGACCGCCGTGCGCCTGATCCCGCTGGCCGCCGAGCACCTGCCGGCCGTGCCGCCCATGCTGGACGACCCGGCGGTGGCCGCCTACACGCCGCTGCCGTCGCCGGCGCCGGACGACTGGGCCGAGCCGTGGCTGGCCAGGAACCTGCAGGCCCGGGCCGAGGGCACCCGGGAGGTGTTCGCCGCGTTCGACGCCGACGACCGGCTGGTCGGCCTGGGCTTTGCCCCGCACATCGACGCCGACAGCGCCGAGATCGAACTGGGGTACCTCATCGCCCCGTCCGAGCGCGGTCGCGGGCTGGGCACCGCGGTGCTGCGCGCGCTCACCGGCTGGGCCTTCGACAGCCGCGGCGCGTACCGGCTGACGCTGCTCATCGACGCGGACAACCTGGCCTCGCAGAAGGTTGCCGAGCGGAGCGGCTACTCCTGCGAGGGCACCCTGCGCGCGCTGCACGCCGGCCGGGGCCGGCGCCGGGACACCCAGCTGTGGTCGCGGCTGGTCACCGACCCACCGGCCTGATCCTCAGCTGCCCCTGTTGCGGCGAATGATCCCGGCGTACCAGGCGTAGGAGTCCTTGGGCGTGCGGACCTGGGTCTGGTAGTCGACGTGCACCAGCCCGAACCGCTGGCGGTAACCCTCGGCCCACTCGAAGTTGTCCAGCAGCGACCAGCAGCAGTAGCCGGCGACCGGCACCCCGTCCGTCATCGCCTGCCGCACCGCGCGCAGGTGCCCGTCCAGGTAGGCGATCCGTCGGTCGTCGTGCACCAGCCCGTCCGGGCCGGGGCCGTCGGCGTAGCTGCAGCCGTTCTCTGTGACGATCACCGGCGGCAGGCCGGGATAGCGCTGGGCCAGCTGGTTGAGCACCTCCCGCAGGCCGGCCGGCACCACCGGCCAGTCGAAGTCGGTGCGCGGGTAGCCCTCCAGCGGCACCTGCCGGAAGCCGAGCCGCTCCATCGCCGACTCGCCCCCGGTGGCCGCCCCCACCCGGGCCGGGTTGTAGTGGTTCAGGCCGTAGAAGTCGAGTGGTTGGGCAATGGTGGCGAGATCCTCGGGCAGTCGCCGCAGCAGCTCGGCGGGCAGTTTCGGCAGCAGCCGCTCCGGGTAGCTGCCGAGCAGGATCGGGTCGGCGAAGAGCCGGTTCCAGACGTCGTCGTAGCCGGCCGCGGCCGCCAGGTCGGCCGCGGACTCCGACGCCGGCCAGACCGGGACGTGGTTGTTGGCCGAGCCGACCCGGCGGGCACCGGCGGCACGCAGCGCCTGCACCGCCAGGCCGTGGCCGAGCAGCAGGTGATGGGCCACCGGCAGCGCGTCCCAGCCGAGCGTGCTGCCGGGCGCGTGCACCCCGAGCACGTGGCCGAGCAGGGTCACCACGTTCGGCTCGTTCACCGGCATCCAGTAGCCGACCCGGTCGGCGAAGCGCTCGCCGAGGATCGCGGCGTACTCGGCGAACCGGGCCGTGGTGTCGCGGTTGAGCCAGCCGCCGGCGTCCTGCAACGGCTGCGGCAGGTCCCAGTGGAACAGCGTGAGCATCGGGGCGATGTCGCGCGCGAGCAGCGCGTCGATCAGCCGGTCGTAGAAGGCCAAACCGGCCTGGTTCACCGGCCCGGAGCCGGCCGGCTGGATGCGGGGCCAGGCCACCGAGAACCGGTAGCCGGTCAGGCCGAGCCGGCTCATCAGCGCCACGTCCTCGGCGCAGCGGTGATAGTGGTCGCAGGCGACGTCACCGGTGCTGCCGTCGGCGATCCGGCCCGGCTGATGGCTGAAGGTGTCCCAGACGGACGGCCCGCGCCCGTCCACCGCGGCGGCCCCCTCGATCTGGTAGGCGGCGGTGGAGGCGCCCCAGAGGAAGCCGGGCGGGAAGGTGGCCAACTCGTCGGACGGGCTGCTCATCGACTCAGCTTATGCCGACGGCCGCCTCCAGAGCAGCCAGCTCGTCGCCGAGGTGGCCGAGCAGGTACTGCAGGTGCGGGACGCTGCGCCGGCAGCCGGTCAGGCCGAACGCGATCTCCTCGGCGTAGCTGGTGCAGGTGATGTTGAGCGCCTGCCCGTGGTACGGGATCGACAGCGGGTACAGCCCATCCAGCCGCGCGCCGTTCAGGTAGAGCGGCCTGCTCGGGCCGGGCACGTTCGAGATGATCACGTTGAACGGCGGGCGGAACAGGTCGGTGTAGCCGGGCAGTCCCTGCAGCACCAGCGGGCTCATGCCGAGCCCGGTCATCGCCACGATCTGCAGCGGCGTCATCGCGGCCAGTGCCTGCTTGCCACCGTCCATCGAGGCGCGGATGGTGCGCAGCCGCTCGGCCGGGTCGGCGAGCTGGGTAGCCAGGTTGCACATCACCGCGCCCACCGCGTTGCCGTCGTCCTTGGCCACCTTGAGCGCGACCGGCACCATGGCGATCAACGGCTGGTCGGGCAGCGCGTTGAGGCTGAGCAGGTAGCGGCGCAGGGCGCCGGAGCAGATCGCCAGCACCGCGTCGTTCACCGTGGCCCCGGTCGCCGCGGTGATCCCGCGGAACCGCTCCAGCGGCCAGGACTGCGCGGCGAAGCGCCGGGCGCCGGTGATCGGCACGTTGAACATGGTGCGCGGCGCGCTGAAGGAGACCGGCGAGCTCTGCTCGTTCAGGCTGCGGCGCAGCGTGCTGCCGAGCGCGGCCGGCAGCCCGGCCGCGTCCAGGGCCAGGTCGAGTGCCGACCGCAGCGTCCCCGGCCCGATCCCGGCCCGGCGGCCCGCCCGCGCGGCGGTGGGCCGCTCGGCCCAGGGGGCCGGCAGGTCGCGGGTGTCCGGGTCGTCGGTGAGCACCCGCTGCAGCAGCCGCTGGGCCGAGACGCCGTCGACGAGCGCGTGGTGCATCTTGAAGTAGATCGCGAACCGGCCGTCGGCCAACCCCTCGATCAGGTGGAACTCCCAGAGCGGGCGGCGCCGGTCGAGCAGCGTGCCGTGCAGCCGCGAGCACAGTGCCAGCAGCTCGAGCACCCGGGCGGGCTGCGGCAGCGCGTTGTGCCGGACGTGATGGTCGAGATCGAACTGCGGGTCGGCCTCCCAGGCCCACTGGCCGCCGGTGGCGATCGAGCGGTGCGGGCGCCGGGTGAACAGCGGCGCCGCCCGGCCGGAGGCGGTCAGCTGCCGGAACAGCTCCCGGGTGCCGGGGAAGTCGGGCGGCGGCTGGAACAGCTGCAGGCCACCGACGTGCATCGGCGTCTCGCGGCTCTCGGCGGTCAGGAACACCGAGTCGGTCGGCAGCATCGGCAACGGCATGTGGCGATTCCTTTCACCGGGACTCGATCTTTACATCCGTGCCGGCGAATGCGCGAACGGCCGGTGGCGGGCGGCGCCCGGAACCGGTCGTACCCTGGCATCACGGGGACGGACCGGCTGCCGCCGCAGCCAGAACGGGAGCGCGAGAGACATGGTCGAGACCAGGGCAGCGGCGCCGGCGAGTGGCAGCCGCCCGCGCGGTGGGCCGTTCGCCTGGGTCGGCGCCTTCACCGGCTTCTACCCGGCACAGGCCTCGGAGTTCGCCCACCTGGACCCGGTCACCCGGTTCCTCTACGCCTCGCGCAGCGTGATCCTGGTCATCTCGGCCCAGGCCGCACTGATCGCCGGGCTGCTCGCGGCCACCGACCGGCGGTTCGCGGTGGTGCCGTTCCTGCTGCTGTTGCTGGGATATCTCGTCCTGCACGCGATCAGCAACCTGTCCAACGACTACTTCGGCTACCGGCGCGGGCACGACACCGAGGACTCGCCGCGCCGGCGCTACACCCTGCACCCGATCGCCAGCGGCGCGGTGACGCCGCGGCTGCTGGTCACCGGGCTGGCCGTGCTGAGCGCGCTGGCGATCGCGATTGCCGCGTATTTCATTGCCCTTCGCGGCTGGCCGGCGGTGCTGCTGACGGTCGCCGGCGGGGTGCTGCTCTACGCCTACGACGCCGCACCCCGGGCGCTGAAGGAGCTGGGCCTGGGCGAGGTGGCGGCGTTCGTCGTGTGGGGCCCGCTGATGATCGCCGGCGGCTACTACGTGATCACCGGCCACTACTCGGGCGGCGCGCTGCTCGCCGCGATCCCGTACGGGCTGGGCACCGCCTCGATCCTGATCGGCAAGCACATCGACCAGCGCGGCTTCGACACCTCGCAGGACCAGCGCACGCTGCCGGTGCTGCTGGGCGAGCGCAACGCCCGGGGGCTGAACCGGCTGGTGCTGGCGGGCATGTACGTCTTCACCCTGGCGGGCGTGCTGTTCGGCGCGCTGAGCCCGCTCGCGGTGCTGATCGTGCTGGCCGTGCCGCGTGCCCTGCGGGCCTGGCGGGTGATGTCGCGGCCGGCGCCGGCCGAGCCGCCGGCCGGCTACGTCGGCTGGCCGCTCTGGTACCACCGGGTGTGCCTGGTGCACAACCGGCTGTTCGGCTGGGTGTTCATCTCGGGCATCGCGCTGGGCGCGATCTGGCCGGCCCTGCGCATCGGCTGAGCGGCGGATGGCCAGACGCGCCAAGCCTGCACTGACCGTCGCCGAGCTGGACGAGCTGTACGCCAGCGTCGAGCGCTGCGCCGAGGTGGCGGGCCTGGTCTACATCACCGGTGCCGAGCCCGGCCTGAACCGGGTGCGCCGGGGCAGCGGCTTCAGCTACCGCGACCACGCCGGCCAGCCGCTGACCGACGGCGAGGTGAAGAGCCGGATCGCCGAGCTGGCGATCCCGCCGGCCTGGCGGCAGGTCTGGATCTGCGACAACCCGGACGGGCACATCCTGGCCACCGGTGAGGACGACCGGGGGCGCAAGCAGTACATCTACCACCCCCGCTGGCGGGCCGTCCGCGACCTGCTCAACTTCTACCGGCTGCTGCTGTTCGCCGAGCACCTGTCGACCATCCGGGACCACGTCAGCCGGCAGCTCAACCGCCGCACGCTGGACCGGGACCGGGTGATCGCGGCGATGATCCGGATCATCGACACCAGCTACCTGCGGGTCGGCAACGAGACCTATGCCGAGGAGAACGACAGCTACGGCCTGACCACGCTGACCCGCCGGCACGTGACGGTGGACGGCGACGAGATCACCTTCGACTTCCCGGCCAAGTCCGGCAAGGAGTGGAACATCTCGCTGACCGACCGCACGGTGGCCCGGGTGCTGGACCGGCTGGCCGGGCAGCGGTCGGCCCGGCTGTTCACCGTCGACGGCGACCCGGTCGGCTCCGACGAGCTGAACGCCACCCTGCAGGAGCTGACCGGCGAGCACATCACGGCGAAGAACTTCCGCACCTGGGGCGGCACGCTGGCCGCGTTCGAGTTCCTGGAGCGGCGGCTGGTCGCCCAGCGCGAGGCGGCGACGGACGAGGCCACCACCCGGGACCGGGCCGCCGCCGAGACCGAGCGGGCCACCGCGAAGGCGGTCGTCGGCGCGGTGGACGAGGCGGCCGAGGCGCTGGGCAACACCCGGTCGGTGGCCCGGGCGCACTACGTGCACCCGCACGTGCTGGAGACCTACACCGAGCACACCTTCGGCGACTACCTCGACCGGTCCCGGCCGCTGGAGCTGGCCGGCCTGGAACCGGTCGAGCAGCGGCTGGCGGGCTTTCTCACCGAGCTGTTCGAGACGGAGTTCTCGCTGCTGCAGCGCAAACCCTGACCGGCGCTATACCAGCGCGATCACGTCGGCGATCGACTGCAGCACGTGGTTGGGCCGGAACGGGTACCGGCTGACCTCATCGGCCCGGGTGGAGCCGGTCAGCACCAGGATCGTCTCCAGGCCGGCCTCGATGCCGGCGACCACGTCGGTGTCCATCCGGTCGCCGACCATCGCGGTGTTCTCCGAGTGCGCCTCGATCCGGTTCAGCGCGCTGCGGAACATCATCGGGTTGGGCTTGCCGACGAAGTACGGCTCGATCCCGGTGGCCTTGGTGATCAGGGCGGCGACCGATCCGGTGGCCGGCAGCGGGCCCTCCGCCGACGGGCCGGTCACGTCCGGGTTGGTGGCGATGAACCGCGCGCCGGCGGCGATCAGCCGGATGGCCCGGGTGATCGCCTCGAAGGAGTAGGTACGGGTCTCACCGAGCACGACGAAGTCCGGGTCGGTGTCGGTGAGCGTGTAACCGGCCTCGTACAGCGCGGTGGTCAGGCCGGCCTCGCCGATGACGTGGGCCGAGCCGCCGGGCAGCTGGTCGGCGAGGAACGTCGCGGTGGCCAGCGCGGAGGTCCAGATCGAGCGCTCGGGCACGTGCAGCCCGGCCCGGGCCAGCCGGGCGGAGAGGTCCCGCGGGGTGTAGATCGAGTTGTTGGTGAGCACCAGGAACGGGCGCTCCCGTTCCCGCAACCGGTCGAGGAAGTCGGCGGCCCCGGGCAGCGCCCGGTCCTCGTGCACCAGCACGCCGTCCATGTCGGTGAGCCAGCATTCGATCGGCTGTCGCAACGGCCGCCTCCCCTTCGCCCCGGCGCCCGGGACCGGACGCCCGTGGCCCAGGCTAGCCACCGCGTGTTACGCCCAGCCGCGCCGAACGCACAGCGGCCCCGGACCGTGACCGGTCCGGGGCCGCTGCCTGGCGCTGACGAGCGTCAGTGGGTGCGCTCGCTGCTCACGAACTTCGCACCGTTCGGGGTGCCCCGGCCGGTGATGTTGTCGTAGCCGTACCGGCTGTACTGGGTGTCGCCGGCCTCGAAGGTGCCGAGGTAGCCACCGGTGGTGCTGGCGTAGTGGATCGACGGCTGCGGCACCACGTCGGTGAAGGAGTTGGCCTTCATCGAGTAGATCAGCGGGTTGGCGAAGCCGATCGGGAACCTGCGGTCCTGGCTGGCAACCGCCTGGACGCCGGCGATCAGCGGGCAGGCCAGGCTGGTGCCGCCGATCGAGCTGAGGGTGAACTGGCCGTCCACCGTCTCGCCGATCGAGAAGCCGGTGTACGGGTCGGCGTCGGCCGCGATGTCCGGGACCACCCGCATCGGGGTGCTGCCGTTCGCCTTGGCCAGGCCAGCCGGCACGGTGCCGCGCTGGTACCACGGCTGGGTGAAGAGCGAGCTGGTGCCGCCGCCCGCGCCGAAGTAGAAGTCACCCGGCAGCGGGGAGGAGTACACGGCCTTGGTGCCGGAGTAGTCGACGAAGTCCAGCGACGTCTCCCAGCCGACCTCGGCCACCCGCTTGTCCTTCTTGTTCAGCAGCAGGCTGGTGCCGCCGACCGCGGTGACGTCGGGGTCCGAGGCGGAGTAGTCCGGCTGCGGGGTGAGCCCGTTGACGACGTTGTCGCCGCTGTCACCGGAGGAGAAGTACATGCCGATGCCCTCGGCAACCGCCTGGGTGAAGATCGAGTGCTCCAGCGCGACCTCGTCGGCCGGCACCTGCTCGCCGGTGTTGCCGTAGGAGTTGCTGACGATGTCGGCGGTGTGGTTCTGCACGACGTAGTTCAGCGCGTCGTCGATGCCGGTGTCGCAGTTCTGGGCACCGATGTAGTGGATCGAGGCACCCGGGGCCATCGCGTGCACGGCCTCGACGTCGAGGGTCTCCTCACCGTTCCAGCCGGACTCGCCACCGCATTCGTCCTGCAGGTCGAACGGGGTGAAGGTGGTCTCGGTGTACTGGCCCTGCCGGAAGGCCGGCTCGCCGTAGTTGCGGGCGTAGGCGTTCGCGTCGGCCAGCATGGTCGGCGAGGCGTAGGCGTCGATGATCGCCACCGTCACGCCGTTGCCGTCGGTGCCGTGCTGGACCAGCGAGCTGGTGCCGTAGGCGTCGCGCAGGTTGGCCGGCGCGTACCCGCAGATGTAGGTGTTGAACTGGGTCTGGCCGTAGGCCTTCGGCAGCGTCTGGCTGTACTGGCCCCAATAGGTCGAGCACTTCGAGGCCGGCGGCCGGGTGGCGGTCGGCGCCGCGGTGCGGGCGGCGGCCTTCGGCTGGTCACCGACGACCCGGCGGGTCTGCGGGCTGCGCTGGGCCGGCTTGTCGGACAGGCCGGTCACCGTGGTGATGTCGGCGGCGATCGCGGCCGGCACGGTCACCGCGCCGGACGGGGCGCGCAGCGCCTTGCCGCCGACCGAGTAGGTGCGCAGCGTGGTGCCGAAGGCCTTGTCCAGCTGGGCGACGGTGCCGGTGGCGTTCACCCAGAGGTTGCCGGAGGCAACCCCGGTCACCCGCAGCCCCGCGCCGGACAGGAACGAGGAGACCTCGCCGACCGTGCTGCGGGTCGGCGCGAACTTCGCACCGAAGGCGGACGGGGTCAGGTACTTGCCGTAGCTCGGGCTGGCCGGGTTGCTGACCGCATCGGCCAGCTGCTGGGCCGCGTCGCCGCCGCGCAGCCGCAGCCCGACCCGGATCGCGACCTGCTCGGTGCTGGCCGGGGCACCGGTGACCCGGGCCTGGCTCGTCCAGCTCGGGGTCGCGTCGGCGACCTGGGCCCGGGCCGGCTGCGCCGCGGTGGCGCTGCCCTGCAGCAGCGGCACGAGCAGGGCGCCCGCGCCGAGCACCACCAGCCCGCGCCTGGTGTATTTCCGTCCGTTCAAGAATTCCCCCAAGGTGATGCACACCCGGTGTAGACACCGGCTGTGAAAAAACGTGACGGAGCGGGCTTACCAGAGATCAGCAGCGGGGTCAACGAATCCGGGGCCGCCCTAACAGGGGCAGGGACGATCTTGTCATGTTCTCGTGATCTGCCGTGACGGACAGCGATCCCGGCATCACCGGGGGTGGCACGCCGGCCGTGGTGGGCGGTGTAGGAAGGAGAGGACCGTTCGTTCGTCTCTGTGCGGGGAGATCGTCATGGAATACCGGTTGCTGGGCCGCAGTGGCACCGTCGTCTCGAACCTCGCGCTGGGCTCCATGACGTTCGGGACCGAGACCGACGAGGCCGGTTCGCACGCGCAGCTGAGCCGGTACGTCGACGCCGGTGGCAACCTGGTCGACACCGCGAACGTCTACAGCGGCGGGGTCAGCGAGGAGATCATCGGCAACTGGATCACCGCCAACCCCGGTGTCCGGACCCGGGTCGTGCTGGCCACCAAGGGACGTTTTCCCTTGCGGGACGGGGTGAACGACCTCGGGCTGTCCCGCCGGCACCTGGGCCTCGCGCTCGACGCGTCACTGCGCCGGCTGCAGACCGACTGGATCGACCTCTACCAGGTGCACTCCTACGACCCGCTCACCCCGATCGAGGAAACCCTGCGGTTCCTCGACGATGCGGTGACGGCCGGCAAGATCTGCTACGTCGGGCTGTCGAACTTCACCGGGTGGCAGCTGCAGCAGGCGGTGGACGTGGCGACCCGCAACGGCTGGTCGGCCCCGGTCACGCTGCAGCCGCAGTACAACCTGCTGGTGCGCGAGGTCGAGTGGGAGATCGTGCCGGCAAGTCAGGCGAACGGGGTCGGGCTGCTGCCGTGGTCGCCGCTCGGCGGCGGCTGGCTGACCGGCAAGTACCGGCGGGACGAGCGGCCGGCCGGCGCCACCCGGCTGGGGGAGAACCCGGACCGAGGGGTGGAGGCCTACGACCGGCGTTCGGACCAGCAGCGCACCTGGGACGTGGTCGACGCGGTGTCCCGGGTGGCCGACGAGACCGGGGCGTCGATGGCGCAGGTGGCGCTGGCCTGGCTTGCCGACCGGCCCGCGGTGACCTCGGTGATCCTCGGCGCCCGGACCACCGAGCAACTGGAGGACAACCTGCTCGCCGGCGACCTGCACCTGGCGGAGGAGCACACCAAGCTGCTGGACGACGCCAGCGACCCGGAACCGGCCGACTACCCGTACGGGGCGCCCGGGGTGGACCAGCGCGCGCGGGGGCTGACCGGCGGCCGGTGACCCCGGCGTCGCGGAACGGCTCCGCGTGCGGGGCCGGCGCCGACCCCGCACGCGGACTCAGCCGGATCGTTGCAGGACCGTGAGCAGCGCGGTGCCGACAGGGACGCCCAGGCCCGTGCAGGGATCCCAGCCGGGACCCGCCTGGTAGGCGCCGTTGTCGCCGCTGGTGATGTCCCGGAATCCCGGTGCGGTCGCGCCGGCCGCGGTGCTGCCGTACAGGGCCGGTTGGATCAGGCCGAACCGCCGGCCGGTGGCCTGGGCCAGCCGCGCGACGAGAGCGGCCCAGAGCGGGGCGACCGCGCTGGTGCCGCCGATGACCAGGTCGTTGCCGTCGACGCGCACCTGGTAGCCGGTCTGCGGGTCGGCGTCGCCGGCGACGTCGGGGACGCCCCGCCCGGCCTTCCCCGAGACCGACGGGACCCCGACCTGCTGCTGCCAGGTGGGCAGGCCGAAGGTGTCGCTGACGCCGCCGCCGGAGGCGCCGTTGCCGGGACCGTCGTTCCACACCGTCTCGCTGCCGACCTGGCCGGAACCGTCCGCCGCGAGCCGGGTGCCACCGCAGGCCAGGGCGTGCGGGCTGGCGGCCGGGAAGTCGACGTGCGAGCGGCCGTCGGTGGCCCGGTCGGTGCTGCCGTCGTCGCCGGAGGCCACCGTGACCGTCACCCCGAGGGCCGCGGCATCGACCAGGGCCTGGTCGACCGCCGCGCGGCCCTGGGCGGTCCAGTCGTCCTCGCTCTGGCCCCAGGAGATGCTCATCGCCACCGGTGCCGGGTTGGCGTGGGCCGCCTGGCTCACCGCGTTGACGAAGCCGCTGTCGGTGTTGGGGGCGAAGTAGACCAGGATGCTGGCCGCGGGCGCGAGCGCGCCGACCACCTCGATGTCGAGCAGCACCTCGCCGTCGGCCCCCTGTGGATCCTTGCCGGGCACGTTGGTGGCGCCGTCCACGCCGACCGCGGTGACGGACGGGCCGGTGATGCCGAGGCCGCTGAAGTAGGCGGTCAGGTCGGCCTGGTCGAAGCCACCCCCGAGCTCGACGATGGCGATGCTCTGGCCGCTGCCGTCGGTACCCGCCGGGAAGGAGTAGAGGGCGCCGAGCTGGGGTGGGGTGTAGCTGCTGCCCTGCGCCGCCTGCGGACCGGCCAGGCGGAATTTCGCGCGCGCCTGCGGGCGATCGTCCAGTCCGAGCACCGCCGTGACCAGGCCGTCCAGGTCGGCCGGCACGCTCAGCTCACCGGTGCGGTGCCGGTGCGTGACCTGTGCACCGGACGGGGCCTGGCTGGTCGCGCGTTCGAGGGTGGTCGCGAAGATCCGGCCGAGCACACCTACCGACCCGGTGACCCGCAGCCGGCGGCTCGCCGCGTCCGCCTCCTCGACGCGGGCGCCGAGGCCGGTGAGGACACGGCTCACCTGCTCGACGTCGGCGGGATCCGCGCCGTAGCGGCCGGCCAACTCGTCCCGGGAGATCGGGTTGGTCAGGACCTCGTCGGGCACCTCGGCCCGGCGGCGCAGGATCAGCGTGATCGTGATCTGCTCGTCCGGATCGAGGGGTTCGACGTTGGCGAGATTCGGCGCGGGCGGCCGGGCGCTGCCGGCCAGCGGGCGATGGTGGAGGTCAGGCGGGTCCGGGGCATCGGTGGTCATGGCTCAGGTCTACCCGCATCCACCGACAACCTGGACAGCTCGCGCGTGGATGCTCAGCCAGTCGACAGGTCCGGCGCACCCGGGTGAGAGAATGCCAGCTGTGGGTGCGTCCCCGGACGCACCGCAAGGAGGGTTCGCATAGTGGCCGAGTGCAAGCGCCTTGAAAGCGCTCGACAGGAGACTGTCCGTGGGTTCAAATCCCACACCCTCCGCCAGTGTGATGTCTCGAGTCAGAACCGTCCGGGAGGTAGGCCATGCCGCACGTCGTCGACTTCGAGCAGGTGTCCACCGCCGGGCTGGAATCGTCCCCGGTCGCGGAGGCGCTCGCCGGGCTGCGGGCCAACGAGGCGCGCTACTACAGGAACAAGTACGGCCATGCCTTCACGGTCGAGCCGGCGAGCGAAGCGACCGAGACGGTCGGCTGGGTGAGCCGCATCCTCAAGGACGAGCGCGACATCGTGATCGCCTCGCGCCCGCTGGAGGCGACGTCCTTCGAGGTCGACGGCATCCGGATGGCCTACGTGTTCTACGAGTCCGGCCTGTCGATCAACGTGATGTACGGCTTGGCCGAGGGCGGCAAGCGCGCGGTCGGGTTCGAGCTGTCGGACGGCATGGAGGTTCCGGAGGAGCTGGCGTCCCGGTTCAAGTTCGCCCGGCAGAAGTCGAAGCTGGCCGGCACGATCCGCGGCTCGTTCTTCGTGATCAAGGGCGAGTACTGAGACGGGCGGGCTGAGCATCGATGTACGTCCAGGAACTCTGGCGGTTTCCGGTCAAGTCGCTGCGCGGTGAGCGGCTCACCGAGGCGACGCTGACCGACAACGGCGTGGTCGGAGATCGACTGGTGCACGTCCGCCAGAACGGCCACGTCGTCACCGGCCGCACCCGGCACCGGCTGCTCGGCCTCTCGGCCACCACCGGCCCGGCCGGCGAACCGCTGGTGGAGGGCCTGCCGTGGCGGCATCCGGAGGTCGGCCGGGCCCTGGTCGAGGCGGCCGGTCCCGGCGCGGAAGCCGTCGCCTACCAGGGCCGGGAACGGTTCGACGTGCTGCCGCTGCTGGTCGCCACCGACGGGGCGATCGCGGCGTTCGGTCACGACGGCCGGCGGCTGCGTCCGAACCTCGTCGTCGGCGACGTCCACGGGCTGGCCGAGCGGTCGTGGCCCGGCAAGGCCCTGCGCATCGGGGATGCCGTGATCGGGCTCTACTCCCTGCGGGCGCGCTGCATCGTGACCACGATCGATCCCGACACCGGAGCGCAGGACCTGGACGTGCTGCGCCGGATCCATACCCAGTTCGAGGGCCGGCTTGCCCTGAACTGCTGGGTGGCACAGCCGGGCACGGTCACGGTCGGTGACCCGGTCGAACTGGTCGACGCGGAGCTGCCGCCACCGAACCCGGGCGGGTGGATCGTGGGCGCGCCGTACGCCGTCCCCGGCTGAGCCCGAACCGGCCTGCGATGATCGCGTGGTGAGTACAGCGCACGGGACCCACGACCACGTCGACGATCCCCGCAATGCCGAGATCCTGATCAGCGTCAACGGAGAACTGCTGCCGCGGAGCCGGGCGGTGGTGAGCGTGTTCGACGCCGGCTTCATCCTCGGCGACGGGGTGTGGGAGGGCCTGCGGGTCAGCGGCGGGCACCCGGCATTCCTCGAACAGCACCTGGACCGGCTCTGGGAGGGCGCCGCCGCGATCGCGCTGGACCCCGGCCTGACCCGTGCCGAGCTCACCGCGCGGCTGTACCGCACCCTGGCCGCGAACGGCATGACCGGCGACGGCGTGCACGTCCGGCTGATGGTCACCCGCGGGCCCAAGTCGACGCCGTACCAGGATCCGCGGATGTCCGCCGGGCCGGCCACCGTGGTGATCATCGCCGAGCACAAGGCGCCGCTGCCGGCGACGGTCGAGAGCGGGCTGTCGCTGTTCACCGTGCACGTCCGGCGGGCCAACCCGGACACCCTGGACCCGAAGCTCAACGCGCACAGCAAGCTGAACGACATCACGGCCTGCATCCAGGCCTACACCGCCGGCGCCGACGAGGCCCTGATGCTCGACCCGCACGGCTTCGTCGCCACCTGCAACTCGACCCATTTCTTCATAGTGCGCAAGGGGGAGGTCTGGACGTCGACCGGCGACTACTGCCTCGGCGGGATCACCCGGTCGAACGTGCTGCGGCTCTGCCGCGACAAGGGCATCCCGGCCCGGGAGCGGAACTTCAGCCTCACCGAGGTCTACAGCGCCGACGAGGCGTTCGTGACCGGCACCTTCGCCGGCCTGGTGCCGGTGCGCACCGTCGACGGGCGGCGGATCGGCGCCGGCGAGCGCGGGCCGATGGTGCACCGGCTGCAGGAGCTCTATCGCGAACTGGTGCGCGCCGACGTCGCCGGCCGGGTCGCGCCGTGAACCAGGCGGCCATGACGCGCGGCATCCGGCTGACCGTCTGGTCCGGCCCGCGCAACATCTCGACCGCGCTGATGCGGTCCTGGGAGAACCGGCCCGACTGCCGGGTGGTCGACGAACCGCTCTACGCCTACTACCTGGCCGAGACCGGGCTCGATCACCCCGCGCGGGACGAGGTGATCGCCGCCGGCGAGACGTCCTGGCCGGCGGTGGTCGCGGAGCTGACCGCCCCCACCGAGGGCATCTACTACCAGAAGCACATGACCCATCACCTGATCCCGCAGCTGCCCCGCGACTGGATCGGCGGCCTGACCAACGTCCTGCTGATCCGGGATCCGGCCGAGGTGGTGGCCTCCTACGTGCGGTCCCGGGCCGAGGTCGTGGCCGAGGACCTCGGGCTGGTGCAGCAGTCCGAGCTCTACGACCAGCTCGGCGGACTGCCGCCGGTGATCGACGCGGCCGACTTCCTCGGCAATCCCGAGGGATACCTGCGCTGGCTGTGCGAGCACCTCGGTGTCGACTTCACCGACCGGATGCTGCGCTGGCCGGCCGGGCCCCGTGACTCCGACGGCGTCTGGGCGCCGTACTGGTACGACGCGGTGCTCGCCTCCACCGGGTTCGAGCCGTACCGGCCCCGCCAGGTCGACCTGGACGGGGCGGCGCTGGCCGCGGAACGGCAGAGCCGGCCGCACTACGACCGGCTGCACGCCGTGCGGGTCGTCCTCTGAGGCTACGGGTAGCTGACCACCGTCACCGGCACGTCCGGGTTGGCGATGGTCGACGGGCCACCGGTGTCGTCGACGACGTTGAGGATGCCGCCCTTGCCGTGGCTGGCGTCGAGGAAGATCGTCAGCAGGTCGTGCAGCCGGGTCCCGTTGTTCGCCGGCACCTCGTAGGCATGCGCGGCGTAGATGTCCAGGCCCTGGTTGAAGAAGCTGTACGTCCCCATGCCGTAGCCGGTGAAGTGGTCGGCGCGCGGCATCACCTTCACCGCCGCATAGCCGAGGGTGGTGGGCGACGACCTCCAGGCGGCCTGGCTGGGCACGTCGTAGGGCAGCTCGCTCTGGAAGAAGAGATCCGTGCCGCGCGCTCCGTTCCAGATCACCTGGAACTTCTGGTAGTGCTCGACGAACAGCCCGGTCGCGGTGACGTCGCCGCCGTTGACGATCAGGCCGGTGTCGGCGGTGTTCTGGGTCCAGCCGACCCCGGTGCCGTGATCGGCACGCCAGGCCCAGATGTCGTCGAGCACGACGTGGTCGCTGTTCACCACCAGGCTGACGGTGGCCCTGCCGAGATGCGGGCCACCGATCCGGAAGAACACGTCCTGCAGCGCGGTCGGGTCGTCCTGGCAGGCACGCCCGGACCGCCCGTGCGGCGACCCGACGACCACCAGCGCCGGCGAGCGCACCGGGCCGGCGTCGACGATCAGCCCGGCCAGGTCGACCCCGGGCACGTCGGCGACGGCCAGCGCCACGTTGCCGCGGGTCGCGGTGAGGGTGGCGAAGCCCAGGCCGAGCACCACCGCGTCCGGCCGGCGGACGGTCAGCGTCCGGTCGAGGTCGTAGACGCCCGGGGTGAGCAGCAGGTCACGGCCGCGGGCCAGCTGGCTGTCGATGGTCCGGGCCGAATCACCCGGCCGGGCAAGGTAGAAGTCCGACAGCGGTACCGAGCGCCCGGCGCCGGACCAGCTGGTGCCGGCCGAATCGTGCCGCGCGGCCGGGACGAAGACCCGCCAGCTGCCGCGGGAATCCACGTAGAGGTACGGCTTCTCCCGGCTCGCGGGGGTGGTGGCCACGGTCGTGTACGGGCCGCCACAGCTCGTGGCCGCCGGGAAGCACTGGGCCGGCGCGCCGGTGTCCCCCGCGAAGACCTGGTTCCAGACGCCGTTGCTCCAGCTGGTCAGCGCGCTGTTGCGGACGAAGAACTGCTGCTGCGAGCCGTTCGTCACGCCGCCGTCGAACTGCGAGTCTGCGATGAAGCCGCCGCTGGCGAACGACGGCCCGGTGCAGTAGTCCATCAGCGTGGTCTGGCCGATCACGTGCACCCGGCGCATCGGCGCGGCCTGCGACACGGCCCAGAACTCCCCGGTGTAGCAACCGAAATCGGGATTGGTCACGTCGATGGTGAGGTTGGCCAGCGACCGCCAGAAGTTGTTCAGCGCGATGCAGCCGCTGCTGTCGCACTGGTTGCGGACGTACACCGAGCCGTTGATGACCACGTCGGACGGGGACTGTCCGAGCCCGGCCACCTCGGTGTAGTAGCCGACCTGGAAGTTCAGCGGGTTGGCCGCGCTGCCGTAGGTCCCGGGCTTGAACAGCAGGGCGTAGCGCTGCGTCCCGAACTGGTTGCCCACCTGCTGCGCGGCGATCGCGTCCACCGTCTGCTGGATCTGGCTCTGCGGCATCGACGGGTCGAAGACGTAGGCGTTCGGCCCGAAGTCCGGCTGACCGGGACCGGTGCGCGCGGCGGGAACGGCCGCGGGTGCCGGCCGCGGGCTGGCCTGTGCGGTCACCGGCAGTGCGACGGCCGTCGCGGCGATCAGCACCGCCGAGCAGATCGCGGTGAGGCAGCGGGAGGAAAACCGACCGGACGGCATAGTCATGGCTGGCACTGTGCTCCCCGCCCCGGGGCGCTGACAAGACCTGCCGGCGATTTCGTGAGAGCGCGATCACGGCCTGCCCTCCCCGAGGCGAGTCCTGACGACCGGTCAGCCCGACGCGGGCATCCCGCACTACTGGATCGTCGACCTGGAGGCGCCGGTCCCACTGGGTGCCTGACACCTGGCCGGCGCGCTCGGCTACCTGGACGGCGGTGCGCTGACCGGCAGCTTCACCCCCCACCGAGTGAGTTCCCGGCCCGGATGATCTTGCCGGCCTGGCCTGACGTGCGAATGAGCTGAGGGGCATGCCAACTGCTCACGGAGAGTAGTCAAGAATGCTCGGATGTCCGCCGATAGAAGCTACGTGCCCCGACGCCGTGTCATCCGCTGTCTCGTCGCTGCCGCGCTGGTCGTCGTCCCGTCCGGGGCGGCGGGCGCGACCACCAGGATCAGTCACCTGACGTCACCAACCCGGTCGCTGGCCGGCCACACCTACGGCACCACCACCGGCCAGGTCGACTGGATCCTGACCACCGGCGACCAGCGGCAGCTGCTGGCCGCCCAGCCGCCGGTCAGCTTCGGCGCCGACCAGGCCACCTACTACAGCTGGAGCCGGATCGACGTCAGCGACGCCACCACCTACCAGACCGTGCAGGGCGTCGGCGCCGCGATGACCGAGTCCAGCGCGGTGAACCTGGACAGCCTGCCAGCCGCGACCAAGGCCCAGGTCATGACGAACCTCTTCAGCCCGACCTCCGGCGCCGGGCTGAGCGTGCTGCGCACCCCGTTCGGCGCGAGTGACTTCTCGCTGTCCGACTACACCTTCGACGACCAGCCGTGGGGCACCACCGACCCGACGCTCGCCCACTTCAGCACCGCCCGCGACCAGGCCCACCTGCTGCCGCTGGTCGGCGCCGCGCACTCGGTGAACCCCGGCCTGACGGTGCTGGCCACCCCGTGGTCGGCACCGGCCTGGATGAAGACCAACGTCAACACCCACGACGGCCAGCTCGCCCCGGTCTACGAGGACGCCTACGCCCGCTACCTGGCCAAGGCGATCGCCGCCTACCGCGCCGCCGGCGCGCCGGTCACCGCGCTCACGGTGACCAACGAGCCCGAGTCGCCCCGCGGCTACTCGCCGTCGATGACGATGACCGAGGCGCAGCAGGCCGAATTCGTCGGCGCCCACCTGCGGCCGGTGCTCGACGCGGCGAACCTGTCCGACGTCGCGATCCTCGGCTACGACGGCAACTGGAGCGACGCCGGCTACCCGGTCTCGGAGCTGACCGGCCCGGCCGCCGCGTCCTTCGCCGGCGCCGCGTTCCACTGCTACGCCGGGGACGAGAGCGCCCAGGCCCAGGTGCCGGCCGGCAAGCAGGTGTGGACGAGCGAGTGCTCCGGCGGCGACTGGTCACCCGACTTCGCGCAGAACCTGCGCTGGAACGCCCACCACCTGCTGATCGGCGCATTCCGCACGAACTCGCGGGCGGTGCTGCTGTTCAACCTGGCACTCAGCACCAGCGACGGTCCCACCGACGGCGGCTGCACCAACTGCCGCGGCGTGCTGAGCATCGACCCGGTCACGCACGCGGTGCACTACAACGTCGAGTACTACCTGCTCGCCCATCTCGGCCGGTACGTGCGGCCCGGCGCGGTCCGGATCGCCTCCACCGCCAGCAACCCGACCGGCGTGCAGTCGGTCGCGTTCCGCAACCCGGACGGCTCGCACGCGCTGGTGCTCTACAACGAGGGCGGGTCGAACCAGCCGGTCACCGTCCGCTGGAACGGCCGGGCCGCACGGGTGCAGCTGCCGGCCGGCGCGGTCGCCACCCTGCACTGGTAGCCCGTCCGCACCGGAGGCTCAGTACCGGCCCGGGTTCCAGTAGACGTCCTCGGCGACCCCGTCCAGGCCTGCGTCGACGGCCTGGACGCCCTGCGCCCAGGAGTAGTCCTGGTTGCAGGACTCGTACCGCCAGCCGCCGAACCGGCCACGCGAGTGGATGCCGTGCGCCAGCAGCGCGGCATCCACCTCGCGCAGCAGGTCGTCCCGGCCCAGCGTCGGCACCGGGTAACCCATCGGCACCACCCGGTCCCACTCGCTGACCAGCCGGCCGAGGTCGGCCCCGAGCGCGACTGCCGAATCGAGGATCGACTGCCGCGCCTGCTCGTTCGGCACCGTCCGGTGCTCGGACCGGCCGACCTCGAAGAGCACCGACCAGCGCCCCGGGCCGGCGTTGGCCGGGTCGTAGTTGCTCAGCACGGTGGCCCGCTGCCAGGCCACCTCGGGGTCCGGGCAGTACAGCCAGGACTTGTCGGCGAGCGCGGCCGGTGGCGCACCGTCGAAGCCCAGCCCGAACACGTACGTCTCGCAGTGCCGCAGCTCCACCGCGGCCCGCTCGGCCAGTGCGGCCAGCCCGTCGGCGGCCGCCAGCAGCGCCGGCAGCGGCATCGAGCTCACGCACTGCCGGAAGCGCACCGTCTCACCGTCGGACAGCAGCGCCAGCCGGGTGGCCGGGTCGATCGAGCGCACCGCGGTGCGGTAGCGCAGCCGGTCGGCGTCCAACTGGCCGGCGATCGCCTCCCAGAGCCGGCCGGTGCCGCCCTCCGGGTAGGGGAAGGTGACCACCGGCGGCTCGCTGCCGTCGGCCACCTTGAGCACCGGGACGTTCGGCTCCGCCGAGCCGTTGCGCAGGCTGGTCCACTCGTGCCCGATCAGCTCCAGCGGGGTGGCCCACATCTTCTCGGTGAACGGCCGGAAGAACCGTTCGGTGAGCTCGTTCCCGCAGTGGTTGCGGTAGAAATCGGCCAGCGTGGCCGACGGCGCGTCCGGTCGCAGGTCGGTCGGCAGTGCGGTCAGCTGCTGCTGGATCGGGGTGCGCACCAGCTCACCGCCGATCCACACCCAGCCGTTGCGCCGCGGCTGGCGGAACCGCACCCCGGCGGCGGCCAGCGCCGCGTCGAAGTGTTCGAAGTGGCTGTGCAGCACGTGGCCGCCCAGGTCCCAGGTGAAACCGGCCGGGTCGGTGACGCTGGCGGCCATCCCGCCGGGGCCGGCTCCGGCCTCCACGACGAGGTGGTCCAGCCCGCGCTCGGCCGCCCGCCAGGCGGCGCCGAGGCCGGTCGGGCCGGCGCCCACGACGAGTACGTCGATCTCGCGCATCAGACGTCCATCACGAATCGAGCGGCCATGAACGCCTCGGCCTGCATCACCCGGGCCTCGTGCCCCCGGTAGCCGGCGCTGTTGCGCACCTTGGCCGAGTCCACCATCTCGCTGGCCTCCACCTGGCTGTCATGGCAGAGCAGCGCCTCGACCTTCTTGTCGATCGCGTCGCTGATGTCGACGTACAGGTGCGGGGTGAAGTTCAGGCTGGACGGCGCGTCGTAGCTGAGCACGTTGCTCACCTGCCGCGCGGCGCCCATCGTGTTCAGCGCGACCGCCCGGTGGTCCTGGTGGCTGTCGTTGATGTTGTGGGTGTAGATCGTGTCGGCCCCGGTGCGCCGGATCGCCTCCTCGATCAGGTGCACCAGCCGCAGCTCGTGCAGCGACACCTCGCAGTCCGGCAGGTCACCCCACAGCAGGGTGTCGACCCCCATCAGCCGGCAGGCCTGCTCCTGCTCGGCGATCCGCTGCTCGGTACGGCCCGGGCCGACCTCGCCGCGGGTCACGATCAGCATCGCCACCCGGTCACCGGCCATCACGTGCTTGACCAGGGTGCCGCCGCACCCGAGCTCGATGTCGTCGGGATGCGCCCCGATAGCCAGCACTGAGCGATTCACGAATCCTCCGTAGTACAAAGATGATTCCCGACTCCCGGCCGGGTACGGCCGGGAATCGGGTGACGAGGGTTGCCGGTCAGCCGCCGGTTCGCGACAGCTCGGGGTAGTAGTCGCGCTTGCTGCCGTCGCTGTTGCGCAGCCGGCGCAGCTTCGAGCTCGGGAACTCGATGACCCGGTAGCTGATCGCGCCGGCGATCACCGAGCAGGTCAGCACCGCGACGATCGCCCACGGCAGGCCGGCGCCCGAACGGCTGGTGATGCCGTGGTTGGCCAGCGTCTGCATGATCGGCTCGTGCCACATGTAGGTGCTGTAGCTGATCAGGCCGGCCAGCACCAGCGGCCGCCAGGACAGCAGCCGGGCCCAGCGCTGGTCGGGCTCACCCAGCACCGTGCTCGCCATCAGCAGCATCCAGCCGAGCGCGGCGATGTCGTGGAAGCCGACCTGGCCCCAGGTGTTCGGGCGGTCGTACCAGGTCGCGCCCGCGACGATGGCGAAGCCGGCGACGCGCAGCACGGTCGGCCACGCCCCGCGGAACAGCGGCTCGGAGTCGCGGGCCGCGACCAGCACCGCCAGCGCCATGCCGACCGCGAACGCCCCGAACCGGGCCTGCGGGCCGAAGTACACCGGCCAGTGGTCGTAGCTCACGTGGAAGACCAGGTACGCCGTCGAGTTCCACACCACCGGGATCAGGTAGAGCACCCCGGTGCCGGCCAGCAGCAGCGCGACCCGGGCCCGGCGGCTGGCGATGCCGCGGCAGGCTCGCACCGCCAGCGGCCCGAGCACGACCAGGGCCAGGTAGAACATGATCTCCAGCGACATCGACCAGGTCGGGCCGAGCGTGTAGAAGATCCGCTTCTGGTCGAAGACCTGGGTGAAGGTCAGGTGCTCCAGCAGGTCGCGCCAGTCACCGGGCAGCGTCGGGTTGCGCATCGCCCAGACGACGGTGACGCCGACCCAGTACAGCGGCAGGATCCGGACCGCCCGGCGGAACAGGAACACGCCCGCGGACAGGCCCGAGCCCTGGTTCAGCGCCGCCCGAGCGTAGGACAGCGTGAGCAGGTAGGCCGACAGCACGAAGAGGATGTCGACGATCTCGAACTGCGAGAGCTGGGTCAGGAACCGGCCGGACGGCTTGGCCGGGTCCGAGCTCTGGAACGCGTACTGGCAGACGTGGAAGACCACGATCGACAGGGCCGCGATGCCGCGGTAACCCTCCAGCTCGCGGCTGCGGGTCCGCCTCGGGGTGCCTTCCGGCGCGGTCGGCGGGGCCTGCTGGTGCTCGGTCGGTCGGGCGAGAGTGGCGGTGCTCATGCGGCGTCCTCCGTCCGGGTCTGGGTTCCGGCCCCGTGCGAGGGCTTGGCCTCGCGCGGCGTGATGTTCCACTGCGCCTCGCCGAAGAGCTCCTTCACCTGCGCCACCCGGGCGATGATGTTCTTCCACTCGGTGTAGATCAGCGAGGAGACCAGCAGGTAGGTCCAGAACCAGCGGCGCCGGGCGCGCAGGTCCGGGACGGCCAGCCGGTAGGCGAAGAGGGTCTGCGCCGGGCCGACGGTCAGGGTGAACAGGGTGGCCAGCAGCAGGGCCGGCACCACCCAGTGCAGGTGCGCGTTGTGCTGGGTCGCCTTGTAGGCGATCACCGGGATCATCTGCAGCGACAGCCACGGGTAGATCTCCCGCCAGCCCAGCAGGAAACCCATGCCGATCTTCTGCCGCGCGCCGAGCTTGTCCGAACGCAGCGTCGACCACAGGTGCTTGCGCGAGACCTGGAACCAGCCCTGCGCCCACCGGGTGCGCTGCTTCCACAGCGAGCCCAGCGTGGTCGGTGCCAGTTCCTTCGAGATCAGCGCGGGATCCGAGGCGATCCGGGCGCCGGCGGACAGCACCCGCAGCGTCGAGTCGATGTCCTCGGTCAGCATGTGGCCGCGCATCCGGGTCTGGGCCAGCAGCTCTGTGCGCCAGTAGCCGTTCGAGCCGCCGAACAGGCCGAAGCCGTGCAGCGCGGTGCGGCCGGGGTGGCTGACCGCGTAGATCGCCTCGAACTCGACCGCGACCGTCTGCGCGACCAGCGAGGCGTCGCCGTTGCGGATCACGCAGTGGCCCTGCACCACGTCGTAGCCGTTGGACAGCCAGCGCCAGGCGCGCCGGAACGCCAGCGGGTCCGGGTGGTGGTCGGCGTCGAACATGCCGACGAACTCGCCCTTGACGTGGCTCATCGCGGCGTTGACGTTCTGCGCCTTCGAGGTGCTGCCCTCGACCCGCAGCGGGACCACCCGGGGATCGAGCAGCGCGATGTCGCGCAGGTCGTCCTCGATGCTCATCGGGGTCGGGGTGTTGTAGGCGACGATGATCTGCAGCTCGCCCGGGTAGTCCACCCGCTGGAACGCCTCGACGGTGTCGAGGATGGTGGCCGCCTCGTTCGGCAGGTACGCCGCGATCACCGCGCTGGCGGTCGGGTACGGCGCCCCGGGTTCGGCCGGTGGCCGTTTCGGGTCCAGCGCGTAGAGGCCCTCGATCCAGATGCTCACCGCGGTGATCAGCAGCGCGGCGGTGACCACCCAGTAGGCGGCGGTGGAGATATCCAGGCCGAGCCGGCCGAGCAGCGAGTACAGCGCGAACGGCGCGCCGATGCCGAGCAGGAAGGTGGCGAGCACCTGGGCCGGCAGCCGGAGCCGGTCGAGCAGCTGGCGGAACCGCAACCGGGACTCGGAGAGGGTGCCGCGGCTGCGGGTGTGGCGAAGCGCCGGCGTCCACATCACCGGGACCAGGTCCAGGTGGCTGGCGGCGGCGTCGGTGGCCACGCCGGCACGGTGCAGCAGCTGGCCGGCCTCGGTCGCGTCGGTGAAGCGCGCCCAGCCGGTCACCGGGGTGACCCGGACGCTCTCCTCGCCGATCGTGAACCGGGTCGCCGCGATCTGGGCGGCCAGGTCGGCCAGCCGGCTGCGCACGTCCTCGTCGCGGGCCTCCGGCAGCAGGATCAGCAGCCGGCCGTGCTGGTCCAGCCCGAGCCGCTCCAGCGGCAGCGGCTCGGCCCGCAGCAGGTCGGCCAGCTGCTCGGCCAGCCGCACCCGGGTGCCGGGGCCGAATCGCTCGACCAGCCGGCCCATCTCCTGCAGCTGCACCATGCCGAACGCGCCCGGCCGGCCCACCCGGCGGCCACGCTGCAGCTCGCGCTGCGCCTCGTCGACGATGGTGGCCTCGGCCAGCAGGCCGGTCCGCAGGTCACGGGTGACCAGCTCGGCCGGCACCGGCGGCCGCTCGGTCTTGACCCGCACCCGGGCCACCAGCTCGCCGATCGCCACGGGTCGCGCCACGCAGTCGTCGGCGCCCAGGCTCAGCCCGGTCACCACGTCGTCCTGGGTGGCGGTCAGCAGGATCACCGGCACGGCCCGGTCGAGGTTGGCCGAGCGCAACCGGCGCAGCAGCTCGAAGCCGGCGGTGGTCTCGGCGCCGACGTCGATCACCACGACGTCCGGGCGCAGGTGCGCCAGCAGCGGCTGGGCCGCCTCGCCGGAGGAGGAGACGGTCACGTGGTAGCCGGCCTCCTCCAGGCCGCGGCGGGCGTCGGCGACGAAGGCCTCGTCGTCGTCGACCAGCAGCAGGTTCCGTGCCTGGCGGCCGAGGTGCTCGCGCGCTTCGGTCAGGGCATAGGTCACTGTGTCGCTCCAGAGGGTTTCTCGGGCACGGCGAACGGCATCGTTCGCGTGTGCCACGGGCGGGGGTGTCCCGGGCATGGGCCAGCTGGTGCTGCGCTGTGGTGCTGGCAGTCCGGACGGTCAGGAGGACGGTGAATCGTCCATGGTCGCGGTCCCGGCCGGTGTGATCACCCTGCACGCCGGTGATGTCACACCGGGGAACGCTGCGTAAATTGAAGGTTCGCGGCCTTGCTCGGCCGCTTCGGTCCTTCCCCGGTCGCTCGCTATGGTGGCCTGGCTGCCGCGGTGCAGCCGCCGTCATGTCTGCGGTTCGTGCGTCGGTTTCGATGCTAGCGAGGTCCCTTGTGAGGGCGTTGTTTACCGCGATGGGCGGTCTCAGGCGCCCTACACCGTCGACGGCGTAAACACGGGGATTCGGCCACCTGGCCGGCCACCCGCTACCCACAATCGGGTTGATCCAGAAGGCGAGATGACTCACATCGTGCGCTCACGCCGAGCTGACAGGTGGCTGCCACGAGGCCGGACAGCCTTGCTTTTCCAGCTCATTCTCGTCGTAGCGGTCAGCGGGTGCAGCGGGCACCGAAGCCCGCATACCCCGCCGTCGAGCCCGTCGAGCAGCGCTCCGGCCACCACCGCTCCGGCAGCCACCGCCGCCCAGGAGTGGCTGACCACGCCGGACGGCTCTCGCAAGCTCAGCCGGGTCGGCACCGTGCCCATGACCACGGCCGGCGGCGCCGCCGGAGCCGCGATCACCGTCGACGACAGCCAGCGCCAGCAGCGGTTCTGGGGCGTCGGGGCCTCGATCACCGGCGCGTCGGCGTCCCTGCTCGCCGCGCTGCCCGCGTCCCAGCGCGACCAGCTCATGCAGTCGCTGTTCGGGCGGCCGCAGGGCGCGGGGCTCGCGGTGCTGCGGCAACCACTCGGCGCGAACGACTTCTCCATCGGCTCGCACACCTACGACGACACCGCCGGGCTGGGGCACTTCTCGCTGGGCCCGGACGCGACCACCACGCTGCCGCTGGTCCGCCGCGCGCAGCAGCTGAACCCGGCGGCCACCGTGGTCGCTACGCCGTGGAGCGCGCCCGCCTGGATGAAGTCGAACCACGCCCTGATCGGCGGCACCCTGGACGGCGCGCACTACGCCGCCTACGCCCAGTACCTGGCCCGGACGGTGCAGGCCTACCAGGCGGCGGGCATCCGGGTGGGCGGGCTGAGCGTGCAGAACGAGCCGTCGTTCTCCCCGCCCGGCTACCCGGGCATGACGCTGACCGCCGACCAGCAGGCCCACCTGCTGCAGCAGTTCGTCCGGCCCGCACTCGATGCCGCCGGCCTGCGCGGGATCGGGCTGTGGGCGCTGGACGACGACTACGACCGGGTCGCCGACGCCGACCGGATCGTGCACGACGCCGGGGTCCGGCAGGCCATCGCGGGCGTCGCCTTCCACTGCTACCGGGGCAGCATCTCTGCGATGGCCGACTTCCACCGGCGCAATCCCGGGCTGCCGCTGGCGATCAGCGAATGCACCGGCGGCGACTGGTCCCCGAACTTCGGCGCGAACCTGCGCTACGACGTGCAGTCGCTGCTCATCGACGGCATCCGGGCCGGGGCGTCGTGGGTGACGAAGTGGAACGTCGCGCTGGACCCGCACGGCGGCCCGACGAACGGTGGCTGCACCGACTGCCGGGGCGTGGTGACCATCGATCCGGTCAGCCACCAGGTCACCTACAACGAGGCCTACTTCGCCCTCGGCCACCTGGGCAGGTTCGTCACTCCGGGCGCGTACGTCCTCTCGGTGTCGGGGGATTCCGGTTCGGGGGTGCAGGCCGTCGCGTTCGGCAACCCGGACGGCTCGCACGCGCTGCTGGCCTTCAACGCGGGCGCGGCGGGCAACTCCTTCACGGTGACCGACAGTGGCCGGACCTTCCGCGCCTCGCTGCCGGCCGGCGCGGTCGCCACCTTCACCTGGTAGCCGGCCGCCGGCCGGGCCTGGTATGCCTTGATCCCATGGTGGATTCCGAACTGCTCGTGGTCGGCAGCGTGAACCTGGACCGGCGGATCGAGGTCGACCGGCTGCCGGCCGCCGGCGAGACGGTGCTGGCGACCGGATCGGGCCAGGGCGGCGGGGGCAAGGGGGCCAACCAGGCCGCCGCCGCGGCCGCCCTGCATGACCGGGTCGTCCTGGTCGGCGCCGTCGGGGACGACGAGCCGGCCCGGCAGCTGCTCCACGAGCTGGCCGCGGCAGGCGTCGACGTCTCGGCCGTCCGGCGGGTTCCGCACTGCGCCACCGGCACCGCCACCGTGGTGGTGGACGCCACCGGGGCGAACCTGATCCTGGTGGAGCCCGGGGCGAACGCCCGGCTGACCGTTGCCGACCTGCCCGGGCCGCGGCTGGCGGCGGCCGGGGTCGTGCTGCTGCAGCTCGAGGTCGCGGCCGAGGTGAGCCTGGCCGCGGCCACACTCGCGGGCGGCCGGGTGATCGTGAATCCGGCGCCGGCCGCACCGGGCGCGGCCGACCTCGTCCGGCGGGCCGACCTGGTGGTGCCGAACGAGCACGAGCTGGCCCGGCTCACCGGCCGCCCGATCGACGGCGAGGCGGCGGTGATCGCCGCGGCCCGCGCGCTGGAGACGGCCGGGGACGTGCTGGTCACCCTCGGCGCGCAGGGGGCGCTGCTCTACCAGCGGGCGAGCGACCGGGTGAGCCGGTTCGCCGCCCCGGCCGTCCGGGTGGTCGATACCACCGGCGCCGGCGACCAGCTCTGCGGGGTGCTGGGCGCGCTGCTGGCGGCCGGCCACGACCTGCCCGCGGCCTGCCGGCGGGCGGTGGAGCTGGCCAGCTGGTCGACCACGGTCGCCGGGGCCCGGCTGCCACCCGCAGCCGGCCGGGGCTGACTGCCGGGCAGGTGCCGTAGGGTCGAGTGGGCCGAAATCCGACCGGCAGGCCGCTGAGGAGGTGCCGCGTGACCGCTCCGGACGTGCTGATCGGGGGGCGTTACCGGCTCGTCAGCCGGCTGGCCAGCGGCGGGATGGGCACCGTCTGGCGGGGCTGGGACGAGGTGCTGCAGCGCCCGGTCGCGGTCAAGCAGCTGCTGCACCAGCCGGGCCTGCGCCCGGAGGACGCCCGGGTCGCCGCGGACCGGGCCATGCGCGAGGCCCGGATCACCGCGCGGCTGCACCACCCGAACGCGGTCGGCGTCTACGACGTGGTCTCCCAGGACGGCCGGCCGTGCCTGATCATGCAGTACGTCCCGTCGCGCAGCCTGCAGGACGTGCTGAACGAGCGCCGGACGCTGCCGCCGGCCGAGGTGGCCGGCATCGGCGCCGAACTCGCCGCCGCGCTGACCGCCGCGCACCGGGTCGGCATCGTGCACCGCGACGTCAAGCCCAGCAACGTGCTGATCACCGAGGACGGCGCCGCCAAGCTGACCGACTTCGGGGTGTCGCACGCGGTCGGCGACGTCAACCTGACCTCCACCGGCATGGTCACCGGCACGCCGGCGTTCCTGGCGCCCGAGGTGGCCCGGGGCGCGGAGTCCGGCGCGGAGTCCGACACCTTCTCACTCGGCTCCACGCTGTACGCCGCGCTGGAGGGGGCGCCGCCGTTCGGCACCGCGGAGAACCCGATGGCGCTGCTGCACCGGGTCGCGTCGGGGCAGACCAGGCCCTCGCAGCGCAGCGGCCCGCTGACGCCCCTGCTGGCCCGGATGCTGGCCGCCGACCCGGCCGCCCGGCCGCCGATGGTCGACGTCGCCAACACGCTGACCGCGCTGCACCGTGACGTGGGCGGCCTGGTCGGCGGCGGTTCGCAAGCCTCCCGCACCGCGCAGAGCTCCCGTGCCACGCAGAGCTCCGGTACCGCGCAGAGTTCCCGTGCCGGGCAGAGCTCCGGTACCGCGCAGAGCTCCCGTGCCACGCAGAGCTCCGGTGCCGGGCAGAGCTCCGGTACCGCACGGGCGACCGGTCCGGAGCGGACCCGGCGGCTCGGACCGCCGGCACCGCCCCGGACCCCGGCCGGTCGCCCGGCGCCGGTGCAGCACACCGCCGAGCTGCCGGTCGCAGCGCCGCCCGGCCGGAACCGGCCGGTCCCACGGCAGCCGGACCGGCGGGGCTCGTCCCGCCGGACGGGGCCGATCGCGGCCGTCGCGGCGCTGCTCCTGCTGGCCGCCGCCCTGGGCGGGCTCTGGCTGGTGAACCGCGGTGACAGCGCCGGCCGGTCCGGCTCGCCGGTGAGCCCGCCGGCGGCCACCCACCGCTCACAGCCGTCCCACGCCTCGGCCTCGAACCCGCCCTCGACCTCGGCCTCGGCACCCCAGTCGCAGGCCGCCACCAGCCAGCAGCCCGGCTCGCCGGCCCCCAGCTCGCCGGCAGCCGGGCCGCCGGGGCAGCAGGCCGGGCCGCCGACCGCCGCCGAGCTGGCGCGGGCGATCCGGGACTACTACGCGCTGCTGCCCTCCGACACCGACGCCGGCTGGAGCCGGCTGACGCCGAACTACCAGCAGAGCACCTCGAAGGACCGCCAGACCTACCAGCAGTTCTGGGACTCGATCCAGAGCATCCGGGCCGGCGACGTCACCGGCGACCCGCCGGGCGGGGTGACCGCGACGCTGCTCTACCACTACAAGGACGACCGGGTCGTGCGGGAGCGCACCGCCTTCCAGCTGGTCCGCAGCGACGGCATCCTCAAGATCGACTCCTCCACCGTGCTGAGCAGCCAGACCCAGTGATCGCCGATGCCCGGCCACCGGGCGGGGCATCGGCGCTGGCGACGGCCGCGGCTGAGCGGCCGCCGAGAGCGCTTACCTTCTGTACAGGACCGGCTCGTCACAATGTCGGTGATGCCACCTTCTCGGATCACCCACCGTCCGGCGGCCCTGCTGGTCGCGAAACTGCTCGGCGCAGCGGCGCTCGCCGGGGCGCTGACGGCCGGGATGGTGCTGCCCTTCGTCGGCGGCGCGGGCGTGGTCGCCTCCAAGGCGGCCGGGCAGTTCCTCAACACCGCCTGTGACCTGACCATCACCCCGGCCGCGCAGACCAGCACCATCTACGCCTCCGACGGCACCACCGCGATCGCCCGGCTCTACGCGCAGAACCGGCAGGACGTGCCGCTCAGCCAGATACCGCAGCACGTGCAGGACGCGCTGATCTCGACCGAGGACCGGCGGTTCTACTCCCACCACGGGGTCGACCTGCGCGGCCTGGTCCGGGCTGCGGTGAACGACAGCGGCGGGGGCGGCAGCACCCAGGGCGGCTCGACCCTGACCATGCAGTACGTCAAGCAGGTGCGCTACTACCAGGCGAACACCGACGCCGAGCGGACCGCGGCCATCAACCAGACGCTCGACCGCAAGGTGCAGGACGCCAAGTGCGCGATCGACCTGGAGAAGCGCTACACCAAGAGCCAGATCCTCGACGACTACTTCAACATCGCGTTCTTCGGCGAGAACTCCTACGGCATCCAGGTGGCCGCCGAGACCTACTTCCACCGTCCCGCGGCCAAGCTCACCGTGCCGCAGGGCGCGATGCTGGTCGGGCTGGTGCAGAGCCCGTCCGCGCTCGACCCGTTCGTCAACCCGACCGCGGCGCTGAACCGGCGCAACCAGGTGCTGCAGAACATGCAGGCCAACGGCAAGCTCTCCGCGGCGGCACTGGCCCGCGACCTCGCGGTGCCGCTCGGCCTGTCCAGCAGCAAGCCGCCGGTGCAGCAGCGCGGCTGCAGCAGCGCCTCGCCGGCGGTCCTGAACGCCGGCTTCTTCTGCGACTACGCGGTGCGCTGGCTGCAGGACGTCGGCGGCCTGAGCCAGCAGACCATCGAGACCGGCGGGTTGAAGATCGTCACCAGCCTCGACGTCTCGCTGCAGAACAACGGCCAGCGCGCGGTCTGGAACACCAGCCTGAACCCGAGCTCGCCGACCGCCCTGGTGATGCCCTCGGTCGACCCGAAGACCGGGCACGTGACGACCATGATCACCAGCAGGCACTACGGCGTGAACGCCGGCCAGACCACGCTGCCGCTGTTCACCGACGCCTACGCCGGCTCCGGCTCGACGTACAAGTACTTCACCACGCTGACCGCGCTCAAGCTCGGCGTGCAGCCGAACTTCACGCTCACCACGGGCGATCCGTACACCGTCCGCAACTGCCCGACCGACCAGTACACCCAGCCGTACGTGGTGCACAACGCCGGCAACTACGCCGCCACCCTGCCGCTGTCCGACGCGCTGCCGGAGTCGGTGAACACCTACTTCGTCGGCATGGAGGACCAGCTCTTCGGCTGCAACCTCGCCCCGATCGTGCAGACCGCGCTGGGGCTCGGCATGGACGCGCTGAACAACAAGAACTCCGACGGCAACACCGTCGCCCAGGACGTGGTCGGCCAGCACCAGTCGACCTTCACCCTCGGCGTGTCCTCGACCTCGGCCCTGCAGCTCACCGCGGCGTACGCGGCCATGGCCAACGACGGCAGCTTCTGCCCGGCCGACCCGATCCTGTCGCTGACCGACGCGACCGGCAAGCCGGTCGGCTATCACAAGCCGGCCTGCAGCCAGCAGTTCAGCCCGCAGGTGGCACGCACCATGCTGCAGATGATGACCGCGGACACCAACAGCTACAAGGGAACCGCCGGCTCGTACTTCCGCAACTGGTACGCCGACGGCGGCAGCCCGGTCGCCTCGAAGACCGGCACCAACAACGACAGCGGCAACGGCAACTCCGCGCTGTGGTTCGTCGGGGTGACCCCGAGCCTGGTCTCGGCCGCCGCCCTGGTCAACCCGACCAATCCGATCGCCACCGTGTCGGGCCTGCCGGCGGAGGTGTCCAACAACGGCGCGGACGTCTTCGGTGCCTACGCCTCCACCTTCTGGCTGGACGCCTACGGCCCGTCCCTGCAGTCCCAGCAGTGGCAGTGGCCTTCGCCGACCGACGTGCCGAACCCGGTCACCGTGCCGCAGCTGGCCGGCAAGCAGCCCGCCGACGCGCTCGCCGAGCTCGCCTCGGTCGGGCTGAAGGGCTCGGTGTCGACGGTGGTCTGCGGCAGCGGCGAGCCCAAGGGCACCGTCGGTTACTACGGCCCCCAGATCGCCACCGCCGGCAGCACGGTGACGCTCTGCCTGAGCAGCGGCGTGGCGCCCACCGGCTCGTACAACAGCTACGGCTACTCGAACGGCAATTCCTACGGCAGCGGCAACTCGTACTCGAACGGCAACCAGGCCGGGAACGGCTCGAACGGTGGCACCACGGCCGGCAGCGGCCCGGCCGGTGGCACCTCCAGCGGCGGCGGCACGCCGACCCGGCCGAACGCGCCGTCCGGCAATGGCCCGGCCGGTGGCACCTCCAGTGCTGCCCGGCCGCCGGCCTCCCCGGCGCCGTCGTCGGCGCCGGGGAGCACCCGTTCGAGCTGAGGTCAGCCGCTGGCGCCCGGGCTGTACTCGAACGTGGGCGCGGCGTACTGCGAGGTGCCCGGCACCGGCGTGGCCACCAGCTTCTGCGCGGTCAGGTGCATCTCGACCATCACGCTGATCGCCATCGAGAGCGCATCGGTCTCGCCGTTGAACGTGCGGTGCAGGCAGCGCAGCAGCTGGGTGTAGGCGGCGTTGAACGCGTCGGCGAGCACCCGGGCATGGCTGTCCGGCGGGTAGTCGGCCGCCTTGGCATCGGTGACGATGTCCCACACCCCGGCCTGCTCGATCGGGATGAACGCGCCGGCGTAGGCCCAGCCCGGCTCGGTGTCGGTCTGGATCAGGCGCCGGCCGTAGACCAGCTCGGCGTACCGGTAGTAGTGCGCGAGCTGCCCCTCGAGGTCCAGCGGCGAGGTCGTGGTGCCCTCGCCCTGCTCCACGATGATGTCGATGCCGCGCAGCGCGTCGTCCAGGGTGAGGATCGGGAACAGCTCGGTCTCCGGGTACCAGCGCGGGTCCGACACCTGCTTGGCCGGGTCACCGGTGATCACGCTGGGGCCGAACTCCACCAGCTTCTCGGCGATCGCGTGGTAGAAGTCGCCGATGGTGGCGAAGCTCGGCGGTTCGGTCGCCAGCAGCTGGTATCCGGCCGGCGCGGCGGTCACCGGGATGTCCAGCGGCTGCTCTGGTTCCTCGATCGACATGAACACGTCGTGCACCAGCCGGCGGGTGAGCTTCTCCAGGCCGACCGTCAGGCCGGACCGGACGCCCATCGGCAGCGGTCCCGGATAGGCCGGGATGAACAGCGGATTGTCGATGTCGGGGCTGCCCCCGATGGCGTTCATCAGGTTGCAGGCGATGGCCATGTGCAGCATCTCCTCGCCGCACACCGAGCCGATGATCTGGGCTGCCTCCAGGTTGTGGCCCTGCTTGATGGAGTACAGCGCGGTGAGGTACGGCGGCAGGGTCGCGTGTTCGAGCTCGATCGCCGACTGCAGGCTGGGGTAGAGATCGGCGGCGACGGAGGCGGAGCGGACCGCCTGGATCCGCGCGGGTTGAACGGCAAGCATGTGGTTCTGCCTTTCTGGATCAGGAGCTCTGGGAGCCGCGGCCGGCCCGGAGGAAGTTCTCGGCGAAGCGGGTCTTGCTGTCGACCGGCGAGTCGAAGACCGGGCCGTCGCCGTACGGGTCTGCCGGCTGGGCGGGTGCGGCGGCGGCCAGCGACGTGCCGACCGGGCGGTGGCCCGGCACCTCGGCGGACGACTGGATGTCCTGCACCGGCTCGCTGAGGTACTTGATCAGCATCTGCCGCTTCGGCTCGGAGAGGTCGCGGGTCACCGGCATGTAGTTCGGATCGGTGACCGGACGGGTGAAGGCGAGCAGCAGCAGTTGCCGGTTCTTCAACACCGACGCCTCGTTCGACAGGTCGATGAAGCCCTTGCTCATGATCGGGTACAGGTTGCCGAACTGGGTGAGCACCGGCTGGACGTCGGCCCAGGTGGGGTGCTCGGGCACCACGAAGGCGTCGCGGACGTGGATCGCGACGAAGTCGAACGGCTGGCGGTTGTTGTTGCCCTGGCCGGGGAGCCGGAAGTCGACCAGGTAGACCTGGCCGTCGAGGTAGCCGCGCGGGTTGTCGGGGTTGCCGGCGACCAGGTCACCCTGGGCCTGCCCCTTGCTCAGGGTCAGCCCGGTCGGCACGGTCAGCGCGGCCTCCGGGACGCCCATGTTCGGGATCGGGATGTTGTCCACCTTCGGATCCGGCGCCCCGCTGCCGCCCTGTCCCGGGATGCTGCCGAGCTGGCGGACGGCGAGCTGCTGGTCGTCCAGCGGCTCGCCGTAGCGGGCCCCCCAGAAGGTGACCGGCGAGCTGTCGCCGGCATCGATCCGGTGCACGACGGGCTCGGCCTCGACCAGCAGGCCGCCCAGCGTCTCGCGGATCGCCACCACGCCGAGACCCTCGCCCTCGCCGTTGCCGCCGGGGTTGAACGGCGCATCGTAGAACAGCGCCAGCGGGTGTTGCTGGGCCACGGCGAACTGGTCGTCGGTGAGCGGCAGCGCGACCACCCCGCCGGTCTTCTGCAGCCAGTCGGCCTGCAGGTAGTCGATCTCGCCGAAGACCTGGGCGTTGTCCGCGGTCACCGGGGTGTTCTCCAGCACCGTGTCGTCGGTCAGCACGCCGGCCGACAGGGTGCCGATGTCGAGCTGGGTGCCGCGCGCGTCACTGGTCTGCAGCGCGTTCGACAGGTCGAGCAGCAGCGTCTTCGAGGCGCCGTCCAGCAGGCCGGAGAAGTAGGTGACGTTGGCGCCGTAGGAGCTGAAGCCGGAGGCCGGCGCGAACCGGCGACCGAAGACGAACGATTCCGGTTCGCCGTCCAGGTAGGGGCCGATGGTGCCGATCATGGTGCCCAGGGTGAAGGTGGGCGAGGTGGCCGAGCCGTCGTAGCCGAACGTGGCGAACCGGATCGACAGCCGGTCGCCGGAGGTGGCGGCCTGCAGCTCGCGCAGCACCTGGCTGCGGGTCAGCATCGCCTCGTCGAAGACGACGCCCTCGAGCACGGACTGGAACGTCGCGGAGGCGATCGCGTCCCCCTGCTGGGGCGGGTTGGTCACCATCCGGCTGAACCACAGGTCGCGGAAGGCGTTGCTCTTGTACTCCCCGGCCAGCACCTGGTCGCCGCCGGAGAGCAGCCGGACGGCCAACCCCCAGGGCGCCGAGGCGACCTGCCACTGCGGGTCCAGGTCGACCAGCTTGCCGGCGGTCCGGTCGCCGGCGCCGGCCACCACCAGGCCGACCGCACGATCCTGCTCGGGGTTCGACACCCAGCTGCCGTCGGCGTACCCGGCGCCGGTGATCCGGCAGTCGACGAACCGGTACGCACCGGAGCCGGTCGGGTTCCACCAGCCGTTCTGCTCGGTGGGCGTCTGCAATTCCTGAAAGCTCGGGATGAAGGTCGCGTCGTCGTAGTGCCGGACGTCATTGTTGACGGTCGACACGTCGGCCTGGAAGCGACCGGCGAAGGCCAGGCGAACGGGATTCAGATAAGCCATTACTCGTTTCCTCAGGGGGTTGTCGGGGCAGATCTAGTGGCGTTCGGTGTACTGCAGCAGGCCGACCAGGTTCTGTTCCGGGTCGGTGAACATCGCAAAGCGGTAGCCGTCGACGTCGGTGACCGGCACGGTGACCTCACCACCGGCCGCGATCACCGCGGCCAGGCTGGCCTCCAGGTCCTCGGTGGCCAGGTAGAAGCTGCGACCGGGCTGCCAGCCGGGCACGTCGGGCTTGGCCTGCCCGATCCCGCCGAGCAGGGTCACCGTGGCCGGCGGGAAGTGGACGTAGGCGAATCCGCCCTGCACGTCGTACTCCCAGCCGAACACCGTCCGGTAGAAATCGCACAGCCGCTGCTGGTCCGCGGCGATGAATTCGAACATGACGACGGGATGGGCGTTCACGGCCACCTTCTCGGGGGGACGGGGCACCGGACGCGGGGAAAGATAACACCGATAAAACCCAAATGCCGGTAGAAACGTGCAGAAGTCGCCGATGCCTACCCGCACCGGATGGACGGCGTGTACTACTGGACGGGTGATCTCAGTCCAGACCGCGCGCCTGCTGCGGGACGCCGGCGTGCGCTGGCTTCCGAGTTCGGGGGACCGGTTCGTGGTGGTCGACCGGGGAATGGACGCCGACGTCTTCGTGCTGAGCGAGATGACCGTCGAGGTGCACCGGCTCGGTGACCGCAGGGTGATCGGCTTCAACGGCACCACCGAGTGGGCGCTGGACTCGGTCGACGACCAGGACGCGCTGTGGCTGCCGCGCGAGACACAGCTGCGCGAGCTGCTGGCCGGGACGTTCCGCGCGTTGCGCCGGTTCGACGGCGAGTGGCAGATCGAGCTGTCGGTGAACGGGGAACCGGCCACCGTCCGCCACTCCGACGCCGAGGAGGCCTACGGCCTCGCCCTGCTGCAGCTGGTCACCGGCGAACCGGCGCTGCGGTAGCCGGGACGACCGGCTCTGGCGCCGGGCGCCTGCCGGGCGCCATGCTGTGCCCCTCGGACGCGACGAAGGGACGGGCGAGGTGCATCCCCGGTTGCTGGCCACCGTGCTGCTGCTCTGCTCCTGCGGCGGCAGCGGCTCGACCGTGGTGGTCCGCACCACCGCCCCGCCGCCGTCGTCCGCCACGACACCGTCCGCCACGACACCGGCCGCCTCGGCACCGGCCGGCCAGCCACGGGTACGGATCACCCCGAGCACCGGCCTGCGCGATCAGCAGCAGGTGCAGGTGGTCGCGGCGGGCTTCACCCCGGGCGAGGCGCTGCAGGTCATCGAATGCGCGCAGAAGGGCACCGCGACCGGCCCGGGAGACTGCAACCTCGCCACCATGCTCGCGGTCACGGCGGGCCCGGCGGGGGAGTTGACCGTGCGGTTGCCGGTGCTGCGCGGGCCGTTCGGGGCCAACAACATCGTCTGCGGCGCGAAACAGGCCTGCATCGTCTCGGTGACCCAGGCGTCGCTGAACCCGACGCAGGAGGCGGACGCCCCGATCGCCTTCGCCGCTTGAGCCGGCGCACGGGCCTGCTACACGATCCTGCCGTCGCGCATCTGCACGATCCGGTCGGCCGACGCCGCGACCCGGTCGTCGTGCGTCACCAGCACCACGGCGAGTTCCGGGCGTTCCCGGCGCAGCTTGCCGAAGAGCTCGATCACCCGCGTCACCGAGGCACTGTCCAGGCTGCCGGTCGGCTCGTCGGCCAGCAGCAGCGGCGGCTCGTTGGCCAGCGCCCGGGCGATCGCGACCCGCTGCCGCTCACCGCCGGAGAGCCGGGTCGGGCCGCGGTTCTCCCGGCCGGCCAGGTTCACGTCGGCCAGCAGCCGTCGGGCCCGTTCGGCCCGCATCCGCCGGTCGCGGATGACGCCGAACATGGCGATCTCGACGTTCTGCTGGGCGCTGAGCTGCGGCAGCAGGTTGTGCAGCTGGAACACCACGCCGACCCGGTGCCGCCGGAACCGGGCCGGGTCGCGCAGCGTCGCCAGGTTCTCGCCGAACACCTCGACGGTGCCGGCCGTCGGCTCGTCGAGCGCCGCGAGCAGGTGCACCAGGGTCGACTTGCCACAGCCGGACGGCCCGGTCACCGCAACACTTTCTCCCTTTCCGACAATGAGATCGATGCCTGCAAGCGCGCGCACCAGGCCGCCGTCGAACTCCTTCGCCAGGCCGCGCGCGGCGACCGCCGGCTGCTCGGCGCTACTCACGGCGCAGCGCCTCGATCGGGGCCAGCCGGGCCGCGCGGGCCGCGGGGTAGAGGCCGCCGAGCAGGCTCATCAGCCCCGCGGTGTAGAGCGCCCGCCAGAACGCGTCGGAGGTGTACGTCGGGTTGAGGATGCCGACCAGGCTGGGCAGCTGGCCGATGATCTGGGTGGCGGCGAAGGACAGCACGACCCCGCCGGCCGCACCGATCAGGCCGATGCACAGGGCCTCTGAGATCACCATGCCCATGATGCGGCGCTGCGACCAGCCGATCGCGGCGAGCACCCCGAACTCGCGGGTGCGTTCGATGAAGGTGATCGTCATGGCGGTCATCACGATCACCGCACCGACCAGGATCGCCAGGATGTCGCTGCCGCGCTCGGCCGCGTCGATCAGCGCGAGGCTGCGATCCGCGCGGCCGAAGTCGGACGCGGTCCGGACGGTGACCAGCTGCGGGTAGTCCCGCTCGATCCGCGCGCGCAGCGTGCCGAGGTCGGTGCCGGCCCGCACCCGCACGAAGATCAGGGTCAGCAGGCCCTCCTGCCGCTGGTACGCCTGGAACGGGACCAGCGGCAGCATCGCACCGCTGTCGCCGAGCGCCTGGCCGGTCGAGTAGAGGCCGACGATCGTGTACTCGTTCTGGTCGAGCCTCACCTGGTCGCCGACCCGCTTGCCGAGGTTCGACGCCGCCCGGTAGCCGAGCATCAGTTCGCCCGGCGCGATGGCGGTGAACGGCCGGCCGGCCACCACCGTGACGCCGAAGTCGGCGAGTTCCGCCGGGTCGATGCCGATCTCCAGGAACTGCGGGTTGTCGGCGTTGAGCCGGGTGGTCCCGATCAGCACCCCGGTCGCGGTGGCGATCTGCGGCTCGGCGGCGATCCGCGCCAGGGTCGCCTGGTCGATGCTGCTGTTGAGCAGGTCCGAGACGCCCTTCTGCGCGATGGTGAAATCGGCGGTGCCGGTCTGCATGATCGCCAGCTCGCTGGAGCGCAGGCTGTGGGTCACCACGCTGAGCGTGACGACGGCCAGCACCCCGATCGCGACGGCCAGCGAGGTGAGCGCGAGGCGCAGCTTCTTGACGCCCACGTTGTGCGCGACCAGCCCGGCGAAGGTCTGGCCGGCCCCGGCCGCGCGCCGCATAACCGTCAGCGTGCGGTCTGATCGCCCGGCTGCGCAAGGTCCAAGGTCATCGACTTGCCGGGCCAGGGACATCGGACCCTGGCGTTCGGCCGCCCGGCCTGGCACGCTCGACAGCCCGCGAACCCGTGCAGGGGAGGCTGCGATGAGGACGAAGCACGGATCGGCAGCGGGCCGGCTGGCGCTGATCGCGACGGTGCTCGTGCCGGTCGTGCTCGCCGGTTGCCGCGGTTCGTCCCACCCCGCGACGTCGTCCTCGGCACCGGCTCCGAGCGCCTCGTCGTCGACCCCGTCCGCGGCCGAGATCGCCGCCCAGGTCTCGCAGGTGTGGACGGACTTCTTCGCCGGCACCACCGCGGCTGCCGCCAAGGTGAAACTGCTGCAGAACGGCGCCGCCTACGCCGCCGTGATCGCCGCCCAGGCCGGCTCACCGACCGCGCGCGCCACGACCGCCAAGGTGCTCAAGGTGACCCCGACGGCGGACGGCCAGTCCGCGGCGGTGTCCTACGACATCCTCGTCAACAAGCAGGTCGCGCTGCCGAACCAGCTCGGCGGCGCGGTGCTGGTGGGCGGCAGCTGGAAGGTCGCCGCGGCGAGTTTCTGCAGCCTGCTCGCCCTGGAGGGGACCAAGCCCGCGGCCTGCCAGGCCACCGCGAGCCCGTCCGCCAGCGGCTGATCAGACCAGCGTGCCGCCGATCTCCCGCGCCCGGCCGCGCAGCTCGGCCACCTGGATGCCGTCGGCCCGCCGGACGCTGACGTCGTACAGGCCGCTTCGGCCGCGCCGGTACCGCTCGACGGCGACCGCAACCAGCCCGTCGCCCTCCTGCGCCTGGGCGAGGAAGTCGATGTCGCAGCCGGCCGCGACGGTGACCCGGTTGTAGCTGTTGCAGGCCACCGCGAAGGCGCTGTCGGCCAGGCTGAAGACGAAACCGCCGTGCCCGATCCGGTGGCCGTTGAGCATCTGCTCGGTGACCGTCATCGCCAGCGTGGCGTGTCCCGGGCCGACCGCCAGCAGCCGGATGCCCAGCCACGCGGAGGCGGAATCGGTCGCGAGCATCGCCTTGGCGCAGCGTTCGGCAAGCAGCTGGTCGGCGTCGGGTACGGCCTCGCCCGGGCTGGTCATCGGGCAACCGTATCGCCATGCTGGTCGCATGCAGCCAGCCGGCGACCTGCCGCTCGACAGCCGCCAGGGACGCGGCGTGATCGCGGCGACCGTGCTGGCCAGCGGCATGGTCTTCCTCGACGGCACGATCGTGAACGTGGCCGTGCGGCGGATCGGGGTCGACTTCGCCGCCGGCTTCGCGTCGCTGCAGTGGGTGCTCAACGGCTACACCCTCGCGCTGGCCAGCCTGATCCTGCTCGGTGGTTCGCTCGGCGACCATCTCGGCCGGCGCCGGGTGTTCCTGGTCGGCGCGTGCTGGTTCGCGCTGGCCTCGCTGTGCTGCGCGATCGCGCCGAACGCCGGCTTCCTGATCGGCGCCCGGGTGCTGCAGGGCATCGGTGGCGCGCTGCTCACGCCGGGCTCGCTCGCCCTGATCCAGGCGACGTTCCGGCAGGTGGACCGCGGCCGGGCGGTGGGCCTGTGGTCCGGGATGGCGGGCGTGGCGACCGCGGCCGGCCCGCTGGTCGGCGGCTACCTGGTGCAGCACGCGTCCTGGCGGTGGGCGTTCGCGATCAACCTGCCGTTCGCGATCGCCGCGGTGGCCTGCTGCCTGCGCTTCGTCCCGGAGTCCCGGCACGCCGGCCTGGACCGGCGCCTCGACCTGACCGGTACCGCGCTGGTCGCGGCCAGCCTGGCCCTGCTCACCTACGGCACCACGCTGGCGGGCACCGCCGGCTGGGGCCTCCGGACGCTCGGCCTCACCGTGCTCGGCGTGCTGGTGCTGGCGCTGTTCCTCCGCGCCGAGGCGCGCACCCGGCACCCGCTGCTGCCACTCGGGCTGTTCGGCAACACCACGTTCGCGGGCAGCAACCTGATGACCTTCACGACCTACGGCGCGCTGAGCGCCATGCTGTTCCTCTTCGTCCTCGACCTGCAGGTCGTCGCCGGGTACGGCCCGCTGGTGGCGGGGCTCGCGCCGCTGCCGCTGCCGGCCCTGATGCTGGTGCTCTCGCCCCGGGCCGGTGCCTGGGCGAGCCGGATCGGGCCGCGGCTGCCGATGACGATCGGGCCGGTGATCGCGGCGGCCGGCATGCTGCTCACGCTGCGGGTGACCGCCGGCCACCACAGCTTCGTCCGCGACGTGCTGCCGGCGATGGCGGTGTTCGGGCTGGGCATGTCGTGCCTGGTCGCACCGCTCACCTCGGCGGTGATGAGCTCGGTGCCGCCGGACGACGTCGGGGTGGCCTCCGGGGTGAACAACGCCGTCTCCCGCACCGCCGGCCTGCTCGCGGTGGCGGTGCTGCCGCCGCTGGCCGGGCTGACCGGCGACAGCTACCTCGACCCGGCGGCGATGACGCACAGCTACCGGATCGCGATCGGCAGCTGCGTCGGGCTGCTGCTGCTCGGCGCGGTGGTGGTGCAGCTGACCGTCGGGCGCGACACTGGACGCGTCCCGGCGAAGGAGGCGGTTTGACCGTCAGCTGGAGACGTCCTTGGTGGTGAACCGGGCCCAGGCCAGCGAACCGAAGATCACCAGGTAGGCCAGGCTGAGCAGTGCCCCGTGCCCCACACCGGACCACCCGATCGGATCCCGCAGCAGGTCGGCGAAGGCCAGGTAGGAGTTGCTGAGCAGCACCGGATGCACCGCGTGCAGCTGCGGCACGGCGACGAGCACCTGCATCGTGACCGCGAAGGTCAGGGTGGCGGCCATCGCCGCGATCGGCACCTCGGTCAGTGTCGAGATGAACAGCCCCACCGCCGAGAGGCCCAGCATCAGCAGCGCCGCGTAACCGGCCACCACGACCAGCCGCCCGATGCCGGCCAGCAGGCTGATCTGGGTGCCGGACAGCAGCGTCACCCGGCCGGCCGGGAAGAGCACCACGCCGGTCAGCACGCCGGCCAGCGCCACCACCGAGACGATCACCAGGCACCAGACGGCGATCGCGGCGAGCTTGGTGAACAGCAACCGGGTGCGCCCGACCGGCACCACCAGCAGGTAGCGCAGGGTGCCCAGGTTCGCCTCGCCGGCCACCGACTCACCCACCACGACCGAGACCGCGACCGGCAGGAAGATCGGGATCACCACGACCAGCGCGGTGAACGCGACGAAGATCCCGTTGTCGGTGATGCTGCCGATCAGGCCACCGGTGGCGTTGCTGCTGGTCAGCCGCACCGCGACCCCGATGACGATCGGGATCGCGACGAGCGCCAGCAGGATCAGCTGGTTGCGCCGGCGGCGCAGCAGCATCCCGACCTCGCTGGCGAACAGCGGCAGCCCGAGCCGGGCCGGACCGTCAGCCGCTGACATCGAAGCCCTCCCCGGTCAGCTCGACGAACATGTCCTCCAGCCGGGGACGTTCGACGGCGAAGCCGCGCACCGCCACCCCGGCCGCGACCAGCGCGGCCACCACCTGCTCCGGCGGCCGGTCGCCGAGCACCGCCGAGGCCAGCCCCGGCTCCTCCGCGACCGCGGCCAGCCCCAGGTCGGCCAGCACGCCCTTGGCCAGGGCAGAGTCCGGCGTCTGCACCCGCACCCGGGTGCGCTGCTGGGCGGCCAGCCCGGCCAGCGAGCCCTGCCAGACCAGCCGGCCGGTGCTCATCACTCCGACGTCGGTGCACACCTGCTCCACCTCGCTCAGCAGGTGCGAGGAGACGAAGACGGTCACCCCGTCGCGGGCGAGCTCGCCGATCAGCCGGCGCACCTCCCGGGTGCCCTGCGGGTCGAGGCCGTTCGTCGGCTCGTCCAGGATCAGCAGCCGGCGCGGCCGCAGCAGCGCGGCGGCGATGCCCAGCCGCTGGCGCATGCCGAGGGAGTAGCTGCGGTAGCGCTTGCCCGCCGCGGCCGCCAGCCCGACCCGGTCCAGCGCCTCGCCGACCCGGTGCGACCGGGTCCGCGAGGGCGTGGTCGCGTCGGCGGCGTCCAGCCGTGCCAGGTTCGCCCGGCCGGACAGGTACGGGTGGAACGCCGGCCCCTCGACCAGCGCGCCGACCTCGGCCAGCACCGAGCCGGCCCGGTCGGGCACCGGCACGCCGAACAGCGCCGCCGCCCCGGCGGTCGGGTAGATCAGGCCGAGCAGCATCCGGATCGTGGTGGTCTTGCCCGACCCGTTCGGTCCCAGGAAGCCGTACACCGAGCCGGCCGGCACCGCCAGGTCGATCGCGTTCACCGCGACCTGCCCGCCCCGGAACCGCTTGGTCAGACCGGTGGTCTCGATCGCGCGGGCGGCTCCCGGGGCGGTCACGCTACTTCGCCGCGGCGGCCCGGTAGAGGGCGTCCGGGTCGACGGCGCCGAGATAGGCCCGGCCATCCGTCGTGATCAGCGCGGTGACCAGCGAGGACTGGAAGAGCCAGCCGCTGCCCCACCGGCCGGACACCCGGGGCAGCGCGCCGAGCACCGGGGCGAGCTGGCGATCCTGCTGGCCCAGCGCGGCGATGCCGGGCAGGCCGGACACCCGCAGCACCGTCGTCCAGCCGCTGCCGAGCGCGGTGACGCCGGGGTGACCGGCGGGCAGGCTCGGCGCGGGGCCGGCCTCGGACTGCCGCTGGGTCACCTTGGCCCCGGACGGCGGCGTCCAGGTGAAGTTGTCGTCGCTCGGCGTGGAGCTGTCGAACCGGGTGAAGGAGACGTCGATCGCGGGCTTGCTGGAGCCGCGCGGGTAGACCTGGACGGCGAGCGGGATGGTGGTCTTGCCGTCCAGCGAGATGCGGACCTGGCCCACCCGCGAGCCGCCGCTCTTCGGGGTCAGCACCAGCGTGTACGCCGCCCGGCCGGCGACCAGCGCCGCCGAGTCGGTCCGGACGTCGGTGGACGGGTCGATCAGCGCCAGTGCCTCGCGGGCGGCCTGGTCGGGAGTGATGTTCGGCAGCCGGGTCGGGTCCGGGAGCGCGGCACCGGCGGGCAGCACGGTGTGCTCGGCGGTCCGGCTCTGGGAGTCCCACTGCCAGACGCTGCGGCCGTTGCGGAAGACGTCCGTCTCGCCGAGGGTGCCGAGCAGGGCCAGCCGCTGCTTGTTCTCCCCGGCGTACCAGACCCGGATGGTGTGCGAGCCGGTCAGCAGGCTGAGCGGGTTGCTGGTCGCGTCCGCGGCGCCCAGGTCGGGCAGCTCGGGCAGGCCGAGGGATGCCTTGGCGACGACGGTGCCGGAGAAGTCGGCCACCTTCGAACGGCCGATCGCCGCGAGCAGCTGGGCCGCCGAGCGGCTGGGCAGGTTCGGCCTGGCGTCGGCGGACAGGGCGCCCGAGGCCACCACCGCCACCACCCCGGCGGCGGCCACCGGCACCAGCCAGCGCAGCGCGCGGCGGCGGTTCCGGTAGGGACGTGCGGCTCGGCGATCGTCCGGTGACTGGCCATCCGGTAGCTGATCGTCCGGTAACAAGGGGGACCTCCGGGAGGAATGCGGTTCGGGCGCGATTCGCTCGGGTGTGCGAAGAGCGCGCCGTCAATTCTGGGCCCGCCGCACTGTGTTGGCACTGAGTGCTGAGTCGAGGCTGAGCGGGGTCTCAGCAAATCCCGCGGCGCCCCGGCATCCTTGACCGCATGCGGTTGCTCATCGTGGAGGACGAGGCGCGGATGGCCACCGCCCTGCAGCGCGGACTGATCGGCGAGGGTTTCACCGTCGACGTGGCGCTGAACGGACCGGACGGCCTGCACCTGGCGCGCGAGAACAGCTACGACGCCATCATCTGCGACATCATGCTGCCGGGGCTGTCGGGCTACCGGATCATCGAGGCGCTGCGGGCCGAGCAGAACTGGGTGCCGATGCTGGTGCTCTCGGCCAAGGACGGCGAGTACGACGAGGCCGACGCGCTCGACCTCGGCGCCGACGACTACCTGATCAAGCCGTTCTCGTTCGTGGTGCTGCTGGCCCGGCTGCGGGCCGTGCTGCGGCGCGGGGCCAAGCCGCGGCCGGCGGTGCTGGCCTGCGGTGACCTGACACTGGACCCGGCCGCCCGCTCGGTGCACCGCGGCAAGACCGAGATCGAGCTGACCCCGCGTGAGTTCTCGCTGCTGGAGTACCTGATGCGGCGGGCCGGCGAGGCGGTCAGCAAGGCCGACATCCTGCATCACGTGTGGGACGCTCACTACGAGGGCGACGCCAACGTGATCGAGGTGTACGTGGGATACCTGCGACGCAAGATCGACCTGCCGTTCGACCGGCACGCCGTGCAGACGGTGCGCGGGGCCGGCTACCGGCTCGCCACCGACGGTGGCTGACGGCGGCCCGGCGGCCCGCACCGCGGCCGCCGGCCACCGTCTCTTCGTCTTCCGCTGGTGGCGCCGGCGCAGCCTGCGAGCCCGGATCACGCTGCTCGCCACCGCGATCTTCACCGTCGCGCTGCTGCTGGCCGGCGTCATCCTGCTGGCCACCGTCGGCCGCTCGCTGCTGAACACCCTCGACTCCTCGGCCGACCGGACCGGCAACGAGGTGGCCGCGCTGGTCACGACCGGCCGGCTGCCCCAGCAACTGCTGGCCGGCAGCGGGGTCACGATGGTGCAGGTGGTCGACGCGGACAACCGGGTGATCGCGGCCTCGCCGGGGGTGGACGCGGCGGTCTCGATGCTCAACCGCGACCAGCTGGCCAGGGTCCGCCGGGGCGCCCGGCTGACCGTCTCGGGGGTGCGGGCCTCGCAGGACGACCCGATCCGGGTGATCGGGGTGGACGCCGACAACCGGGCCGGCCAGCGCACCGTGCTGGTCGGCACCGACCTGGGCCGGGTCTTCGACTCGCTGCACCTGCTGCAGAAGGCGCTGCTGTTCGGCGGGCCGCTGATCGTCATGGCGATGGCCGGGCTCACCTGGTGGGTGGTCGGGCTGACCCTGCGGCCGGTCACGGCGCTGCGCCGGGGAGCGGCCGAGCTGAGCGCGGCGGGGCTGGAACGGTCCCGGCTGCCGGTGCCCGACGCCCAGGACGAGATCCACTCGCTGGCCCTGACCCTGAACGACATGCTCGACCGGCTGGACTCGGCGACCACCCGGCAGCGGCGGTTCGTCGGGGACGCCGCGCACGAGCTGCGTTCGCCGATCGCCTCGCTGCGGCTGCAGCTCGAGGTGGCCCAGCGGCTGGACCAGACCCCGGCGATGCGCGAGCTGACCGACGACGCGCTGCTGGACGTGGACCGGCTGGCGAACCTGATCGACGACCTGCTCGCGCTGGCCCGGTCCGACGAGCGGGGCGGCGCGCTCAGCCGGCATCCGGTCGAGCTGGCCGACCTGGCCACCCGGGTCACCGGCTCCTACCGGGACACCCGGGTGCCGGTACGGCTGGGCGAGTCCCAGCCGGTCACCGTGCAGGCCGACGCCGACGGGCTGCGCCGGGTGCTGGTGAACCTGATCGACAACGCGGTCCGGTACGCCGCCGGCGGCGTCACGGTCGGGGTGGCGGTCCGGCCGCCGTCGGGGGTGGGCTTCGCCGACGCGGTGCTGGTCGTCGCCGACGACGGCCCCGGCGTGCCGGCCAGCAAGCGGGAACGGGTCTTCGACCGGTTCTACCGGCTCGACACCGCGCGGTCGCGGGCCGAGGGCGGCACCGGCCTGGGGCTGGCGATCGTGAAGGAGATCGTGACCGCGCACGGCGGCACGGTCACCCTGCTGGACAACGGTCCCGGTCTGCGGGTCGAGGTTTCGCTGCCGGTGGCCTAGGGTGGGTGCACGGGAAAACAAGCGGCTGTGCTTGTTTTGCCCGGCACCCAGCGAGAGGAGCCGGCCATGGACTTCACCGAGACCGACGAGCACCGGGCCCTGCGGGCGGCGGTCGCCGACCTGGGCCGCGAGTTCGGCATGGAGTACTGGCTGGCGCGGGCCCGCAATCACGAATCGACCGACGAACTCTGGGAGAAGGCCGCCGCGCTCGGCTTCATCGGGATCAACACCCCGGAGCGGTACGGCGGCGGTGGGGCCGGCATCACCGAGCTGGCGATCGTCTGTGAGGAGCTGGCCACGGCCGGCTCGCCGCTGCTGCTGCTGGTCGTCTCGCCGGCCATCTGCGCGACGATCATCGCCCAGACCGGCACCGAGGAGCAGCGGCAGCGCTTCCTGCCCGGCATGGCCGCCGGCACGATGAAGATGGCCTTCGCCATCACCGAGCCGGACGCCGGGCTGAACTCGCACAAGATCTCCACCACCGCGATCGAGCAGCCGGACGGCAGCTTCCTCCTGACCGGGCGCAAGTACTACATCTCCGCCGTCGACCAGGCCGACTACGTGCTGGTGGTGGGCCAGTCACCGGCGTCGAAGGAGGGCGGCTCGATCCGGCCGGCGCTGTTCGTGGTGCCGACCAACGCGCCGGGCTTCGAGTACCGGCCGATCGACATGGAGATCACCTCGCCCGAGCGGCAGTTCTTCTGCTACTTCGACGAGGTGCGGGTCGGGTCGGAGGACGTCGTCGGCGGCTCGCTCGACGCGGCACTGCCGGCGCTGTTCGCCGGGCTGAACCCGGAACGCATCACCATCGGGGCGTTCTCGCTGGGCACCTCCCGGTACGCGCTGCGGCAGGCGGCGAAGTACGCGAACGAGCGGACGGTCTGGAAGGCGCCGATCGGCACCCACCAGGCGATCGCGCACCCGCTGGCCAAGGCCCACATCGAGACCGAGCTGGCCAAGCTGATGGTCTACAAGGCGGCCGACCTGCACGACCGGGGCGAGGCGATGGCGGCCGGCGAGGCGTCGAACATGGCCAAGTACGCGGCCGGCGAGGCGGCCTGGAACGCGCTCGACGCCGCGATCCAGACCCACGGCGGCAACGGCATGACCTCGGAGTACGGGCTGGCCTCGCTGCTCGGCGTGGTGCGCGCGATGCGGATCGCCCCGGTCAGCAAGGAGATGATCCTGAACTTCGTCGCCCAGCACTCGCTCGGCCTGCCCAAGTCGTACTGAGCCCGCGCCGACCCTCCGGGCTCGCGGGGAAACCTTGCCACCGGAAGGGTGAGCGACGATCCTGGGTTCATGACCGATTCGTCCGTTATACCCGATACAGACCTGCACTTCCTCGACGTCACCGCCCCGACGTTCTCCTTCCTCGGGCCCGACTTCCGGGCGGCCCGCGAGCGGGACTGGTACGCGTGGTCGCCCGCCGGGCTCGTCGTCACCCGCTACGCGGAGGCGAACGCCCTGATGCGCCACCGCAACGTCGTCTTCGACGGGCAGCAGCAGCTGACCCGCAACGGGGTGACCGCCGGACCGCTGCACGACTGGTGGTCCACCGCCATGTTCACCGCGGAGCCGGCCCGGCACGCCCGGCTGCGCGGCCTGCTCGCCCGGTCGTTCAACGCACGGTTCATCGAGGGCCTGCGGCCGTTCGCCCACGACACCGCGGCCGAGCTCGTCGCCGAACTGGCCGCCGGAGCCGGCCACCCCGTCGACTTCACCGCCCGGTTCGCCGACCGGTACCCGGCGCTGCTGATCTCGCAGGTGCTCGGCGTGCCCCGGGCCGACTACGACCTGTTCAGCCGCTGGATCAAGGACTTCAGCCTGTCCCTCGCGCCGAACCTGGCCGAGGTGCTGCCCCGGGTCGACCGTGCGGTCAGCGGCCTGTCCGAGTACGTCGCCGGCCTGGTCGAGCGCCGGCGGCACGATCGGGGAGACGACCTTATCTCGGCCCTGCTCGCCACCGTCGAGGCCGGTGACCAGCTCACGGCCGAGGAGCTGCACAGCCTGGTGATGATCCTGGTGTGGGGCGGCATCGACTCGGCCGCGCACCAGATCGGCCAGCTGCTGGTGTGCTTCCTCGACGGCCCGGACCAGTGGGATCTGCTGGCCCGGCAACCCGAGCTGGTATCCCAGGCGGTCGAGGAGGCGTGCCGGTTCCGCACCGCGGCGTTCGCGGCACCGATGTTCGCCGATGCCGACATCGACTACCAGGACGTGCACATCCCGGCGGGCACCTTCGTGCTGATCCCGTTCGGCGGGGTCAACCGGGACCCGCGCGCCTTCCCGGACCCCGACCGGTTCGACGTCACGGCTGCCCGAGCCCACCCGCCGATGCTGTTCGGCGGGGGTGCGCACTACTGTCTCGGCGCCGCGCTGGCCAAGATCGAGCTGGCCGCCACCCTCGGCGCGCTCACGCGACGGTTCACCCCGCCGGTGCTGGCCGGCGAGATCCGCTGGACGCATCCGTTCGCGCCGATCCAGGGACCGGACGAGCTGCCGGTGCGGTTCACCCTCCGCTGACTGGGCACGGCCGGACCACCGTGCCGGCTGGGCGGTCGCCGGCACCGATCGGAGACAGGGGTTGCATTCTGCGCGTCAGCGGTCCGACCGCTGACGCGCAGCGAGCTACCCCTGCCCCGGCTGGCGACCCGCCGACGGTGCCAGCCCCATCACGGCGGTCGCGTCCAGCTCGTCGTCGGACAGCACGTCGGCGGCCAGGCCGGCGGCCGCCATCGCGGCGGCGGTGACCGGGGCCTGCAAGCGCCCGGTCTCGATCAGCAGCGCACCGCCGGGTGCCAGCCAGTCCCGCACACCGGCGATGATCCGGCGCTGCACGTCCAGCCCGTCCGCACCGCCGTCCAGGGCCAGCGCCGGCTCGTGGTCGCGCGCCTCCGGCGGCATCAGCGCGATCGCGCCGGTCGGCACGTACGGCGCGTTGGCGACGAGCACGTCCACCCGGCCGCGGAGCGAGGCCGGCAGCGGCAGGTACAGGTCACCCTCGTAGACGGCCGCGCCGGGCAGGTTGCCGCGGGCACAGGCGACCGCGGCCGGGTCCAGGTCCGCCGCGTGCACCTGCAACTCCGGCACCACCCGGGTAAGCGCAAGCGACACCGCACCGACACCGCAGCAGAGTTCCAGCAATACCGCCCCGGGGCCCAGCAGCCGGCACGCCACCGCGACCAGCAGCTCGGTGCGCCGCCGGGGGACGAAGACGCTGGCGGCGACCGCGACCCGCAGCCCGCCGAACTCGGCCCAGCCGAGCAGCTGCTCCAGCGGCCGGCCGGCCACCCGCTCGGCCACCAGCCGGCCGAGCTCGGCCGGGCCCGTCGCCGCCTCGGCCAGCAGCCGGGCCTCGTCCTCGGCGAAGACGCAGCCGGCCGCCCGCAGCCGGGCGACCAGGGCCGCATCCACCTCAGCCAGCGGGCGTGCAGCTCTCACTCGGCGTCGGGCTCGGCGAGCTCGACGGGGAGCTGCCCGGCGAGGAGGACGACGCGGAGTCCGACGGCGACGGCGAGCTCGACGGGCAGGTGGGCAGCGCCGCGACGGTGAGCGTGATGGTGGTCGTCGACGGGTCGTAGTAGATGCCCGGGGTCGGGTCGATCGCCATCACCTGGCCCACCTGGTAGCCCTGCTGCACCGGCGCGCTCTGGGTCTGGGCGATGTTGGTGAAGCCGAGCTGGTTCAGCTTCGACCTGGCCTGCTCCTCGGTGAGCTTGCGGACGTCGGGCAGCTTGACCTTGCCGTTGGCCACCTGCAGTTTCACCTGGGTGCCGGGTGGCACCGAGGCATTGGCCGACGGGTCCTGGCCGATCACCTGGCCGGCCGGCTGGGAGCTGTCCACGTTCACCCGGGACGCGCTGAGCCCCTGGGAGGCCAGCGCCTTCTGCGCGTCGGGGTAGGACAGCCCGCGCACGTCCTGCACCAGCACGTTCGGCGGCCCGGCGTAGATGGTGTAGGTGACGGTCGAGTTCTCCGCCTCCTGCAGCCCGGCGGCCGGATCCTGGGTGCAGACCTGCCCCTTCACCGGCGACTTGATGGGGGCGGCGTCGCCGCCGGCCGAGCACGGGCCGTTGCTGCCCTCGGGCTTGCCGGTGAACCGCACCAGGTGCGCCGACCGGATCTGGTCGTCGGCGGCGCTGGTCGACAGCCCGACCAGCGACGGTACCGCGTACATCGCCGGCCCCTTCGCGCCGCTGCCCCGGTGCAGCAGGTACGCGGCCGCGGCGCCGATCACCAGCAGCAGCGCCAGCACCACCGCGGTCCAGATCACCGCGCCGCGGTGGTTGCGGTCCTCGTCCTCGTCGTAGGCCTGCGGCACCGGCCGCGGGGTGGGGCGGGCAGCGGCGATGAACTGGGTCCGCTCGGCGTCGGTCATCACGGTCTCGGCCGTCACCGACTGCCCACCCAGCGCGCGCTGCAGGTCCTCGCGCATCTCGGCGGCGGTCTGGTAGCGGTTGAGCGGGTTCTTGGCCAGCGCCTTCATCACGATCGAGTCGACGGCGGGCGGCACCACGTTGTTGACCGAGGACGGGATCTGCGGGTTCTCCCGCACGTGCTGGTAGGCGACCGCGACCGGCGAGTCGCCGGTGAACGGCGGGTGCCCGGTGACCAGCTCGTAGAGCAGGCAGCCGGTGGAGTAGACGTCCGAGCGCGGGTCGACGGCCTCGCCCCTGGCCTGCTCCGGCGACAGGTACTGCGCGGTGCCGATCACCGCCTGGGTGGCGGTCACGGTCGCGGCGTTGTCGGCCAGCGCCCGGGCGATGCCGAAGTCCATCACCTTGACCGCGCCGGTCTCGGTGATCATCACGTTGCCGGGCTTGATGTCGCGGTGCACGATGCCCGACCGGTGCGAGAAGTCCAGCGCCGCGCACACCTCGGCCACGATCCGCATGGCCCGCTCGGCCGGGATGTGGCCCTCGGCGTTGAGGATCTCGCGCAGCGTCCGGCCCTCGACGTACTCCATCACGATGTACGGGGTGGGCACGTCGTTGCCGGCCGAGGGCGGGTCCTCGCCGGTGTCGTAGACCGCCACGATGGCCGGGTGGTTCAGGCCGGCCGCGGCCTGCGCCTCCCGGCGGAAGCGGTTCTGGAAGGACGGGTCCCGGGCCAGGTCGGCGCGCAGGATCTTGATCGCGACGTCGCGACCGAGCCGGACATCGCGACCGCGGTGCACCTCGGCCATGCCGCCGTAGCCCAGGACCTCGCCCACCTCGTAGCGGCCGCCCACCAGTCGTGGTGACGTCATCGAACATCCTTACTGTTGCTCGGTCCCGCACTCATCACGGTTACTCGCTCGCTGGTCATTTGACCCCGATCGAGGCCAGGTACGCCTTCATCACCGCTTGCGCGACCGGTGCCGCGGCCAGCCCGCCGGTGGTCTCGTTGCCCGCCACGCCACCGTTCTCCAGCACGACAGCCACCGCGATCTTGGGGTTGTCGGCCGGCGCGAAGCCGGAGAACCAGGCGTGCGGCGGGTTGACGTAGCCGCCGTTGCCGTTCTGCGGGCCGTTGTCGGCGGTGCCGGTCTTGCCCGCCACCTGGATGCCCGGGATCTGGGCCGCGGTGCCGGTGCCCTTGTTCACCACGTCGATCATCATCTGGGTGAGCTGGTCGGCCTCGGCGCTGGTCATCGGCTGGCTCTGCACCTGGGGGTCGGTGTGGCTGAGCACCGACAGGTTCGGTGCCTGCTCCTCCGAGACCAGGTACGGCTTCATCAACGTGCCGTGGTTGGCCACCGCGGCCGAGATCATCGCCGCCTGCAGCGGGGTCACCCGGACGTCGCGCTGGCCGATCGAGGACTGCGCCAGCGCGGCCTTGTCGACGATCGGCCCGGTGGTCGAGCCGGCCACCCGCAGCGGCATGTCGAAGTCGTTGCCGTCGATGCCGAACAGGGCAGCCTCCTGCTTGACGGTCCGGATGCCCAGGTCCATGCCGAGCTGGGCGAACGCGGTGTTGCAGGAGATGGTCAGCGCGTGGTCGAGGGTGTCGGTCTTGCCGTCGGCGCACTGCTCGCCGTCGAAGTTGCGGAGTTGGGTCGTGGTTCCGGGCAGCGTCAGCGCGTTCACCGCCGGGATCCGGGTGCTCGGGTTGCGGCCGTTCTTCAGCGCCGCGGCCGAGACGACCAGCTTGAACACCGAGCCGGGCGGGAAGGTGATGTCGAAGGCCCGGTTCTCCAGCGGGTTGTTCGGGTCGGCGTTGTAGTGGTTGTATGCCGCCTGGATCTTGTTCGCGTCGTGCGAGCTGAGCGCGTTCGGGTCGAAGGAGGGGCTGCTCACCGCGGCCAGGATCGCCCCGGTGGCCGGGTCCAGCGCCACCACGGCGCCCTTACGCCCGCCCAGGGCCTGGTATGCCGCGGCCTGGGCCTGCTTGTTGATGGTGAGCAGCACGTTGCCGCCGCGGGTGTCGCGGCCGGTGAGCAGGTTGGTCAGCCGCTGCACGAAGAGCCGGTCGTCGGTCCCCGACAGCACGCCGTCCTCGGCCGCCTCGATGCCGGTGTCGCCGTAGTACAGGGAGTTGAAGCCGGTGACGGCGGCGTACTGCGGGCCCGCGACGTAGCGGCGCAGGTACATCAGCGCGTCCTTGGTCGGGATCGAGTCGGCGACCGGGGTGCCCGAGCCACGCAGCACGATCGAGCCGCGCTGCCGCTTGTACTGGTCGAGCGTGGTGCGCCGGTTGGCCGAGTTGCTCTTCAGCGAGTCGGCCCGGATCACCTGCACCCAGTTGAGGTTCAGCACGACAGCCAGCAGCAGGACGCCGACGAACACGCCGACCCGGCGGATCGGACGGTTCACGAAGCACCTCCCCGGTTGCGCCGCAGCGAGGCCACCGAGGGCACCGGCCCGCTGTCGGTGGTCACCGCGGACGGCGGGACGTTCGGCGGCCGGTGGGCCGCGTCGCTGACCCGCAACAGCAGTGCGAGCAGGCCGAAGTTGGCCACCAGCGACGAGCCGCCGTAGGACAGGAACGGCGTGGTCAGGCCGGTCTCGGGCAGCAGCCGGGAGATCCCGCCGGCCACCACGAACAGCTGCAGGCCGAGCGAGAAGGCCAGCCCGGTGACGAGCATCTTGCCGAACGAGTCCCGCACGGCCAGCGCGGTGGCGAAGCCGCGCGAGATGAACACGAGGTAGACGGCCAGGATCGCCACCAGGCCGAACAGCCCGATCTCCTCGCCGAACGAGGACAGGATGAAGTCGGACTTGGCGACCGGCACCAGCTCCGGCCGGCCGCCGCCGAGCCCGGCGCCGAACAGGCCGCCGGAGCCGAGCCCGAACAGCGACTGGGCCATCTGGTAGCCCTGGTCCTGGGTGTAGTCGAAGACGTGCAGCCAGACGTCGACGCGCTCCTTGACGGTGCCGAAGAGCGAGTACGAGGCGAAGCAGCCGGCCACGAACAGCAGGACGCCGATGATCACCCAGCTGACCCGCTCGGTGGCGACGTAGATCAGCACCACGAACAGGCCGAAGAACATCAGCGCGGTGCCGAGGTCGTGGTTGCGGACCAGCACGCCCATGCTGATCAGCCAGGCGACCAGCACCGGCCCGAGGTCCCGGCCGCGGGGCAGGTCGATGCCGAGGAACCGGCGGCCGGCCAGCGACAGGACGTCCCGCTTGGCGACCAGGTAGGAGGCGGCGAAGACGGTCAGCGCGATCTTGGCGAGCTCGCCGGGCTGGATCGAGAAGCCGGCGATCCGGATCCAGATCCGGGCGCCGTTCACCTCGCTGTACTGGGCGGGCAGCACGGCCGGCAGCAGCAGCAGGAACAGCCCGATCAAAGCCAGCGTGTAGGCGTAGCGGGCCAGCACCCGGTGGTCGCGGACCCCGATCAGCACCGCCAGGAAGACGGCCAGGCCGAGGAACGCCCACACCACCTGGCTGGCCGCGGCGACGCCGGAGTACTTCGTCCCGTTCTCGGCGGCCTCCTGGGCCAGGCCGAGGTCGAGCCGGTGGATCATCACCAGGCCGAGACCGGTCAGCAGCACCGCACACGGCAGCAGCAGCGGGTCGGCGTACCGGGCGAACCGGCGGATCGCGAGGTGGCCGACCAGGCCGATCACCAGCATCACCAGGGCGTAGGTGGCGACGTGGCCGCTGAGCTTGCTGTCGCGGGTGATCTCGACGATCGCCTCGGCGCAGGCGACCACCAGCACGGCGGCCAGCACGAAGGCCAGCTCGATGCCGCGGCGGGTACGGAAGGTCACCGGGGCGCTCACTTGCGGCAGTCCAGACCGGGAACGGGCGTGGTCGAGGTGGTCACGCCGCTGGGCAACGGGGACGGCGTCGGCAGGGGGCTGGCACTGGTCCGGGTGGCACTGGTCCGGGTGGCACTGGTCCGGCTGGTGCTGCGGGTGGCCTTGCCGGTGGCCCGGGCGGTGGCCCGGCTGGTGGCGGTCGGGGTCGGAGTGGGGGACTGGGCGGGCCCGGTCAGCGACGAGCACAGCGGCTTGAGCTGGTTGGACAGCCGGGCCAGGATCGCCTCGGCGTCGGCCCGGCCGTTGGCGGTGATGCCGTTGCTGACCTGGGCGCCGGCCGACGGGGTGAGGTCGGAGAAGCGCAGGTCGCTGTTCTCGACCACCGAGTCCAGGCTGAACGGCCCGAAGTGGGCGTTCACACCGCGGAACACCGCGACCTCGTTGCCGTCCTTGCCGACGTAGTACTGGGTCTGGGTCCAGGCGTAGCCGGCGATCGCGGAGCCGAGCACCAGCACCAGCACGGCGAGGGCGACGAGGATCCGGCGGCCGCGCCGGCGCGGGGTGGCGACGGCCGGGGCCAGCCGCGGTGGCTGGCTGATCCGGGCGGCCCGGGCCGCGGGGGTGTCGAGGTCGGAGTCGGTCCCGGCGTCGTCCAGCACCGCGCCGGCGACGATCGGCCGGTCGTCGCCCTGGCCGGGGTCGACCACGTCGGCCACGATGCAGGTGACGTTGTCCGGGCCGCCGCCGCGCAGGGCCAGTTCGATCAGCCGGTCGGCGCACTCCTGCGGGGTACCGGTGGTCAGCGCCTCGAGCAGGGTGGGAGCGGTGACCACGTCGGAGAGCCCGTCCGAGCAGAGCAGGTACCGGTCGCCGAGCCGGGCCTCGCGGATCGAGATGTCAGGGTCCACGTCCGAGCCGTCCAGGGCCCGCAGGATCATCGACCGGCGCGGGTGGTGCGAGGCCTCCTCCGCGGTGAGCTTGCCCGAGTCCACCAGCGACTGGACGTAGGTGTCGTCGTGGGTGATCTGGGAGAGCTGCCCGGTGCGCATCAGGTAGGCCCGGGAGTCCCCGACGTGCACCAGAGCGATCCGGCTGCCTGCGAACCGGATGGCGGTGAGCGTGGTGCCCATGCCTTCCAGCGAGCGGTCCTCGTCGACCGCGTGCGCCAGGGCGGCGTTCGCGTCGTCGACGGTGTTGCGCAGGGTGCTGATCAGGTCGGCGATCGGGCGGTCCTCGTCCAGCTCCTCGACCGCGCCGATGACGATCTTGGACGCCACCTCGCCACCGGCGTGCCCGCCCATGCCGTCGGCGATGGCGAGCAGCCGCGGGCCGGCGTAGACCGAGTCCTCGTTGTTCTGCCGGACCAGGCCGCGGTCGGAGCGGACGGCGTATCGCAGGGTCAGCGCCATGCCAGCGCCTCGCAGTGCCGGGGGCTGGTCTGGCGGGCTCGCCGGTGACCCATCGCTACCGGAGCTCCATCGCGGTCTTGCCGATCCGGATGACCACCCCGGCCTCCAGCGGGATCGGACCGGTCACCTTGGTCTGGCCGACGTAGGTCCCGTTGGTGGAGCCGAGATCCTCCAGGTACCAGACGTTGTTGGTCTCGCTGATCCGGGCGTGCCGGGTGGAGGCGTAGTCGTCGGTCAGCACCAGGGTGGAGTCGTTCGCGCGCCCGATCAGGATCGGCTTGCCGGTGAGCGCGATCCGAGTGCCGGCCAGGGTGCCCTCGGTGACGATGAGCTGGGAGAGCGCGCCGCGGACCGGACGGCTCTCGGCAGGGGCGGCGCGCTTGGCCTTCTTGGGGCGGTTGGCCACCGCCACCCGCGGGGCGCCGGAGGTGCGCAGTTCGGCGCGGATCACCCGCACCATGCCGTAGATGAACAGCCAGAGCAGTGCCAGGAAGGCAAAGCGCATGAGCTGAATCGCCAGCGGTGACGTCAAGAGCTGTCCTCGTGGAAGACCAGGCGGGTGTGGCCGACCCGGATCACGTCACCGTGCTGCAGCTGCTGGCTCTGCACCGGGTGCCCGTTCACCGAGGTGCCGTTGGTGGATCCCAGGTCGTAGACGGTGGTGTGGCCGTCGGAGACATGCACGTCGGCGTGCCGGCGCGAGACGCCCTGGTCCATCAGCTGCAGGTCGGCGTCGGTGCCGCGGCCGACCAGGTTGCTGCCCTGCGTGAGTTCCAGGGAGCGGGGCGTCCCGTCGACCACCAGCTCGGCCTTGTACCGGCGCTGCGGCTGTTCGTACGCCGGCGGCTGGTACGGCGGGGGTTCGTAGGCAGGCGGCTGGTAGGCGGGGGGCTGGTAGGCCGGCGGCTCGTCGGGCCGCGGTGCGCCGTCCTGCGGGACGCCGTACGGGTGGACGTACTCCTCCGGGTGGCCCGCGACGACCGGCATCGACATCGAGTCGTACGGGCGCCGGCGCGGCGGGGCCTTGGGCTCCATCCGCGACGCCACCCCGAAGACGCCGGTGTGCAGGTTGCCGTCCTCGGCCAGGTAGACCTCGATGTCGCCGATGGTCGCCAGCTGGTTGTCGTCCAGGTACTCCTGCACCAGCTCGGCCAGCGACCGGGTCAGCTGCTCCTCCCAGGGCGAGAGCCGCTCGTAGTCGGAGCTGCTCAGCGTCACCCGGTAGCGGTTGGGGGCGAGCACCTGGCTGCCGCCCATCACCGCCTTCTTGTCCATCGCCTCGCGCTGCAGGGCGTTGCCGATCTCGACCGGTTCGACCTGGCCCTTGAAGACCCGCGCGAAGGCGGAGCCGACCATGCCCTCGAGGCGGCGCTCGAAACGCTGGGCGAGGCTCACCGAGCGGTCCTCCTCTCCGTGGGTCCGCACCCGGCTGGCCGGGGGCATGCGTTTGCTACGTCCGGGCTCGGACGCGCTCGTGTCCCATGATGGTATCCGCGCCGGCCTGGGTGCCCGTCAAGAGCACCTGGCGTGCCGTGCTAACGTATCGGCGTCTTGTTGAAGACGCCTCGGGCAAGTGGCGGAATGGCAGACGCGCACGGTTCAGGTCCGTGTGTCCGTAAGGACGTGGGGGTTCAACTCCCCCCTTGCCCACCAATGTGACGTGAATGTCCGCGGCCGACCGCCGCGGACATTTTTGTAGGAGCAGGCGGTCCAGCAGGTGGCTGCGGATTGCGCAGGTCGAATCCTCGGGAGTGTCACATGGGCACCTGGGCCACGTTCGTACTCGCCCGTACCGCAACGCCACTCGATAGCTTCACGCCACTCACTGAGCGGGATGAGGGTCTCGTAGCAGACCAGGCGTTCGCCGAGGGCTGGCACCTCGGCCAGTACGAGGATTCCTACCTGTTCGACGAGCGTGCAGATGTCCTACCGGACCTACACCGGCTGACCTCTGCGCCGACAATCATTGCGTTCGTGGCCGACAGCGACTACGCCCTGGTGGAGGGACTCGATGGACATGGTCGGTTCCGCGTGTGCATCGGCTACCTGGCCGCGGCCGAAGAGGCAGAAACAGCGGGGCCCGACTGGGAGGGCTACGTCCCCAACCCTGAGGTAGAGGGTGCTGTGCTCGCTTGGGCTGAGGCCGCCGGGCTTTTCCCATCCCGGGAGAAGATCAGCAACATCCTCGCGCGAACCGAGGCAGTCGATATCGAAGGTGATTGGACGCCGGCGGAACTCGTGCTGATGGAGTTGTGCAGAGCACTCGGTCTTCAAGTCGAGTCGGACACTGCAGCAGGGTAAAATGACTCTTCAAGTCAGCATGGCTCACGCGTGCTCCGCTTCCAACCGGGCAGTCAGGTATTTTCGAGCCCAGCGTTGATAAGGGCCGGGGTACCCCTCGCGGGAAATTCGCTCCTCCACCTCAACTAGCACCTCCGCCGGCGGAGCGGTATCCATCCGGAACTTGCTCAGAGCAGCCTCGCGGCTGGAGGCACGCCATTTCCCACGTTGTGTCGGGGGCAGGGAGCCCAAGAATTCCAGCACGCCCTGCCGTGTCGACACCAACTCAAAGATTGGCAGAACTTCCGCTTCGACGGTCCGGCCCAGGATTTCACCGCACTCCTGAATCGACCGGTCATCTTCGGCGTCGAAACCCCACCTATCCGCACCTACACCGATCCGACCAGGGACATGTAGCCGTTTGCTGAATAAGCCCGCGTTATCGGCATACAGCGACTGCACATCGGAGTCACCGCGCGACCGCCGGTAAGATATGTCCACGGCGGGCACAATTCCGAAGATTGCGAAGAAGCACATCTCGCCAGGTATTGTTCGGATTTGCAACGACACTGCATCACCCTCGGTCGAATAGCGAAAAAAGAATCGACCCTTACGCGTAAACCCCTCTGGCTTGAGCACTGGATCAACATAATTCCGCACAATCGCATCAACTGGATTTGCCACTATCGCCTACTCCAATCGCGGAGTCATCCCACCTCGCTGCATTATCCCACCACCGCCAAGACCTCGTGGAACCAGGCTACCGACTACCAAGCGGTGTTGTTCCTTACCGGCACGTACACGAATCAAGACCATGCCACCGCAGGGCAACCGTCATGCCGAGGCAGTATATGAGAACGATCGCGACCTTCGCGATTTGAACGGAATTGGACGCCCTCAGAATTCGCGGCCGACATGTTGCGCATTATTCCCTCAACCCGCCCCGGATCAGACAGGGGTTCGTAGCAGGCCGCACCGTCGTTGCACGGCAGGAGGATTATTCCTCAGGACAACACCAGCGCCTTCAACGTCGGCGAAAAGGGCCTCGTGCAATCAGGTCAACGGAATTTCTCACCAATGCATACTTATCTTGCCCCGTCAACTCATCCTTAGACGCATAAGGCCGCCGCCTAGAGCACCTCCACGAACCAGCAGGCCACCGGCCAACAGCCCCGCACCCAGCACACCAGCGTCGCGGCCTAGCGAATTAAGTTCCTGGTTGGACAAGGCCGGCACACGAACTGGCGAGCCAACCTCGACCGGAACAGACCGGCCGGCAGGCGGCTGCCTCGTTGGTCCAGATTGGTACACCAAACCGCCGTCCGGAACATTATTTACGACATCATTGAGATACCCAGTCTCCACGGGTAGACCAGGAATTGCGAACCCCGGCTCAGCTGTCTCCTGTTCGCTCGCCGCCTGGAAACGCCTCGTTCCAGAATTCCAAGCGTCGGCGTACCAGTATGCCTCTGCGGCCGCCTTGCCTGCCTGACCCACGGACTTGACCTCCCAAATATGGATAACCCCGAAGTCATCCAGCCATACAAGATCAGCAAACCCAGCGTTGCCGGTGCCATTCTTACTGGCGCCATCAATCCTGAAGTTGACGGAGACGGTGCCAAGCCCGTCCGTGTATTCGCTCAAGGCAGCTTCTGCTGCAGCGACTGCAGCGTTGTGACGAAGTGAGAGTCCCGCCCCGTCGGCTACTGACCGGCCTGGACGATTAGCGCAGTCGTCCGCGCATTCGTCGGGGTTACCACCGGCCGATACATTCGCCCCTGGGGCGGTAGGCGGCATACCCCTCGGTGCGCCCCCGCCGGACGAGGGATCGGCTGCGCCGCTGCACGGCCCTTCGCACGCCTGCTGCAATCCAGTCGGATCGCCGCTCGTGACGGGCGTGTTGTGCGAGTAGGCGTACGGATTGTTCTGGAGCGGGTCGCTCGGATCGAGCACCGGGTCGACGGTGAGAAAGCGCCCAGTGCTCGGGTCGTACGCGCGAGCGCCCACGTACACCAAGCCGGTGGTGGCATCGGAGTTCTTGTTCAGATACGTGTGGCCGTCGATCCACGCCTGGCTGGCACCGCGCTGATTGCCGTACGGGTCCTCGTACCGACGCGTCACCGCCGCAGTCGCGGTGTCCACGTACGCGGTCACCGTGCCGTCGACATTCGGATCGAGCAGGTAGGCGTGGCTGCCTGTCACCCCGGCGGTCGTGTCCCGCTCGACGAGCGGCATCCCCAGCAACGTGTAGGTCCTCGTCGCCGAGGCCGAGGTCGCGCCACTGGCCAGATGCACTTCGGTGTCACCCAGGTAGAGCGTGCTCGCGCCGCTGGTGTCATAACCGATCAGCAGGTTGCCGTCCGCGTTGTACACGAACGGTTGGGAGGTGGCGTTACCGATCGTCACCGTCCGGAAATGACCGTCAGGGGTGTACGACATCGTCTGGTTCAGCCGTGCGGTGGTATCGCCGTCACCGTCGTAGCTGTAGGTGTTCGTCCCCGTGGTGGTGTAGGTCGTACCTCCGGCAGGGGCGGTCGCCGTGTCGATCCGCGCGACGGCGTGCGGCTGGCCAGCGTTGTAGGTGTAACTCGCCTTGGTGTCCGTGCCGGTGCTGGTCAGCGCGTGTGTGGTCGCGCTGAGGCGATTGCCGGTCGCCGGGTCGATGCTCCAACTCGCCCAGTAAGGCGCGGGACCTCCGAACGAGGTGCTCGTGCTCGGCGAGGTGGCACAACTGTTCGACGCCGGCGTCCAGGCAGCGGTGAGCTCCCTCAGATTGTCGTAGCTGAAGCACTGCGTGTCAGTCCCGACCGTCGGATTCGTCGTGTTGGTGTCCGAGGTGATGTTGCCGGCGTTGTCGAAGCCGTACTTGTCGTCGGAGACGATGGTGTTCGCCGTCGCGTTGCGTTCCGACTTGACCTCGTCGAGGCGCAGGGTTGTCGGGTCCCAGTAGTTCGTGCGCCAGGTCTGGGCGCCCTGCAGCTGCATGACCTGCGAGACCTGGCCCAGGTTCGTGAAGGAAATCGAGGACGCAACGGCACCCAACTTGGAACTGAGCCCGGTCGGGTTGTCGAGAGTGTCGTAACCCCAGTTCAAAGTCTCCTGAGCCAGTCCGCCAGCCGCAGGATCGGTCTGGCTCAGTGGGCTGCCGTCCGGACCCCAGGTGAAGCTGGTGGTGTAGCTGCCCGCGATCGGCGTCGTACCCGGGATCACCACCGTCTGACCGAGCTGCCGATACCTGGGGTCGTAACCCGTGACCGTCGTGGTGTAGGAGTTGCTCCCGACGAATCGGGTCGAGGACGCGAGCTGTCCCTTCGCGGTGTAGGCAGTGGCCCCGCTGCCGAATGACGGATCGTACGTCCACGCGGCCAGCTGGGTTCCACTCGTGCTGCCGGAGTACTCGCCCGTCTTGCGATCCAGCGCGTCGTACTTGAAGGCGAGCGTCACCTGCGCGGCCGGCTGGCCCGGCAACGTGACCCGGCTTTGATCCGTCGTACTGATGACTCGGTTGGCCGTGTCGTACCCGGTGGTCGTGGTGCCGGCGTCCGGGTCGATGGCGGAGTAGACCCGCCCGAGTGCGTCGTACTTCCAACCCCAAGTGTTGCCCGCCGGATCGGTCATCGCCGTGCGGTCGCCGCGGGCGTCGTAACCGTAGGTGGTCGCCTCCTGCGGCGCTGTGCTCTGCGGTGCGGACGCCAGATACTGCACCAGTTTCACGGTGTGACCGTCGCTGTCCGTGAAGGTGCTCGTGGGCGTTCCACCACTCGGGGGTGTCATGTCCACTCGGTCGGTCCCGTAGTAGGCGTAGGAGGTGCGCCATTGCTCGGTCGTGGTACCCAGCAGCACGGTCGCCGTCGTGCGACCTGCGCCGTCATAGAGCGTCTCGGTCGTCGAGGGCACCGTGGTGAGCGGTGTGACGAGGCTGGCCGACGGCGAACTGGTGACCGCATACGGAGCGGTGACCGTGGCCGTCTGATTGTCTCCGTCATACGTCGTGTCGACCACGTCACTGCCGCCGCCCTCCGCCGGGCTCTGGGTCTGCACCAGGCGGCCGAGCCCGTCGTACAGGCTGTAGGACGTGACGCTGCCGCCGGTCGCGGTCACGGCCGTGGTGGTGACAACGGAGGGTTGGGTCGCCGACAGGGTGTAGGTGTGCGAGGTCACCGGAACCGTCGGATGGGCGGACTGGGTCCAGTCGGCAGTCCACATCTGGGCCGCTCGGCCCATCGCATCCCAGGTGTAGGTGGTCTGGAAGCCGTTCACGTCGGTGGACGTGACCGGAACGCCCCAGGCAGGGTTCAGCGAGCTGCTGCTGGTCCACCCCATCGGGTTGGTGGTCGTCGACGAGGTGAGCGGTCCGCTGGTTGCCGGTGTGTAGCTCGTCAACGTCACCCGGCCGAGCTGATCGGTGACCTTCAACTGCCGGCCCAACGCGTCATAGTCCGTTGTCGCGGACTTCGCGGTCGTCAACCAGGTTGCTGTGTCGGCAGTGGTTCCGGTGTAGCCGTTGACGATGTTGGTCTGGGTCACGTCGCCGCGGACCGGCGTCTGCCCGGCAGCCGCGCTGGCTCCGTCATAGAGGGACTGCGTGTCTGAGATCGCGTCACCCGGGTAGACGGGCGTGGTCGAACAGTCGACGCCGACCTTGGCGACCTCGCTCGGGTAGCTGATCAGCCAGCTGGCTGGGTTCGTCGCGTAGGACGTGCGGGTGCAGGTCGAGCCGGCATCTGGAGTGATGGTCTCGACCTGGGTCGCCCGACCGTAGCTGTCATAGCCGGAGGTGTTGACCTGGGTCACCCGGTTGCCACCCGCGGACAGCGGCGAGGTGGTGGTAGCGCTTGAGTCACCGGTCAGGTGCGCTTCGGTCGTGAAGCTTGCGGAATAGGCCGTGCTGCTCGGCGGGTCGGTGTAGGTGTAGCTGGTCGCCGCGGATGCGGTGGCCGAGGAGGCCCAAGGAACGGTGACCGTGTCACTGATGACCGGTGTCGTCGACTTGGCGGAGCCCCCGGACGAGCCGTTGCGCACCACGGTCTCGTACACGCGCCCGGCCCACCACGGCGAGTCGGTCACCGGCCCGACGGCGGCCGTCCGATGGCTGCTGGTCGGGTTGGTGACGCTTCCATTCGGATCGCCATCGAGGCCCTGGAAGAACGTGTAGTCGGTGGTGTGCTGCAGGCCGGCCGAGTTCGAGTTACCGTCGCGGACCTCGACATTCTGGTAGCCGGCGAATACTGACCAGGTCCGTTGACTGTCAGCGGCACCCGGAGCGGTGTCGAACCGCCACGCGGGATTTCCCAGGTACTCGTAGTCGGTTTCGAGCTGGATCTGATTCGGGCCACCCGTCACCGGCGTCTGCTCGACGCTGGTCACGACGAACTTGTTGAACCAGTCGAGCTGCGCCGGCGGGGTCGGTGTGATCGGCGGCGTCCACCACTGCGGAAAGCAGCGATGTGTGTTGTTCGCTGGATCCAGACCGCTGACCGTGCTAGCGGTGCAGTCGGCACCGGAATAGTTCACCAGGATCTGCCCACCCTGCGCGGTGTCGATACTGGCGATCCGAAGTTTGGGGAGCAGGGTCGCACCGTCCACCTGGACGACGCGGTTGTTCATGCTCACCTGGTGGAACACGGTGGAGGGGTCAGTGACTGTCGTGGCGCCGCTGATCCCGGAGCCGGATGCCTTGCCTGCGTGGTCGATCCGACTCAGCCAGAGGCCACTCGTCGCTCCGGAGCCTGGGGAGGGGAAGGTGTGGGTCAGCGTCCACACATCGACCGGGTAGTAGGCACCGTTCGTGTAAACGGCTGTCGTCACGGTGGAAAGCATCGACGTCGAGAAGAACGACGGGGACGATTCGCTGCACGGACTGCTCGTGCAGTTGAGATACCAGGGTGTATCCGGCCAGTCCGCAGCTGTCGGTGAGTTGGGATCGCAAGCGCTCGACGGATCCCCCGTCGCCGTCGTATCGCAGCGGGCGACGTTGCTGAAGATGACCTTGTCCGACGCGCTCGTTGTCGTGTAGGCGGCGCCGTCTCGCAGCCCGTAGGAGATCTGGTTCAGGGTTCCGCCGCGGGTGTATGCGGCGTAGGTCGAGCCGTCGCTCGTGAAGTGGTTCGTCTGGGCCGTGTAGAACGCCGCCTCGGCATTGCCATGCGGATCTACGACATAGTCGAGGTTCCATCGCCATGCCTGGGTGCAGGACGAGCTGGCGAAAGTTGCGCCGTGGCACGGCTCACCCGCGTCGTTGCCGAAGACCGGGACCGTCCACGCAGACTGAGTGGCCGGCCAGCCAGCACCTGGAAGTTGACCGAGCCCGAAGAAGTAGCGCGTTCCGTCGGTGGTGGTGAGCACCCAGTAGTCGTTGTCGTAGGTGCCGTTGCTTCGACCATCGGTCAGCGTCAGGTGCTGAATCCGGCTGCCGTCATCATCTGAGAGGCGCCACGTGCCCGGCGTGCTGGTCGGGAGAAGCTGTCCGGAGTAGCCGCCGAACGACATCGTCGCGTTGTCGTTCTTCCAGCACAGATCGCCGGCCCCACTACCTGTCACGGCCCCGCTCGGCCCGTCGTCGATCCCACAGGAAGTGAAGGACCGCTCCACGAAGCCGGTACCGGCCACGGACCATCCGTCACCCTCGTCGGAAGGTTGGTTGTTCGTCGCGCCTGTCTCCCCGTCGACTGCCTGGGAGTCGTAGGTCAGGGCAAGATCGGGCGCCGGTCCTGCCGCCGCGGGTGGTGTGCGCAGCGGATAGGACCATGAGAATCCGCCGGTCTGCGCGGAGACCTGCCACGACGAGGAGGGCTTGAGCGAAGTCGCTGCGAATGTTCCGGAACCGTCGGACGCTGTCGGGCTGGCGGTTGCGGTGATGAGAGTCCCCGCGCCTACCGAGGGATAGAGAATCGTTGCGGTGCCGCTCCGCCGGACAATGAGGCGCTTCCACGTCGCTGCGCCGCCGCTCGGCCTGACGAGCCAGATCGCATGAGCAGCAAAGCTGGGTCCATAGTCGTGGGCCAGCGCCGCATCATCGACCTTGATCGCCGTCGATACCGGTACCTGGTTCGAACTGGAGATCTGAAATTCCGGACCTCGTAGGCCCTGGCGCCGGCCGTCGAGCCGGGCGAAGGACACAGCTGTGCTCGGTTGGCCCGGCATGGGCGACAGGCTGACCCCGCTGCCCGCGATCTGACGCCAGCTCAACCCGGCGCCCGTGGGGACCGACGCTGGGCGTGCAGTTGGCGTGCGGTCGATTGTCACGCCAGCGGGCAAGGTCAGCCGCACTGCCGAGCTTGGCGGCAATGCCTCGACCGGCACACGCGCAGTCGTAGCAGCCGGCCCGGACGATCCGTTCGCCGCTCCGGTCCAGAACCGAGCAGACGTTTCGTGGCCGCGAGGTGCCTTTGCGTGGTGATAGTCGGCGACGAGCCTCGGCGCCGCGGGTGCGCCTTGCAACGAAGTCGCGGCCGCGACTGCGGCAGCAATCATGCCTGCGGTGAGATGAAATAGCTTGAACACGACTGTCAGCTCCCAATCACAGGCTTGTTGAGGGCACTCGGTGCTGTAAGTCCACCGAGCTGACTCAATTGATCCTTGGCGGCTATGCCTTGCGCGACAACAGGGTCGAGAATCTCCCCCGACCAGAATCTGTAGCTGGTTCCGAGCTTGTCCCGCCCGATCGTGACGGGGCCGGAGCTCGCCACGTGCTGCGTCTGCGTCGCGATAGTTGGTGTGCCGACCTGTCCACTCGAACTTGTGTACAGGAGCAACATGTTGTCGTCCGCCTCGTACTCACCGACCACGTACGTCCACGCTGTGGTGGAGACCGTGCCCGCAGAGATAGCACAATTCCCGGTGAACGATGCCGAATCGGCCGCGGACATGCAGAATCGCCAGTGATCGAGACTGTTCTGCAGGAAGAACACGCTCGCGTTGGCGCCGTCTTGAGTGAGGGCCGACTCCACCAGTGAACTCGACGCATCGGATGGCTTCAGCCACGCAGCCACCGTGAAGTTCTTGGTCGTGTCGATGATGCTGCCAGCGGAAGCGGCGAAGGAATTCGAGCCCGAGTTCAACTGCAGGGCGGTATTAGTTCCAAATCCGCTTGGCGCAATGGGAGCAGTCGAATCGGAAATCAGACAGGCAGTCCCACCTTGGCTGATCAGGGGCTGCCCCGGTGTCGCCGAGTCGGCCACCGCCGTCGAGCCGCTCGCAAAGCACCCCGGCTGGCCCGCGTCCGTCAACCAGGAGTGACCTTGTTGAACTGGCGAGGCGTAACCCGTTGACGGGTCGCTGTAGTCGGACTGGGCATGAAAGGTGACCGCGCTCGGCATGCCCCCGGACGCCGTCACTCCTGAGGCGCTGAAAGTGATCGCCTCGAAGGTCGCTTCTTGCTCGGGCATCGTGACGGTGACCGTGACCGTCCCCCCGACCGCGCCGGCGCAAGTGGTCGCGTACCCATTGATCTGTTCACCGCAGGACAGATTGGCAGGCAGCGTGACCGGCGCGCCACTCGGCACCAAAGCCCAGCTGTAGCCGTACACATGCGGGTCAGCCGGGGCCGACAGAGTGATCGTCTCCTTGGTCTCTCCGACAACTCCGAACCGCGACGGAGTCGACATCGTGGAGTTCGCGACATCCGAACTGGCGACGATCGTCGGTGCCGGCGGCGCGGTTCGGTCCAGGGTGAACCAGAACCAGTCACTCCACGGACCGCACACCGTCGAACAGGCATATGCCCGGTAGCCGTAGTTGTTGTCCGACAGTGGCCCTGAGGTATACGAGGCCCAATGCGACTGGTAATTGTCGCCGGTATTGACCGCCTGTCCGGACACCGTCCCAGAACTCGGGCAGCTACCTGTGCCGTTCGCATCGCCGTAGCAGATCTCGAAATGGTAGGTCAGGGTGCCGCCGTCGGAGTCGAGCGCCAACGCGGTGACCGTCGGCGTGCCGTCCGCGGTGTAATGACTGGTCGTGCATACGTACGTGCAGCCACTGAGCGATCGCCAGGCAGGCCTACCCGGAACGCTGTGGTAGTCAATATGAAGCGTCGGGTTGGACGCAAATTTCTTCCAACTCAGCCAGTCCGACTCCTGCGAGGCTGTCGCGCGTAGGGCGAAATTGATTGCTCCATCGCCAGCATCTGCCGCGCGCTGAACAGCAGCCAGCGCGTCGAAACCGACCGCATGGGAAGGGCACGACGCGTTATACCCGTAAGCCACATTCGCCGAGTCCGACAAGGCCGAGAGTCCCGGCTGCGAGTTCCAGGTGGTCGATGCCGTCGCCGCGCCTGCGGTCCACAGCTCGACGGTGCGGGCGGTGCAGGATGAGGAGTAGACCTCGTAGGTGTTGAACTGCGCATCGTCGATGTGCTTGCCCACCACGGCGCTCGTGTTCATCGACCAGAACGAGCGTGTCACATGGTTTTGGCCGTCGTCGCTGTTGGCTGCATTGATGTAGCCGACGTGGGCGTAGGAGTCAGGCGCACCAGATCCGTTCCAGTAGCTCGTGGTCGGATAAGCCGAGTCGACGTACGTGTAGCTGACCTTGGAGGTGTCCACCGGCGGGTCGATGTAGACCGGGTACGTCGCGCCTGGCGCACGTGCTGCCTGGCCAGCGTCTACGGTGATCTGCGAATCACTGATCGTGTGATCGAGCGGTCTCGGCACGCCGTCGCCACCCGGACCGGCCGGTCCGGAACCTGGACTGGACGAGTCCCACCAGGTCGGTGCGGAGGAGGTCAACTGCGGCGAACCGTCCGCTGCAGCCGCAACCGCGGTCCCTCCGGAGGCCTCCGTCGTCGTGAGGTTTCCATCGTCGATACCGAAGTCAACGCTGCCCAGGCCAGGGTCGGATGCGGCCTGGGCAGACTTCACGATCAAGACCTCGGACAAGCCGCTCGGTGTTACGGTCACACTCAAATCGACGCCGGGAAACACATCCGCATATGTGGCGACCGCGCCAGTGACGGTCGGCGTCGGAAGCTGCCCGGCTTGCCACGTGACCGTAAGCCACTGCCCGCTGGGGGCTTGAATCTGCGCCAATGTCGACGTGCCGCCGTCAGAAAGTTGGACGGGCACGGCTGCCACGCGCGGCGCGATCCTTCCCCCGTCCGTGGCTCCAAGGGTGAGATCGAGCGGTTGCCACGCATCACCGCTGCGCACTCGCACTGGCGCAGTGGACTGGTCGAGGGAAAAGCCACCCGTCGGCAGGGCCGAGACGATGCGTAATTCAGATTCTTCAGAAGACACGATCACAGCGTGTCCGTACAGCCGCGCAATCTGCGACGCCGATGCCTCATCCGATGCCGACGCAGCGTCGGAGACGGCGGTGGCAGAGTTTCCCTGCCCGCCGTCGGCGTGCGCCGACGGCTCACACACCGGCAAGAACAGCGACAGGCACGTCGCGAGCGCAACGCCGCAGGTCAAGGAACGCACTGGATAATCCCCCGTTTGCCACCCCGAACAGCACCGAGGCGTCCAATTGCATAAAACCCTTGTAAAGAGGCTTCGCCAAGCTACCGAAGGGGTCGGGGTCACGTCAAACGCACAGGTTTGCGGGTACACACCTCTTTCCGCATTACATTTACTGTGTGAAATCTGACGGTCAGCTGTGTCCAGTAGGTTCCTCGCCGCCCCGGCCACCGTCCCCGCCCGGTCGTCACCGGCTCGCCCCTCGCGACGGATGATCTCTGTTCAGACGGTCCCAGCTCCACCGACTCCGGTCAGAACGCGGGGCCACTACCCATGCGTAGCTGACCTCACCACATTCGGCGGAATTCCCGGCGCTCAGACCCGGCCCGACCTTGCCGACCGACCCGACCCAATCCACCCGCCAAACCCGGCCATCTCCGAACACCCGAAGATCGAGATTGGCCGAACGCTCCCGCACAGCCGGAACCCGTGATTAGACTCGCCCGCGTCAAAGCCCTCGCCAGTCGGTGAGGCTGCCTGCCGGACGCCGAATCCTGCCCCCGGATAGGCGAAAACCGAACAAACCTCGGCAGGAGCGGAGAACCCAACGCACGCCGGAGCCAACGACGGTTCCTCGGGGTGAAGCCACCATGCTGGCCGGGCAATTCGGAGCCCGAACCCGACAGGTCACTCTTCGCAGGCGGTCCCGAAAGGACCACCCGTATGCGCACTCTCGCGCGTCGATTCGGCCTGCCCGTAAAACTCGCACTCACCGGCCTGATCGCCCTGCTCACCCTCACGACCGTCAGCTTCACGAGCACGGCCACCGCGGCCACCCCCACCCTCGGCCAGCGGGCCGTCGCGGTCGCCCGCGCCCAGGTCGGCAAGCCGTACCGGTACGGCGCCGCCGGGCCGAACGCCTTCGACTGCTCGGGTCTCACCGAGTACGCCTACGCCCGGGTCGGCCGCCGGCTGCCGCACAACGCCCTCGCCCAGTACCTGGTGACCCGCCACGTGTCGCTCTCGCAGCTACGGCCCGGCGATCTGGTCTTCATGAACTTCTCCGGCGGCAGCCCGCGCGGCATCAGCCACGTCGGCATCTACGCCGGCCGCGGCAACTGGTACGTCGCCCGCACGCCGGGCACCCGGATCACCCTGCAGCACATCTGGACGCACCGCGGGGTCTACGCCAGCCGGCCCTAGGACCGTTCGAGCACCGTCCGCAGGTACCCGGCCGTGCGGCTCGCGGGACAGGCCGCGACCTCGGCCGGCGTACCGGTCGCGACCACCGTGCCGCCCTCGTCGCCGCCGCCCGGCCCGAGGTCGATGACGTGATCGGCGCCGGCAACCACGTCCAGGTCGTGCTCGATCACGACGACGGTGTTGCCGGCGTCGACGAGGCTGTGCAGCAGGCCCATCAGCCGGTCGACGTCGGCCGGGTGCAGGCCGGTGGTGGGCTCGTCCAGCACGAACAGGGTGTGGCCGCGCCTGGCCCGTTGCAGCTCGGTGGCCAGCTTGATCCGCTGCGCCTCGCCACCGGACAGCTCCGTCGCCGGCTGGCCGAGGGTCAGGTACCCGAGCCCGACCTCGGCCAGCGTGGTCAGGCTGCGCGCGACCGCAGGGACCTCGGCGAAGAACTCGGCGGCGGCGTCGACGGTCAGGGCCAGCACGTCGGCGATGGACCGGTCGCGGTACCGGACTTGCAGCGTTTCGGGGTTGTAGCGGCTGCCATGGCACACCGGGCAGGGTGAGTACGTCCCCGGCAGGAACAGCAACTCCACCGCGACGAAGCCCTCGCCCTGGCAGTTGTCACACCGGCCGCCATCGACATTGAACGAGAATCGCCCAACGGAATAACCGCGTTCCTTCGCCTCCTCGGTGGCGGCGAACAATTTCCTGACAGTGTCGAACAATCCGGTGTACGTGGCGAGATTGGACCGTGGCGTGCGGCCGATCGGCCGCTGGTCCACCTCGACCAGCCGGCCGATCCCGGCCAGGCCGTGGACGCTGCCGGCCGTCCCACCGGTCTCGATCTCCCCATCTTCGTCGAGGTCCTCGTCGCTGGCCGCGCCGAGATGATCGCGGACGGCAGTGGCCAGCACCCCGGTGACCAGGCTGGTCTTGCCCGAACCCGACACCCCGGTGACGGCGGTGAACACCCCGAGCGGGACGTCGACGTCGACCCCGGCGAGGTTGTGGTGGGTCACGCCGCGCAGCTCGATCCGGCCGGTGGGCGGGCGATTGCGGCACACCGCCGGCGGCGGGTCGGCCAGGTAGCGGCGGGTGGCGGATTCCTGCGCGTCCTCGATCCCGCCCGGCGGCCCGCTGTAGAGCACCCGGCCGCCGTGCTCGCCGGCCGCCGGCCCGACGTCGATCAGCCAGCCGGCGTGCCGGATGACATCGGGCTCGTGCTCGACGATCAGCAGCGAATTACCCGCCGAACGCAGCCGATCCAGCACCCCGAGCAGCGCCCGGGTGTCGGCCGGGTGCAGCCCGGCGGACGGCTCGTCGAGCACGTACACCACACCGAACAGTGCCGAACGCAGCGCGGTGGCCAGCCGCAGCCGCTGCAACTCGCCGGCCGACAGGGTCGGCGTGGCCCGGTTCATCGCCAGGTAGCCGAGGCCCAGCTCGGACAATGCCTCGATGCGACCGAGCAGATCGGGCACGATGCTGCGCGCGACGTCATTCTCGCCGGCGGACGCCAGCCGGCCGGCCAGGGCGCTCAACGGCAGCGCGGTCAGCTCCGCGATGGTCGCACCGCCGACCGTGACGGCCAGCGCCTCGGCGCGCAGGCCGGTTCCGGCGCAGGCCGGGCAGGGACGGATCTCCACGTGCTGCAGGGCCTTGCGACGCAGCGTCGC
>DATJNU010000111.1:0-20700 GCA_035507775.1 Jatrophihabitans sp.
TCACGCTGACCCAGGTCGCCAGCGGCTGGCTGAGCCTGGCCGACGCGGTCACCGGCGGCGCGGCCACCGAGGTCACCGGGCAGCTGCGTGCGGCCAACCCGCGGCTGGCCGGCGGCGGGCCGGTCCGCGACCGGCAGATCCTGGTCACCGGCACCGTCGACCAGCTCGACCTGACGGTGGACGAGGCGAGCTTCGGCGACCAGTTGCCGGCCACCACGATCACCCTGGACGCGTCGCCGGCCACCCCGCTGAGCTACGCCGCCGTGACCCCGGTGCACTACAACTTCCAGGTGACCCAGCACTGGCAGGCGGCGGTCCGGCCGAGCCTGCCGGACGCCCCGGCCGAGGCCGCCCCCGGCGAGCCGAGCCTGTGGCCGCTGCCGGTCAACCTGCAGCCGCTGGCCGGCGGGCCGGGCAGCTACCAGCTGGCCGCGGTGCCGCTGACCGCGCCGCCGGGCACCGAGGGCACCCCGCTGAGCAGTTACAGCTGGGCGGTCACCATCGGCTTCGCGATCAACCGGGTGGCCAACCCGAACGACCCGGCCGACACCGCGACGCCGGGCTCCGGCTCACCGCTGTCCAGCCCCTGGCTGGACGGGCTCTACCTGGTCTCCGGGGCACCGGCCGAGGACGCCGACCGGCTCTACCAGCTGTGGACGTACCTGGCCGGCGGTTCCGACACCGGCACCCTCTACCTGCTCTACCCGCCGAATGCGACCTCGGCCACGCCGCTGGGCTACGCCTCGGACGCGGTCGACCCGGCCGGCACCGTGCTGCTCAAGACCAACCTCACCACGGTCACCCGGGACCCCGGGCTGCGCGCCGCGGCGGTGCCATCGGCCAGCACCTACAGCGCCCCGATCACCGACGCGGCGAGCTTCCTCAGCCTGCTCTGGCAGGCCTCGGTGGTCACCGAGGGCGGCTTCTACCTGCGCTACGACGCCGGCGGCGCCGGCCTGCCGGACGCGATGTTCGACGAGACCGGTCGCGGCACCCTGCAGGTGCTCTGCCTGCTGGCCGGCCAGGCCGGCGCGAGCACGCCGGGCGGCCCGCTGCTGGCGGTGAACAACGTCGCGGTGGTGGCCGACAACGTCGACGCCTCGGCGGTGCAGCTCTACGCCGAGCGCACCGACGCCGGCGCGCCGACCAGCACGGTCGCCACGGTGCCGCCGGGCTCGGTGGGCTTCGAGCTGCAGCGGGTGGACCCGGCGCCGGCGGCCGGCACCGACCCGACCCCGGCCCAGCTCGCCGGCATGCTCTACAGCCTGCTCGGCTACCGCATCGAGCCGGGCAGCGGCTTCACCGCCAGCAACGAGGCCGTCCCGCAGAACCCCGACGACGGCGCTACCGCCGGCGAGCTGAGCTACCGGCAGGTGCTCAGCGTCTACCGCCGGGCGGTCGCCGATTCCCAGGTGGCGCAGGCCAATCCGTGGCTGCCACCGGCCACGTCCGACCCGTACGCGGGCATCTCGGCCAGCAGCGCCGCTCAGCTTTCGTTCGCGATGCACGATGTGTTCGGCAACCAGGCGATCGTCGCCGACCCGATCGGAGGCATCCCGTTGCCGGACCGGTACACCGACCGGGTGGCGGGCCTGACCGACTGGCCCGGCACCACCTGGTCGTACACGGTCGCCGGCCTCACACCGGCCGCGGTGCTGCGGGTCGACGGCGCGCTGCAGTCGGCGAACTACCTGCCCGCGCCGGGGCTGTCGTCCGAACGGGCGCTGCGCTCGGCCAGCGCGCACTCGGTGAAGCTGGCCGCCGCGCTCTACCAGCTGCGCCGGCCGAACGTCACGGTCACCGTGACCACCCCGCTGGCCGATGGGCCGGTGACGGTGTCGTCCGCGCCGTTGGTCGGCTACCTGGCCGGGGCGTACGCGTTCACCAGCCAGCTGGCCGGGCTCGCCATCCGGACCCACCAGGTGACCGAGGGGCAACTGCTCTCGGCGGTGGCGAGCGGCTACTCGGTGGCGGCCGAGACGCTGCTCTCGGACAACGCCGAGCGGGCGGTCAGCGCGCTGTTCGCGGGCGCGGTGCGGCTGCCCCGGTACGGGCAGGTCAAGCACGGCGAGACCCTGGATGCCTTCGCCAGCCGGTTCGGGCTGGCCCCGTCCGCGCTGCTCGGCAGCTGGGGCAACGGGGCGGCGCCGGTGCCGGCCGGCACCGACCTGGTGATCCCGGCGACCACCGGTGCCGTGGTGGCCGGCTGGTCGCTGGCGCAGTACGCGGCCCAGTCGCAGTGCACGCCGGGCGACCTGGCCCGGGCCAACGCCGCGGTGCCGGGGCTGATCGCCGACGGGGTCGGGCTGCGGGTGGGGGGCGTGCTGGTGAACACCGCCGGTGCGACGTTCACCTCGCTGGTCGGCACCTTCGCCGGGCTCGGGGTGACCACCACCGAGGAGCAGATCGCGGTCGCCAACCAGGACGTCACCGGCATCTTCGCCACCGACCTCGCCACCTACGCGGTGGACCGGCGGCTGCTGCCGGCCGCGGCCACCGTCGATGCCCTGGTGGCGTCGCTGTTCGGCGGCGAGCTGGCCACGTTCTGCGGCCTGAACGGCAGCCTGCCCGGCCTGCTCCGGCAGGACACCCGGCTGCAGGTGGCCCTCGACACGCTCACCGCGCCGGACGACCCGCTGCGGCACTTCCTCGACCAGACGGCCGGGATCAGCCTGGCCGACTTCGCCGCGGCGAACCTCGACAGCGTGCTGGCCACCGGGGTGGTGCTGCTGCTGCCGGCGCTGCTCGACCCGACCATGCTGGCCGGCGTTCCGTACGGCATCCAGGCCGACCGGACCCTGCACCAGGTGGCGACGCTGTTCGGCACCACCAGCGAGCTGCTCGGCGAGCAGAACCAGGACCTGCCCGGGGTGTTCGTGCCGGACCAGCCCGTGACGGTGCCCGGCTACGGCACCGTGCAGACCGGGCTGGACGACTCGCTGGCGAGCCTGCGGCTGGCCTTCCCGGCCGGGGCGCAGCCGAGCCTGGCCGAGCTGATCGCGGCGATCGCCGACCAGGCCGGGCTGCTGCGCCCGGGTGCGGTGCTGGTCTGCCCGGCGCCGGCCGCCGGAACCGGTGCCGACCCGACGACGCTGACCGCGGTGGCGACGGCGTTGCTGACCGCGGCCGACGCGGTGCTGCTGGCCAAGTGCAACGCGGCGCTGGCCGGTTTCCTCTCCCCCGGCGCGCAGTTCTCACTCGGCGGGCAGACGTTCACGGTCGGCGCCGAGCAGACCCTGGCGAATACCTTCAGCCTGGTCAACCCGCTGCTCACCGCGCCGCTGGCCTACGACGCGTTCCTGGCCGCGCTGGTCGACCAGCCGATCGTCGCCCCGGCCAGCCGGGTGCTGCTGCCGCCGGTCGCGGCCGCCGTCACGGCGGCGCTGCCAGAGCTGCCGCCGGTCACCGACGTGCTGACCGAGCTGACCTGCGCGGTGACGGTGAACCGGCCGGCCGACGAGATCGCCGACGAGTTCGCCGACGTGCCCGAGGTGCAGCGGGCGACCAGCTCGGTCACCCCGGCCACCACCGGTGAGCCGGCCACCCTCACCGCGTTCGCGAGCGCGCTGGCCACCGCGTACTCCGGCCAGCTGTGGCTGGGCACCGCGTCGGCGGGCGGCCTCGGCCAGCAGCAGCAGTTCCTGGTGCGGTTCGGCTCGCCGGACGGGCAGCCGCCGGGCAATGCGATCCGGGCGGTCGGCCTGGGCGGGCAGGCCAGCTTCCTGGGGCTGCCGCCGCTTGCGAACAGCCTGATCTCGCGGACCGCGGACGTGCGCCGGTACGTGCCGGCCGGCGACCCGCCGTTCAGCACCGACAGCCAGACGCTGATGTTCTCCTCGGTCGACGTCACCGACTGGGCCCGCGACCTGCTCGCCACCCTCGACCTGGCGCTGTCGCCCAGCTACGCCTCGGCCGGCTACCTGGCCACCAGCGACGGCGCGGCCGGGTCGGCGGAGTTCGACGCGCTGGTGGCGGCGAAATCGGTGCTGGCCGGCAAGATCGCCGCGCAGCTGGCCCCGATCGAGGAGGGTGACGCCGCGCTCGACGCGACCACCGCCGCCGGGGCGCTGGAGCAGCTGCTGCGGGTGAACCTGTCGGCCGGCTACGACACCGACGCGGTGGTGCAGGTCGCCTCGACCGTGCAGGCGAGCTTCGGCAGCACCGGGGCGGACGCGGGCGGGCACCGGCTGGCCGGCGCCGCGCTGGCGAACACCGTTGCGCTGTCGACCAGTTCGACGCTGCAGCAGCAGGCCGACCGGTTCACCGTCTCGGTGCAGGCTGTGGTCGAGCTGCTGTCGGCCACCACCAACGTGCTGGCCACCGGCACCGTGCTGCGGCTGGGTGAGGCCGAGTGGACGATCGCCGAGCACGACAGCCTGTCGACCGGCATCTCGACGCTGGGCACCACGCCGGCGGTCTTCGCCAGCACGTTCGCCGGCACCGCGCCACTGTTTCGCGACGGGGTGGCGCTGACCGTCGACGGCTTCACCGCGACGGCCGCCCTCGGTGACACGCTCGGCACGCTGGCCGACGCGCTGGACGTGGACGTGGTGTACCTGGCGATCGCGAACGAGGACCAGGCCGGCCTGCTCACCGGCACCGTGTACCTGCGCGGGGCGCCGGTGACCATCACCGAGCAGACCTCCAGCCTGACCGGGCTGGCGGCCGCAGCCGGGGTGCCGGTGCCGGTGCTGGCCGGGCTGATCGCCGACCAGGCGGTGGTGACGGTCGGCGCGGTGCTGCACGTGGTGCGCTGGGTGCCGGAATACAGCCTGACCACCGGCAAGCTCGACCTCGACGAGGCCAGCGGGACGGTGACCCTGCTGCTCAGCCTGAAGAATCGGGCGCAGTACCGGCGGCTGTTCCTGAACCTCGGCTTCTCCATCACCGCGCTGGAGTACGCGATCTTCGACGCCGAGTACGTCGAGGGCTACCAGACCTCGCGCTGGCTGCACCTGGTCAACCCGCTGCCCGCCACCCCGGCCGAGCTGGGCGGGGCGGTGGTCGACACGCACATCGGCCAGCTCGACATTCCGATCGCGCTGCGCGCCTATCCGGTGACGCCCCGGCTGGTGAACCAGAGCGCGGCGGCGACCTACACCGCGGCCGAGATCGAGGCGACCGGGCCGGTCGGCGAGCGGATCGCCAAGGTCCAGGCCTGGACGTACGCGGCCGGTTTCGAGCTGCAGCTGGCCGCGCAGGACACCGCCCGCGTGACGGTCGGCTTCAACTACGCCGCGCCGCAGGCCCGGGCGCTGGCCGCGACCACCGACCCGTTCCCGGTGCTGGCCGAGTGGTCGAGCAACGCGGCGGCGATCAAGGCCGACCTGGCGACGCTGGTCGGCCAGGCCGGCGGGGTGACCGTGACGCCCGGGCAGTCGGCGGTGGCCGCGCTGGCCGAGCTCGCGACCAACCTGGCGGCGACCTGGGGCTTCGTCCCCGCGACGCCGGTCACCGCGGACCCGGCGGACGACCTGATCGCCGCCGAGGCCTACAGCTGGCAGCTGCAGACCCGGATGCGATCCGGCGACCACGGCGAGCAACTGCTCTCGGCGCTGGTGCTGGTGCGCGAGCCGGGCACCGACACCTGGGGGCCGGGCGGGGAGATTCCGGCGCTGGCCTATGTGGATTCCGCCGGCGTGACGCGGCCGCTGACGCCGCCTTCGACACCGATCGGCACCGTTGCGCAGAGCCTGACGTACACCTTCGCCGAGGACGTGCCGGCCGGCGAGCGGCTGGTGTACGTGATCTCCTACGCCGGCCTCAACGTGGTGACGTACCAGAACGCGCGGGCGAGTTTGTCCATCAGCCGCAACCAGAACCTCGCGCCGGGGGCGGTGACCAGTGAGCCGTTCGTGTACCGGACTCCGGAGCTGACCTTCACCAACCTGGCGGTGCCAGGGCTGCTGTGGGACGAGGGCATCGTCTTCGGCTCGGGAGCGGCGGCTGGATTGCCGGCTGCGCTGACGACCCTGTTCGGCCTGGTGCTCGGCACCCCGCCGACCGCGGCGGCGGTGACCCAGAAACTCGCCGGCAACTACGGGTACCGGCTGGCGCCGCCGGACGGGCCGCTCTCCCCCACCGACCTGGTGTCGCTGACGCCGATGTTCTACCGGCCGACGTTCGGCTACACCGACGCGGTGCCGGCCGACACCGGGGCGGCGGTGGACGACTGGCTGGCCGAGCACCCGCCGGCGCCGGGCAACCTGGCGTTCCTCAGCCTCGACCTGCAGCTCTTCTCCTCGGTCAACGCCGACCGGGTGCAGCCGCTGGTCCGGTTCGCCCGGCTGTACTACCAGCTCACCGGGTAGCACACATGCGCACCTGTGGGCGATCACTCCGGTATTCCGCTGCGGTCTGACAGCAACGGTTGTGGTTGCGCACCTGGCTTCGGCAGGGGAGAGCATCCCGTCCATGCCAAACCGGCCTCAGAACCGGAACGCGAGTCAACCCTTCAGGGCGGCAGTTCACGCGCTAAATGACTGATGCGCCGCACCTTCGCAGGTAGCCAGATGCTGGTTACACATCGAATTCCGACGCCTCACTGGTCCAGCCGATTCATCGAATATCTCACCGAAAACGCAAAGATCGACCGCAAGTTCATTCGACGGCAGCGATCTCCGTAAGAACAGCGGAAATACCATTTTCCAATCGAAGAAAGTAAGCAAGATTGAGTCCGTCCAGACCAACCACCCGTCGCCGTATAGTCCGCAGCGTTACTGGATCGATCTCTGCGAGCTGCACGCTATCGAACAAAGATTCGCGTGAAAGCAACCTGACCACCGCCCCGCGGCAGGGGGCCGTAGCATCTACGGTCAACCAGCTCGCGGCGAGATAGTCCTCGACATCGATGTCGTACCTCGCCAGCGGATGAGGACGGTACGAAGCGGATTCATCCGCTCCGATCGGGCTACGCACAAAGGTATCAAACATACATTCAGCCAAGCGTTCCCAGTCTCGATGGGGCTCTTCGTCCGAATAGTTGATCCTAGCGCTCTCCGCAATCGGCAAGAGCGCCAACAATGCAGCACGAAAATTTCCAAATAGATCATCAATGGATGCGTTGTAGACGTCAGCCGTTTCCATTTCGACCCCACAATTCTGCGATCCAGTCGAGGTGCTCCTGCGTAGGGGCCATCTTCCGACCCTCTCCGGCAACGAACCCCTGCCCGGGAATCACCGGCTTCGCCCGGTCGGGTGTGATATCCATAATCACCCTCCCCTGGTCATCAGTGATGAAAATTCGTCCACGGCTCGCGCCCCGAACCACCGCATTCTTTGGCCCAACAAAGTTCTTGACACCCGAACCACTGCGACCAGCGCCGCCAAACTGGAAGGTCTTATCCTCCTGCGGTACCGAGACTTTAGCGGCCTCCGCCTCCCCAACGTTCGCGGCGGCAGTTTCGCCCACCACGTCTACGACGCTGCCGGCTCCTTCGCTGGCGGCCCTGGCAGCCGCGGCGACCAAGGTACTTGCCTTGATCACGCCGCCGACGAAGAAGACATCGCTGACCAGGGCCACCGCAGCACTGAGGCAACTTCCAGCGCTCGGGCTCGCGATGCAGTTGCGGACCTGGTTGTAGCCGATCAGGGTGCAGGCGAACGACATCCAACCGCAGTAGTTCTTCGGCCCGGGCGGCGGGTGCATGACGTCGTACAGGCTGACCGTCTCGGTCTTGACGCACTTCCAGCCGACGTGGCACATGCGCCCGACGTGCACCTGGTAGCTGATCATCACCTGCTTCGTGTCGATGGTGGCGATCGGGTCAGACCAGCCGTCGCTGGGATTCCACTTCGGCGCCGGATGGGTGCAGCTCGGGCAGGTGTGGTGGTTGCCCCAGTCGCCGGCGTCGGTGTCGTCCTTGTCGCCGGCCGGCTTCAGACCACTCGGGTCGGTCAGCGTCACCGGGTTGTCGTTGGCGTAGCTGTAGCCGTTGTCCTGCTGCGGCGACGCCGGATCCAGCACCGGGTCGGCGGTGACGAACCGGCCCAGAATCGGGTCGTAGTCGCGCGCCCCGAGGTGCGTCAGCCCGGTCAGCGATGTCGTCGGCTGGTCGAGGAAATCACGATTGTCGATCCACGAGACCGTCCCCGGATCGCGCGGTCTGCCGAACGGGTCGTCGTGGCGGCGCGTCACGGTCCCGGCCGAGGTCACAGCAACCGTGACCGTCACCGTCCCGTTCCGATCGGTGTCCAGCCAGAAACCACTGGAACCGGTCCGCTCCGCGACGGGCGTGCCCGAGGCCGAGGTGTAGATCCTGATACCGGTGGCCGTGCTCGCTCCGGTATTGCGGTGCAACTGGCTGTCGCCGAGGTAGGCCGTCGTTCCCGTCGGATCGGTCTGCAGCAGCAGGCTGCCGTCCGCGTCATAGACGTTGCTCTGGCTCTGCGTTCCGGCAGTGACAGCGTCGAGCATTCCGTCCGGCGTGTAGCTCAGCCTCTCACCGGGCCGTGTCGTGGTGTCGCCTGCCGGATCTGCCGCGTAGGAGTCCGTCGTGGTGGCGGGGACGCCGTTGCTGGACGTATGCGTGACCGAGATCGGGATGTGCGGCTGTGCCACGCCCGCGCCAGGCGCCGGGTAGATGGAGGTATCGGTGAGGTTCGGCGCGCCCGCGGTGGTGCCGTACCGGACGATCGATGTACGGTCTCCCAGCGCGTCGTAGTGATAGGCCTGCCAGTACGGCGCCGGGCCACCGAGGTTGGCGCTGCTGGCCGGCTGGCTGCCGCACTGGCCGGCGGCCGTCCCGGCCCAGGCGAGGGTCAGCCGCTGCAGGTAGTCGTAGCCGAAGCACTGCGCGTCCACCGCCTGGCCCGAAGGGCTGTCCGTCGCGGAGGTGACGTCACCGGAGTTGTCGTAGGTGTAGACCCGATCCGCGACGGTGCTCGAGGCCGTTCCGGCCGTGTCGACGTCCTTGATCTCGGTGATCGCGCCGGTGGCCTGGTCGTACCCATAGGTGGAGTAGTTGTTCGTCGGTCCCGGCCGGAGGTACTGCGCGAGCTGGCCGATGTGGGTGTAGGCGGTCCCGGTGAGATAGGCACCGGCCCCGTTGGTGCCGCCCGTCAGCGCCGTGTTGTGCCCCAGCACCGAGTAGCTGTAGGTCAGGGTTTCGCCGATCAGATTCGCCTCGGCCTGATCCTTCTGGCTGGTCAGCTGACCGTCGGGGCCGTAGGTGAAAGTGGTGTTGTACGTCCCGGCCAGCGGACCCGTCGTGGTCGTCGCGGGGATCGTCACCGATGACCCGGTGACTCGGTAGTCGGCGTCGTAGCCGATAACCGCCTTGGTGTACGCCGTGCCCAGGGTGCCCGCGACCGAGCCGACGTAGCGCGTGGACGAGGCAGGTTGGCCCTTGACCTGAACGCCGGCGATCACCGGGTCGTAGCTCCAGGCCGCCAGTTGCGGTCCGCTGGTGCTGCCGGAGAACTCACCGGTCTTCCGATCCAGCGCGTCGTAGGAAAACGCAAGCGTCACCGGGGTCGCCGGCTGCCCGTTGACCGTCACCCGAGCGGCGGTGTCCACCGTGGTGAGCCGGCCAGCGTCGTCGTAGTGGTCGGTCGTCGTGCCGGTATCCGGATCGGTCGAGACCTGCAGCTGCCCCAGGGTGTCGTAGTGCCAGGTCCAGTTGTCGAGGCCTGCGTCGGTCATGCCGATCCGGCGATTGGCGTGGTCATAGGTGTAGCTCGTCGTATCCGCGATGCCGGCGGGCGTCGGTCCGTGGTACTGCAGCAGCTTCGTCTCGTTGCCGCGCGCATCGGTGTAGGTCGACGTTGCCGTGCCGCCGGCCGGGGGCGTCACGTCCACGTGGTCGCCGTCGTAGCTGTAGCTGGTGTGGAACCGTTCGATCCCCAGCGATACCAGCGTGGTCTTGGTGACCTGCCCGGCCCCGTCGTAGGTGGTCTGGGTCTGGGACGGGATCTGCTGCTGGGACTGCGGGATGAACAGCGTGCCAGACGGGTTGATCTGGTTGGCCCAGTAGGCAGCGTTACTGACGATCGGCTGGCTGGCGTTGTCGTACTGGGTGTCGGTGACGATCGTGCCGCCACCTTCGGACGGCTGCTGCGTCTGGCGCTGCCGGAACAACCCGTCGTAGATGGTGTAGCTGGTGCTGGTGCCGCCGGAGTTCACCGCCGCGGTCGACACGTAGGACGGGGCCGTGTTCGAGACCACGTAGTTGTAGCTGACCGTCGGTGACGACGTGATCGGCCGGTCCGGCAGCCAGACCTGACTCCGCCGGCCGAGCGGATCGTAGGTGATCGTGGTGACCTTCCCGTTCGGATCGGTTACGGTCAGCGGCTCGTTCCAGGCGGCCTGGTAGGTCGTCGTACTCGTCCAGCCCAGGGTGTTGGTGACGGACATGCTGCTCAACGGCCCGCCGCTCGCCGGGACGTAACTCGTGCTCGTCGTGCGGTTGCTGCCGGTGCGCGGATCGGTGACGGTCCTCGGCCGGCCGAGTGCGTCGTACGTCGTCACCGAGTTGGTGAGCCAGTTCGGGGTGGAACCGGTGTAGGACTTGACGGCCTGCACCTGGGTGGCGTCGCCCTTGGTCGGGGCCGCACCCCACGCAGCGCTGTCGTAGCTGGTGCGGATGTCGGAGATCGCGTCGTCGGGCAAGGTCGGAGCCTGGCTGCAGGTCCGGCCGACGATCGCCACCTCGTCCGGGTAGTTCATCAACCAGGCAGCGGTGTTGTCGGCGTAGCCGGTCGTCGTGCACCTGTCGTCGGAGGCCGTCGAGGTGTCGCCCAGGTCGTCGACCGTCGTCACCCGGCCATAGCTGTCGTGGCCATACTTCGTCTCGGTCACCCGATCGCCGCCGGCCGCCAGGGCGGTCCGGGTGACCGTGTCGCCCTCCCCGAGGTGGCGGGCGGTGTGAGTGCCGTCGTCCGCGGTGACCGCCGACGCCCACGGGGTGTTGATGGTGTTCGAGATCCGGTCGCCGTTGAGCCCGTTGGTGACGGTCTCCTCCCGCACCTGGCCGGCCAGCCAGAGCGAGTCCGGCACGCTCGACGTGTCGGAGGCACTGACCGCCACCGACTTCGTTCCCCCGGACGGCCCCGCCCGGTCACCGTCCAGCCCCTGGTAGTAGGTGTCCACCGTCGTCTGCTGCTGACTGGGGTGGTTCAGGTCGCCGTGCCGTACCCGCACCTGGGAGTAGCCGGCCCAGATCGACCAGGTCCGTTGGCTGTCCGGCGTGAACGGGGAGTTGTCGTAGCGCCAGCCCGGTGTGCCGAGGTAGTCGTAGAACGTCTCGTCGGTGCTCGCGGTGTCCGAGGTGGTCGGGTTGGCGTTGACCTGGGTGACCACGTACTTGTGGAACCAGTCGGACTGGGCCGGCTGCGGCGGTGTCACCTGCGGGGTCCACCACTGCTGGAAGCAGCGCATGGTGTCGGTCTGCGGCGTCGGCAGGTTGGTGGGCGTGCACTCCGGCGCCGAGTAGCTGACGGTCGTCTTTCCGCCCGCCTCACCCGTGATCGTCAGCAATCGAGACTTGTTCAGCGGGGCGAGGCCGTCGGTGACCCACACCCGGTTCTGCAGCGAGGTGCTGGCAAAGGTGATCGTCGGCAGGGTCATGGAACCGCCGACCAGGCCAGTATGACCGATCGCGGACAGCCACAGCGCCGCGCTGGTGCCGTCGCCGGGATCCGGGAAGGTGTGGCTCAGCTGCCACGACTCGACATCGGTGTAGGTGCTGCCGCTCAGCAGCTGGGTGTGCACCCTGGCCAGCATCGTGGTGCTGAAGAAGGTCGGTGAGTAGAGCCCGGTGCAGGGCGCCGCGGTGCAGTTCTGGTCCCACGGGACGTCCGGCCAGTTGGCGGGGTGCGCGCTGTCGCAGTTGGTCGTGCTCACGCAACGGTTCGCCTGGTCGAAGACCACCCGCTGCGGCGCGAGGCTGCTCAGCTCGCTGCCGGCGCGCATGCCGTAGTCGATGCGCGCCAGGCTTCCACCGCGGACGTAGGAGGTCGCGTTGGAATCGGTTGCGTTCTGGGCGTAGTGGTTCGTCTCGGCGTTGTAGTAGAACGCCTCCGAGTTGCCGTGCGGGTCGACCACGTAGTCGAGGTTCCACCGCCAGGCCTGGGTGAGCGCCTCGGTTGCGAACGTTCCGGTGTACCCCGGCTCACCGGGGTTGTTGCCGTACACCGGAACGGTCCATGTCGAGTTGGTCGTCGCCTTACCGGTGGTCCAGCCGGGCAGCTGATTCCGGCCGAAATAGTACTGGGTCCCGTCCGGGGTGGTGAGCAGCCAGCAGTCGTTGTCGTAGGTCCCGTTCTGGCAACTCGTCAGGTGCTGGATCCGGGTGTTGTCGTCCCCTTCGAGCTTCCAGGCACCGCTGGTGCCGTCCTTGACCATCGTGCCGGAATGGCCGGACAGGGACAGGCTGGCGTTGTCCGTCTTCCAACATTCGTCGCCGGAACTGGGCATCCCGTCCTGGGAGCAGGAGGCATACGACCGTTGGATGAAGCCCGCTGCGCCCAGCGACCACCCTTCGCCGACCGTACTCGGCTGGTTGTTCGTCGAGCCGGTCTCGCCGTCGACCGAACCAGAGTCGTAGTTGACCGAGACCTCGGGTGCCGGCCCGGCGGCTGGCGGCGGCACCCGCATGGCATCCGACCAGGTGAAGCTGCCCGTCTGGTCCGACACCTGCCAGGACGAGCTCGCGGCAAGCGGGGTGGCGGCGAAGTTACCGGTGCCGGTGTTCGAGATCGGCCCGGCAGTGGCGGTGAATACGGTCGCCGCGGCGGCTGCCTGCGCACGGAAGATCGTCGTGTGGGAGCTGTCGACCGTGGTGCGCAACGGGCTCCGGCCGGCGCCGACCTGCTGGGCCCACCGGACCCGTCCGGCGTAATCCGCGCCGAACTGGCTGCCGAGGGCCGCCTGGCCGATCCGGACGAGCACCGGTGCCGGCGCCGTGCGGCCGTCCTTGCGGGTGAGCGTGATCGTCAGCGGATCATGCGTGGACCTTCCCGCGGACACCGAGAGCTGGACCCTGCCGACCGCGCCCGCCGTCCCTGCCGCGAGCTCGATACCCGGTTCCGCCTGCCGCCAGGCCCCCCGGCCAGTGACCGCGGGTCGCGCACCGGCGATCGCGGTCGGCCTCGACGTCAGATCCACCGTCCAGACCCCGCTCCGCAGCGCCTGCGAGGCGGCCGCCGCCGAGTGGCCGATGGCGCCGACCGTTGGAGAACCTGCCCGGCTGATGAGGGAGTGGCCCGGCACCGGCCGGCCGAGGAACGGCTGGGGCGCGCCGGCGGGTGCAGCTCCGACGACATGCGGATATGCCACGGCGCTGAGTCCGGACAGCACGACCGCCAGGGAGATGGCGGGAACGACGCTGCGGCGGAGCAGTCTCATGTTGATGCCTTTCACCGGGAATCGGGCTCGACTCACTGACAGGAGTACCTGTCGCCGAATGAGCTGACGCACTGGAAGAACGGCGCGTTGGAGGGCCCCGCCTGCATCGCGTTCCCCAGTTCCACGCTGTCCGAGAGGCTCTGCACGACGATGGGCGACTCGACGGCACCCGACCACCAGTCGGTCACCGCGGAGTTCCACCAGGCACGACCCACCACGAACTGGCCGCTGGCCACTGTGGCAGTGGGCAGATGGCTCGCGGTGGCGGCCACGGCGCCGTTCAGGTAGAGCCGAACGTTGTGGTTGACGGGATCCCATTCGCCGGCGACGAAGGTCCACGAGTTCAGCTGCACCGAACCCGCTGCACTGGTCGCGCAGTCGTTGGAGCTGGTTCCGTTCGGCATGCACATCCGCCAGACGGCATTCGGTGCCTGCGATCCGGTTGCCCCGCTGCCGGCGTAGTACTGGAGCTGGACGCCGGAGGCTCCGGTCGCCGAGGTGCCGGTGCTGTCGGTCGACAGGGCGCTGTAGTACCGCGCCTGGGTTCCCTGCGGATACACCCAGGCCGCCACCGTGAACGGCTTGGCGATGTCGAGCAGGTAGGGAGCGGTCGCCACGCTGGAGGAGCCGTTGAAGGTCAGCACGCTGGAACTGCTGGTCGGCCGGAGTGCCTGGCCGGTGGACCACCCGACAGCCGGGTTCAGGCTGAGCTGAGCCGGAGCGGCGGTGGCCTCATCCGGCAGCGACGTGGGCATCGGGCTGCCGCTCGCGGTGTCCGTCCGCCACGCGTGGCCCTGCTCGAAGTCCGCGACGTCTCCCTGGAGGCCGTCGAACTCCTTGCCCGTGGCGCTGCTCGACTGGCCGTTCTGGTCGGTCGCCGTCGAGACGTTGCCCGCCGCGTCCACACCGGCCACCCACAGGGTGGCGGTGAGGTCGATCGGCGCAACGGTCACTGTCGCGCTTCCCGACGCGTCGGCGCAGGCGATCGCGGCTCCGTTCGAGAACGAGCCGCATGCCGGCAGCACATAACCGGGTCCGACCGACTGCACCGGGACCGGCGGTGACGGTGCAGTCTGATTCGTCGCCGTCCACCAGTAGATGAATCGGCTCACGTGGTCGGCCGGGTTCGAGGTCAGGGTCACCTGGACCGGGCTGCCCACCTGGGTCGGCGTCGGCTGCCCGCTGGCGAGCGCGACCCCGGGCAGCGACGGCGAGGTGTCGTCGATCGTCGCCTCGCAGTGGCTGGAGTCCGGCCCCTTCACCCCGCGGTTGTCCGTGGCCCACAGCTGCCACAGGAACGACGTGCCGTTGGGCAGGGTGTTCGCGGGGATGGTGAAACCGACCATGCCGCCGGAGTTCGAGATCACCCCGGTCTTGGCGGCGTAGTACTGCGTCTTCAGGTCAAGGCTCAGCACCTGCAGCGTCCCGTAGACGGTGTCGCCACTGTCGGGGTCGGAGATGTGCCCCTGCACGGTGAGCGGGTAGCCGTTGTTCATCAGCGGCCGCGCGGAGCCGGTGACACACGGTGCCTGCGGCTGGGTGAACGAGAGGCTGGTGGGCTGACCCGGTGGGTTGTTGTAGTCGATGACGAGCTTGGCCGTGCTGGAGAACTTCTTCCAGCCGTAGACGTCGGCCTCGTCGTGGGCCCGCAATTCGAGGTTGATGACGGGAGATGACCTGCCCGCCGCTCGTTGGACTGCTGCTGTCGCGTCGAATCCGACCGCATGACCGGGGCATGCCGAGCTGTAGCCGTACCCGACGTTCGCCGTAGCGACCAGGCTCGATGCGATGGTGCGGGTGTCCCAGGTGGTGGACGGCGTCGGTGCGCTGACGGTCCACAGGTCCACCTGCCGGCCGGCGCAGGAGAACGAGTAGACCTCGGTCGTGTCGAAGTGTGCGGACTTGATCGCCGCGCCCGCGACGCCGGCCGTGTTCATCTGCCAGTACGACCTGGTCGTGTGGTCCCGGCCGTCGTCACTGGCGCCCGTGTCGACGAAACCGACGTGCTGGTAGCTGTCGGAGGCGCCGGCGTCCTTCCAGTAGGCGGTATCCGGGTAGGCCGAATCGACGAAACCCCAGCCGGCATTGCCACCCGTCCAGGTCGGGTCGAGGTAGACCGGAAAGGTCAGGTCTGAGGCCTGCAGGACGTTCGACGCGTCGACGATGACCTGCGCATCCGAGATCGTGCCCTGGACCGGGGCCGGCACCCCGAGATCTCCCGGTCCGGCCACGGACGCGCCCTGGGACGACGAATCCCACCAGGTCGCCGCAGCCGCGACCAGCTGGGCGGCGCCGTCGGGCGCGGCCGCGACGGCGGCGCCACCTGCTGCGGGGCTGGTGGCCAGGGCGCCATCGCTCAGGCCGAACGACAGCTCGCGCAGCGCAGGGTTGGCCGCGGCCTCGGCGTCCCTGACGACCAGGACCTCCGCCATCCCGGTGGCGGTGGCGGTCAGGCTGAGATCCACGCCGGGCAGGACGTCGGGATAGGTGGCTGTGTCACCGGCGACCACGGGCGCAGGCAGCGCGCCTGCCTGCCAGGACTCGGACAACCACTGGCCGGACGGCGCCTGGACCTGGACCAGCGGACCGGAACCGCCGGCGGAGAACCTGACCGGGACGGCCGCTGCAACCGGAATGAGCATCCCCGCGTCCCGCACCAGACTCCGGTCCGTCACGACCCACTGATCACCCCGCCTGACCCGGACCGGCTGGGCGGAGACGGTCATCGTGAACGATCCGTCGGGGTGGGCGACCGCCAGGTTCGTCTCCGTCGTGGCGTCGTCGATCGTCACGTCGTGGCCATAGTGCTCTGCGATGGCTGCTGCGGTGCCGTCGTCCGCAGCCGATGCGCCATCGACCGGCGTGGATCGAGCTTCGGTGCCCGCAGCCGACGCTGCCGGCATCGGGCCGGTCACCTGGACCAGGACGAGAGCGGACAGGACGAGCAGGCATAGCCGCGAACGCATGTGGATCCCCCGTAGTCGGCAGCGGCTGACCGCCTTGCCGAACTGATGTGAAATAACGGTAAATGCATGCCTGGACAGGGTCAAGCAGGTTTCGGGCGAATCACACCCCTTCAGGCGCCAGCCACGGGGGCGGGTAATCCGGCGCGGCCACGGCCACCCGTCACCGGCTGTCCGTTCCCAGTCGCGTGCTATATCGTCCCTTTTGCCGGATTATCCCCGTGCCCGGCAGAGGAGCGTTCCCATGCCCGTCCCCACCCGTCGCGCGCTGGCCGCGCTGCTCGGCACCGGCCTGGCCGCCGGCTGCCTGGTCGCCACCGCAGCCACCCCCGCGCTGGCCGCCAACAACCCGAACGCGGCCACCCTGGCGTTCAACTCGATGTCGGAGGGGCAGCGGGTCGGGCAGCTGTTCATGGTGGGCACGCCGGCCAACAGCGTCAGCAGCCAGACCGTCACCGACATCCAGAGCTACCACGTCGGCAACGTGATCCTCACCGGGCGCAGCTCGGCCGGGGTCGCGGCCACGGCCGCGGTGAGCGCGTCGCTGCAGGCCAAGGCCGACGGCCCGTCGACCGCCGGGGTACCGCTGTTCATCTCCACCGACCAGGAGGGCGGCAACGTCCAGGTGCTCTCGGGCAGCGGGTTCTCCACCATCCCGACCGCGCTCACCCAGGGCGGCTACTCGACCAGCACGCTGCGCGCCGACGCCCAGACCTGGGGCACGCAGCTGAAGTCGGCCGGCGTGAACGTGAACCTGGCACCGGTGCTCGACACGGTGCCGAGCGCGGCGTTCGCCCCGTCGAACAAGCCGATCGGCTACTACCAGCGCGAGTACGGCTACGACCCGACCACGGTGTCGAACGAGGGCGGGGCGTTCGCGCAGGGCATGGCCGACGCCGGCATCGACGCGACCGTCAAGCACTTCCCCGGGCTCGGCCGGGTCACCGCGAACACCGACACCAGCTCGGGCGTGACCGACAGCCAGGCCACCCGGTACGACTCCTACGTCACCCCGTTCGCCAACGCGGTCAAGGCCGGGGCGCCCTTCCTGATGGTGTCACTGGCGTACTACTCCAAGATCGACGCGGCCAATCCGGCGGCGTTCTCGCCGACCGTGATCGGCGGCATGGTCCGCGGCGACCTCGGCTTCAACGGCGTGGTCATCAGCGACAGCCTCGGCGCCACCCAGGTGTCGTCGTGGGCGCCGGCCGATCGGGCGATCAACTTCTTCGACGCCGGCGGCGACATGGCGCTGATGAACGACCCGTCGCTGCTGCCGGCGATGTACAACGCCGTGCTGGCAAAGGCGAATTCTGACTCGACGTTCAAGTCGAAGATCGACGCCTCCGCGATGCGGGTGCTGACCGCCAAGCAGAACCGCGGCCTGCTCGGCCAGGGCATGGACGTCTCCAGCGCGCAGGGCACCGTCGATTGGCAGGCCGCGTACAACAACGGGGCGCGGTTCGCCTACGTCAAGGCGACCGAGGGGACGACGTACACCAACCCGTCGTTCGCCTCGCAGTACAACGGGTCCTACAACATCGGCATGATCCGCGGCGCGTACCACTTCGCGCACCCGGACGGCTCGACCGGCACCGCGCAGGCCGACTACTTCCTGGCGCACGGCGGTGGCTGGTCAGCCGACGGCAAGACGCTGCCGCCGGCGCTCTCGCTGCAGAACAACCCGAGCGGCGCGCAGTGCTACGGGCTCACCACGGCCGGAATGGTCAGCTGGATCAAGGCATTCTCGAACGAGATGTTCCTCAAGACGAACAAGTACCCGATGATCACCACGTCGTTCTCGTGGTGGAGCACCTGCACCGGCAACTCCAACGCGTTCGCCACGACGAACCCGTTCTGGCTGGACAGCTTCACCTCGTCGCCGCCGTCCTCCATTCCGGCCGGCACCGCGACCTGGACCATGTGGCAGAGCGCCACGTCCGGCGTCTTCCCCGGCGGGCAGGACCAGTTCAACGGCTCGTGGGCGCAGCTGCAGGCGCTGGCCACCAACCACGACTGATCTCTGACTCGAACGACACGGCGCCCGCTGCGGTTTCGCAGCGGGCGCCGTGCTGTTCGTCAGGCCAAACGCAGCCGTTCGACCGGCTCCTCGATCAGCCGACCGAACGATCCCATGCCCCGGCCGTCACTTCGGGATCCGACAGGTCCGCGAGGTCGACGCCGAACCGTTTCAGGTCGATCGCTGTCACGACCACAGGCGTCGCCATCGCATCCTGCGCCAGACGACGACGCACATACTCGGCTCGCGAGACGCCGAGCTTCGCCGCCCGGGCATCGATCGCGGCCAGCACCTCGTCAGGAGAATCGCGCATCAAGTCATCGCCCACTGTGGCCTCCGTACCTAGTGATGCCACACGGCCCGGTGAACTGGTGCACCAGTTCACCGGGCCGTTCGGCGGAAGCGTCGGTACTAGCTGGCGGTCTCCGACCGCCGACGACGACCTGCGGTGGTGAGGACGAGCCCGGCCGCGGTGATCAGCGTCGCCCAGCCGGCGACGCGCAGGACCTGGCTGCCGGTGAAGGCCAATCCGCCGGCGCTGGAGCCGGAGCCGCTGGAGCCGGAGCCACTAGAACCGGAGCCGGTGCCACCCGCGGCGGTGGCGGCGACGACCGGCATCCGGATCAGCCGGGTGCGGCCGGCCGGGTCGACGCCCGAGGCCACCACGTTGTGCTTGCCGGCCTCGAGAGTCGCCGGGATGGTGACCGGCAGCCGGAAGTTGCCGTGCGCATCGGTGACCGCGGTACCCAGCACCTGCGGGCTGCTGTAGAGGATCACGGTGATGCTGGAGAACGGCAGGAACCCGGTGCCGACCACGGTGATGCGCTGGTTCGGCGAGAGGGTGCTCAGCACGCCCACGGTGGTGGTGAGGGTGGTCGGCGCGCCGGTCGGGGCACTGCTCGGGACGGTGGGCGACTCGGCCGTGACCGGGTTGGACGCCTCGGACGGCTGCGAGTCACCGGCGGCCGAGTGCGCCACCACCGTGTAGTCGTAGAGGATGCCGGCGGTGGCCCCGATGATGCAGCTGGTGTCGGTGATGGAGCCGGTGCTGCAGGTCGCCGGGCCCGGGTGGGCGTAGACGGTGTAGCCGGTGGTGGTGCCGGTGGCCGACTGGGTCCAGTGGACGGTCACCCCGGCGTCGCCCGGGGTGGCGGTCGGCGCGTCCGGCGTGGCGGGCACCGTGGTGACGGTGAACGACTCAGACGCGGGCCCGGTGCCGACGCCATTCACCGCCCGGACCAGCACGGCGTGGCTGCTGCCCGGTTCGAGGCCACCGATGGTGCCGGTGACGGTGCCACCGTTGGCGGTGGTGTCCAGGGTGAGCCAGGTGGCGCCACCGTCCAGTGAGTACTGGTAGCCGGTGATGGCCGAGCCGTGGGCATCCGGTGCCGGGAAGCTGACGGTGACGCTGGTCGCGGCCGGCGTGGTGTTGATCCCGGACGGGGCGGCCGGCGGACCCTGCGGCGTCACAGCCGCGGAGGAGGCCGATTGGCCCGAGTTTCCAACGGCGTTCGTGGCGTGCACGGTGAAGGTGTAGCCGGTGCCGTCGGTGAGGCCGGTGACGGTGCACGGGCTGCCGGGGCACGTGGCGCTGGCGCCGCCCGGGCTGGCGGTCACGGTGTAGGAGGTGATCGCCGAGCCTCCGTTGTCGATCGGGTCGGTGAAGCTCACCGTGGCCGTGCCCTGGCCGGCGACCGCGCTGACGTTGGTGGGCACGCCCGGCGTGGTGGCCGGGGTGACAGTCCGGGCCGGCGTGGGGGTGCCGGTGCCGTGGCTGTTGACCGCGCGGACACGCACCTCGTAGCTGGTGCCGTTGGTCAGCCCGGTGACCGTCCCGTGCAGCGTGCCGTTGCTAGCCGTGGTGGGCAGCGTCTGCCAGGTCAGACCGCCGTCGAAAGAGACCTGGTAGCCGGTGATGCTGGCGCCGCCGTCGCTGGCGGGCGGGGTGAAGCTGAGCGCGACGCTGCGGTCGCCGGCGGTCGCGGTGACCGATCCCGGCTCGTCCGGAGCGCCGACCGGGGTCACCGAGCCGCTCGGGGCCGAAGCCGGGGACGCTCCGATCGCGTTCACGGCGTGCACGGTGAAGGTGTAGCCGGTGCCGTTGGCCAGGCCCGTGACGGTGCACGGGCTACCCGGGCAGCTGGCGTGGGCGCCGCCGGGGCTGGCGGTCACGGTGTAGGAGGTGACCGCCGAGCCACCGTCGCTGGCGGGAGCGGTGAAGCTGACGCTGGCCTGGCCGTCGTCGGCGGTGGCCGAGACGCCGGTCGGGGCGCCCGGCAGCGAGGCCGGGGTCACCGTGGCGGAGGCGGTCGATTCGGCCGAGTCACCCAGGGAGTTCGTGGCGTGCACGGTGAAGGTGTAGCCGGTGCCGT
>DATJNU010000112.1:0-10114 GCA_035507775.1 Jatrophihabitans sp.
CAGCGTCGCGCTCTGGGTGGTGGCCAGCGTGTGCAGCACGTAGCGGCGGGCACTGGCGTAGGTGCCCTGGTACGGCCGCTGGATCCGGTGTGCCTCCCGTTCGGCCTGCACGGTCACGACGGGTTGCTCGTCGGTGAAGAGGATCCAGTCTCGGTCGGCCTGCGGCAGCTCGTGCCACGGCCGGTCGATGTCGTAACCGAGGGTGGCCAGAATGTCGCGGTAGTTCTTGCCCTGCCAGGCACCGGGCCAGGCGGCGATCGCCCTATCCCGGATGGACAGACCCGGATCGGGCACCAGGGACGCCTCGGTCGCCTCGTGCACCCTCCCCAGGCCGTGGCAGTGCGGGCAGGCGCCGGCCGGGGTGTTGGCCGAGAACGCGTCGGAATCGAGCCGCGGTGCGCCGGCCGGATAGTCACCGGCCCGGGAGAACAGCATCCGCAGCGAGTTCGACAGCGCCGTGACGGTGCCGACGGTGGACCGGGACTGCGGCACACCGCGGGACTGCTGCAGCGCGACGGCCGGCGGCAGGCCGGTGATCTCGCGGACGTCGGGTGCTGCGACCTGGTCGATCAACCGTCGGGCGTACGGGGCCACCGACTCCAGGTAGCGGGACTGCGCCTCGGCGTAGATCGTGCCGAAGGCCAGCGACGACTTGCCCGAGCCGGACACCCCGGTCACCACGACCAGGGCGTCCCGCGGCAGGTCGACGTCCACGTCCCGCAGGTTGTGCACCCGCGCGCCGCGTACCCGGATCATGGCGTCGTCGGGTGCGGGCATTGCCCGATCTTCGCAGCAACGGCGGCCGCCCCCGAGACCGGATTCGGAAGAAGCGCGCCACACCGCCCCGCTGACCGTAAGCTCCGCCCTGCGTACCGGCCGGGTACGTCCGACCCCACCCGTCGGCTACCTACAGTCCTGGATGTCCCGATGCGCCTGCGCGCCCTCGCCACCGCCTGCCTGCTGACCCTGGCCGGGCTCGCCGCACCGGTTGCCGCCTCGGCCGCGCCGACCAGCTCCTCGCCCGACGCCGGCGGCCTGTACCGGCCGGTGACCACGACCAGGGTGCTCGACACCAGGGCCAGCCACGCGCTGGCGGCGGGCACCGTGCTGACCTTCCCGGTCGCCGGGCGCGGCGCCATCGCCACCGGCGCCGGCGCGGTCAGCGCGAACGTCACCGTGCTGACCCCGAGCCGGGCGGGTTCGGTCTCCGTCTTCGCCGGCGGCACGGCCTGGAATGGCTCGGCCAGCATCAGCTTCCCGGCCGGCGCCAGCGCGCAGAACATGCTGACCACCCAGCTCGGCGCCACCGGCAGCCTGTCCGTGCGCAACAACCTCGCGGTGCCGGTCCAGCTGATCGTGGACGTCACCGGCTACTACACCGGGGGGACGGTGGGCGCGGCCGGCGCGTACCAACCCGTCGTCCCGCAGCGGCCCTACGATGCCCGCAGGACGCCGACCCACCTCCTCACGGCCGCCCACACCGCGACGTTCGCGGTGGGCGGCACCGGGGCCGTCCCGGCGGATGCCTCGGCGGTCGAGCTGAACCTCACCGTGCTGACGCCGGCGCGTGCCGGATCGGTCTCGGTGTTCACCGACGCCTGGAACGGCTCCGCCACCGCGAGCTTCTCCGCCGGGATCAACGTCCAGCACATGCTCACCGAGAGCCTGGACTTCTACGGCCAGCTGTCGGTCCGGAACAACACCGCCGCCGGCCTGGCGATCATCGTCGACGTGGTCGGCTACTACCGCGCCGGGCCGGCCGTGCTGCCCGGCGCGTTCACGCCGGTGTCGCCGACCCGGGTGCTCGATTCCCGGCTGGGGACGCCGGGGCAGTACCCGATCGGCAGCAACGGCACCGAGACCTTCCCGACGTTGCACGTCACGGCTGCCGGCGGCACCAGCACGGTTCCGGTGTCCGGCGTCTCGGCGGTGGCCGTCAACGTGACCGTGATCGCGCCATCGCTGACCAGCTCGGTTGCCGTCTACCCCGGCGACACCGGCTGGAACGGCTCCGCGACGATGAGCTTCACCGCCGGCCAGAGCCAGCAGAGCATGCTCACCACCCGGGTCGGCATCGACGGCAGCCTGACCGTACACAACAACGCGCCGGGCAACCCGTCCACCGCGGTCCTGGTGGTCGCCGACGTCTACGGCTACTTCCTCGGCGAGGCCAACCCGTACGCACCGGCCACCGCCCAGCAGGTCGACCCGGCGCACGGGGTCGCCGCCACCGTCTCCTGCCCGAGCGCGAGCTTCTGCGTCGCGGTGGAGGCCAACGGCTACCTGCTGACCTACGACGGCAGCTCGTGGAGCGCGGCAGCACGCCCGGCAGGCTTCACCGGCTCGTTGCACGGCGTCTCCTGCAGCTCCACGACCTTCTGCCTCGCTGCGGGCTCCGCCTCACTCGTCTGGGACGGCACCAGCTGGTCCCCCCACCCGGTGCCGAACCCCGCCGACGAGATCGACGTCGTGTCCTGCGTGTCACCGACCTTCTGCATGGCGAGCACGGTGTCCGGCTACTACACCCGGTACGACGGCACCAGCTGGCAACCCGAGAAGAGCATCCAGGTCCCGTACACGCTGCGACACCTGTCCTGCGCCAGCCCGGAGTTCTGCCTCGGCACCAACAGCAACGGCCAGCTGAGCCGGTGGGACGGCAGCGCCTGGTCGATACCCGCCCAGCAGCCCGGACTGGCCGCGGCCGCGACCCAGGTCTCCTGCCCGACCACCACGTTCTGCGCCGCGGAGAACTCGCCCCCGCGCACCGGGACGGACGCGCACAGCCAGCTCAGCACCTTCGACGGCAGTACCTGGTCGGCGCCGGTCACCATGCCCGGCGAGCCGGCGATGGCGCTGACCTGCCCGGCGGCCGCCAGCTGCCTGGGGGTGGACCTGACCGGGCGGGCGACCTGGTTCGACGGCAGCAGCTGGGCGCCGCTGTCGGCCGACCCGGTCACGGCACCCGACTCGTTGACCGCCGCGTGTGCGAGCACGGACCAGTGCGTCACGATCGGACGCACCGAGCTGGACCCGACGAGCACCTACCACGCCGGGACCTGGAGCCCGATCGCGAACCTGGACGTCCAGCACGGCGGCGTCGATCACGTCTCGTGCCCGGCCGCGACGTTCTGCCTGGCCAGCAACGATGTGGGCGCGCTCAGCAGCTACGACGGAACACGCTGGTCGGCGGCCGGCATACTGCCCGCCATCGGCACGGTGTCCGACCTGACCTGCACCACGGCGCAGTTCTGCGTGGCGGTCGGCAGCAGCGACAAGATCGCGATGTACGACGGCACCGGATGGCGGATCGGCGGCATCGATCCGAACTGGAACCTGACCGCGGTTTCCTGCCCGAGCACGACGTTCTGCGTGGCGGTCGATTCCACCGGACACGCTCAGACCTTCGACGGCGTGCGGTGGTCGACCCCGCTCGGGATCAACTCCCAGTTCGACGACATCTCCTGCCCGGTCGCCCGGTACTGCGTCGCGGTCTCTCGGAGTGGCTACCCGGTAGACGTGCTCGCCGCCGGCGGTTGGTCGCCCCAGAGCGTGCTGGCAGGTTCCCCGCATCGGGTGTCCTGCGCCTCGACGAGCTACTGCCTGATCAGCGCCTACACCGCCGGCTCGAACGACTATCGCGCGATGGTCTGGAACGGGGCTGCCCTGGTGCCGGTGCCGGCAACGTCATTCCAGTTGCCGGTCGCGCTGGCGTGCCCGGCCGCCGGTAGCTGCCTCGGGCTGAGCCCGGCCGCGACGGTCGGCTGGGACGGCGCCGGCTGGACCGTCCCCCTCCCCGCACTCGCGGCGGCGCCGGGGCTGTCGGACCTCTCCTGCCCGACCTCGTCGTTCTGCATGGCCGTGATCGACGACCGGGCAACACCGCTCACTGCAGACTGAGTACGGCTCGACCGATACGCCAGCCCGTCATTCGGCTCAGCCTCGCAGCAGACCCGCGATCGCAGCCAGCGTGAGCAGCGACAGGGAGGTGCTCACCAGCACCGCCCGGCTGGCCAGTGCCCGGCCGATGCCATATTCCTGCGCGAAGATAAAGGTGTTCTGCGCCGTCGGCAGACCCGCGCAGACCACGACCGCGAGCAACTGCGCGCGGGTCAGTCCCAGCGCGACCCCCACCAGCAGCGCGACGGCCGGTTGCAGCACCAGTTTCGCCCCAGCTATCACCGAGATCTCGGTGCGCGCGCCGTCCAGCCGCTCGCCGCCGTGCAGCGACGAGCCGAGCGCGATCAGCGCCACCGGCACCGCCGCCGCGGCCAGCAGGTGCAGCGAATCGCCCGCGACCGGCGGGATCCGCAGCCCGGCCGCCGACCACAGCACCCCGAGCGCCGACGCGAGGATCACCGGATTGCGCACCGGCAGGCTGACGATCCGGCGCACCCGGATCCGACCCGACGGGTCGGCGTGCCGGTCCAGCGCGAGCAGGATCACCGGGGTCACCACCAGCACCTGCAGCAGCACCACCTCGGCCAGGAACGAGATGCTGCCGAGCACCTGCTGCGCGATCGGGATCCCGAGGTTGGCCGAGTTGACGTAGCCGGCCGCCATCCCCCAGATCGGCCGCTCGGCGGGCTTGCGGTCGAACCAGCGACTCGCGCCGAGCCAGCCGACGCCGATCACCGCCGCCGTGCTGGCGGCGAAGGCGATCAGCGAACGGTTGGCGAAGTGCGACAGCGGCATCGCCGACAGCGCCAGGAAGAGCGCCGCCGGCATCGCGAGGTGGAAGACGAACCGGCCCAGCACCGAGTCGGCGCTGTCGCCGAGCAGGCCCGTGCGCCGGCCGAGATAGCCCAGCCCGGTCAGTACCCAGATCGGCTCGAAGGCGGCCACCAGGCTCATCGAGCGGGCTCACCGGATCGGGCCGTCACGTGGGCCCGGCCAGCACCGAGGTCAGCGCGCCGCGGTGCCGGCCAGCGGCGCCGCGGGAGGATCCCCTCCCTGCTGTCAGCCGAGGCGAGCTTCCCGCAGCCCGTTTCGCCGCTGCCGGTCAGGACGCGGTCGAAGACGGCTCCTCGGCCCAGTGGCCCTCCAGGCCGGTGAGGTTGAGCACCCGGCGCACCCGGGCGGACGGGTCCTGCAGAGCGAACGACTTGCCGCAGTCCTCCGCCGAGCGGGACAGCTCGACCAGCGCGCCGATGCCGGTGGAGTCGATGAACCCGATCTCGGCCAGGTTCAGCACCACGCCCGCGTAGCGATCCTCACCGAGCGCCCGGCCACCCGCGGCGAGCATCTCGTCCCGGCTGACCAGGTCGAGCGAACCCGTCAGGTGAAGCACGCACTTGCCGCCGCTCTCGACTTCGTTGATCGTGAGATCCATGTGCAAATCCTAGAAGGTAGGTCGCAGCTGCTGCTCAGCCGGAGTCTGGTGCGGCTCAGCTCGCCGGAGCCAGGGTGAACCAGACGATCTTGCCCGGGCCCCCGTCTGCCGACTGGATGCCCCAGGCCGAGGCGAGGGCGGCGACCATCCGCAGGCCGCGCCCGGACGACCGGTCGGCGCTCGGCTCCTCCGACGGCAGGGCCGGCATGCCCGGGCCCTCGTCGTGCACCTCGATGCCGATGCCCGGCGGGTCGGTGCGCACCCGCAGGCTGATCGACGGCTGGCCGTGCAGCACCGCGTTGCTGACCAGTTCCGAGACCAGAAGCTCGGCGTCCTGCCGCAGCACCGGGTCCAGCGTGCCGGCATGCTCGGTCACGAAAGCCCGGGCGATTGCCACCGCCGACGGTTCCGCCGGGAGCTCGATCAGCACAGCGTCGCCCACCGAGTTCCTCCTCGATCCGCCGTTGCCGGCACGTCGTTCGGTGGCCCAGCGTATAGGAGCGCGGGCTACGTATAGGAGCATTCGAGACCGGGCATCATCCGTCAACCCGCAGCAACCGTCGGCAGTCGAGCATCTCGGGTCGCACCGCCCCCGGTCGTAGGATCGGGCTCGGTGCCGGGCAACGGCTGCCAGAGTCTCTTTCGAGGTGAGTGCATGACCATCGGCGCGAGTCTGCTCCTGATCGCCGTCGGCGCGATCCTGAAGTGGGCGGTCACCGCAACCGTCAGCGGCGTGGACATCGGCACGATCGGCGTCATCCTGATGATCGTCGGGATCGTCGGACTCGTGCTCGGGCTGGCCATGATGATGTCCCGCCGGCGCACCGACGTCATCACCCGGCCGGGCCGGACGACCTACGTGGAGCCGAACGACCCGCTCGACCCCCGCCTGTGACCGACGGCGCCGGTGACCGGGCGGGGCGCTCCCCACGCCTGCTGCTCGGCCCGGTGCTGCGGCACATCGGGCACTCCGACGCGACCGTCTGGGTGGAGACCGACCGGCCCTGCGAGGTAGAGATCCTGGGCTGCGCCGAGCACACCTGGACGGTTGCCGGCCATCACTACGCCCTGGTCACCATCGAGCATCTGGCACCGGGCGGCTCGGTGCCCTACGAGGTCCGGCTGGACGGCGGGCTGGCCTGGCCGGCGGCCGACGACCCGCGGCCGGCGCCCCGGCTCCGCACCCTGCCCGAGTCGGGCCCGACCAGGATTGCGTTCGGCTCCTGCCGGTACGCCACCTCCGCATCGGTGGCCGACGACCGGCACTTCGACCCGGACGCGCTGATGGTGCTCTCCCGCGAACTGGCGGGCCAGGACGAGGACCGGTGGCCGCACGCGATCCTGCTGCTCGGCGACCAGGTGTACGCCGACGAGACGACCGAGGCCACCCGGCGCCGGATCGCCCGGCGCCGCGACATCACCACCGGCGCCCGCGATCAGGTGGCCGACTTCGAGGAGTACACCTGGCTGTACTCGGAGTCCTGGACCGACCCGGACGTGCGCTGGCTGCTGTCGGTGCTGCCCAGCTCGATGATCTTCGACGATCACGACGTGCGCGACGACTGGAACACCTCGCGCGCCTGGCGCGAGGACATCAAGCAGACCGACTGGTGGGCCGAGCGCATCATCGGCGGCCTGTCCTCGTACTGGGTGTACCAGCACCTCGGCAACCTGGGACCGGCCGAGCTCGCCCGGGACGAGCTCTACCAGCGCGTCCGCGGCCTGGACGGCGACGCCGAGCCGCTGCTGCGGGACTTCGCCGAGCACGCCGACCGGGAGGCGGACGGGGCCAAGGGCACCCGCTGGTCGTACCGCCGGGACTTCGGCCCGATCCGGCTCCTGATGATCGACTCGCGGTGCGGGCGGATCCTCGACGGGCGGCGGAGCATGATTAGCCAGTCCGAGTTCGACTGGATCAGCGAGCAGGCCGAGGGCGACTACGACCACCTGCTGATCGGCACCTCGCTGCCCTGGCTGCTGCCCCGGGCGCTGCACGACCTCGAGGCCTGGAACGAGGTTCTGGCAGACGGGGCAAGGGGAAAGCGGATCGCACGCTGGTCGGAGTCACTGCGCCGGGCGGCCGATCTGGAGCACTGGGCCGCATTCGGCCGCTCGTTCCACGCGCTTGCGGGCCTGATCACCGAGGTCGCCCAGGGCAGGCGGGGTCGGCAGCCACCGGCCACCGTCTGCGTGCTCTCCGGTGACGTGCACCACGCCTACGCCGCTCGCGCGTACTTCGCCGAGCCGGTCGCCGCCGAGGTCTACCAGCTCACCTGCTCCCCGCTGCACAACTACGTGCCGGCCGCGATGAAGCTGACCTTCCGGGTGTCCTGGAGCCGGTTCGCGGAGCGTTTCACCCGATCGTTGCTGGGAATCGTCCATCCGGTGCCACAGAGCGGCCTGCACTGGCGACGCGAGGCGGGGCCGTACTTCGGCAACGAGCTGATGACCTTCACCGCGGCCGGCCGGTTGGCGACCGTGGAGCTGTCCAAGACCAGGTCCGAGGACCGCAACCCGGCCCTGCACGTGGTGCACCGGATCGCCCTGTCCAGCGGTTGACCGCCGTCTCCACGGCCTGACCGAGCAGAGCCTCCGGCCGGTCAGCTCGGTCCGGGCCCGTGCGGGCCTGGTCCCGGCTTCGGCTTCGCCGGCCCGGGCGCGCCTTTCGCCTTGCCCGGCCCGGGCGCGCCGGGTCCGGGCTTGTGCGACTTAGCTGGTGGTCGTGCCACGCTCCCGGCAGCGGGCTGCGCCACGATCCCCGCCGCGGGCTGCGCCGCCGTGCCGGACCGAGCGGTGCCGGCCGCCGCGGACGTCGTCGTCGACGACCGGTTCACCACTGCGGTGGCGTGCGCAACCGGGCTGCTGCTCGACGGTTTCGGGAGCGACGACTGCTCGGCGGCCCGGCTCGGCCTCGGCCCACTCCGGGGGGTGCCCCCGGAGTGGGCCGAGCGCACCAGGAATCCGGTGCTCAGGACTGCCACGGCCACGGCCACCGCCGCGGCCAGGAGCGCGGGCCGCCGCCCGCGCCGGTGTCGTCCCGCCGGGGCGACCGCGACCAGGACGGTGGGCGGGCCGTCCTGCCGCAGGAACTCCGGCGTCCACGCCTGGGTGTGCTCGGTCGGGCGGGCCGCCACGGGCGGCGGCGCCGGTGACCCGAGCGGCACCGGCGCCACACCCGCCTGCCCGGCGAGGCCGGCCAGCTCGGTGGCCAGCTCGTCGGCGGTCGGCCGGTCGCCGGGTTCGGCGGCGGTGGCCGCCGTCAGCAGTCGCTGCCAGGCCCCGCCGAACCCGGCCGGGACGGGCGGCTGCCGGTGCAGCCGGGCGAGGGCCGCCTCGACGCCGGAGCCGGGGAAGGCCAGCCTGCCGGTCAGGCTCTCGATCAGCACCAGCCCGAGCGAGTAGACATCGGTGGCGGTGCCGACCTCGCGACAGCGGGCCTGTTCGGGACTCAGGTAGTTGGCCGTGCCGACGGTGAAGCCGGCCTCGGTGTAGTGGGTGGAATCGACCACCCGGGCGATGCCGAAGTCCGTCAACTTGGTGACGAACGGAGCGTCGTCGGCGATGTTCGCGTCGAGCAGGATGTTGGCCGGTTTCACATCGCGGTGCACGACGTTGCGCGCGTGGACGTAGGCCAGGGTGGCCGCCAGGTCGGCACCCAGCCGGGCGGCGTCGTCCGGCGTCAGCGGGCCCTCGGCGGACAGCCGGCGGCCCAGGTTCGGCCCGCCCACCAGCTCCATCACCAGGTACGGGCTGAGCAGGTCGCCGGCGGTCTCGCGCACCGAACCGGCGTCGTAGATGGTGACCAGGCCGGGGTGCTGCAACGCGGCGAGGGTCTGCATCTCGGCGTGCACCCGGCGCAGTTCGGCCGCTGTGCACAGGTCGAACCGGAACAGCTTGATCGCCACCCTGCGGTGCAGCAGGTCGTCTTCGGCCGCATAGACGTCCGCCATGCCGCCCCGGCCGATCCGCTCCAACAGCCGGTAGCGGCCGTCGAGCATGGAACCGGTCGCGGCCGGCACGGCCTCGATCGCGCCGGGATTGCCTTCCACCAGCTCGCGATCCTTCCCCCAGCACCGCCGGCCCGCCGGCGGGGCGCGGCCCGGGTGCCGCTGCTCGGCGGGGACGCACTTCCACCGACAGTACTGCCCGAATCGCCATCCGGGGGTCGCGCCTACCGGCCGGTGCGCGACGGCCGGGCGGCCGATGCCCTGCGGTGCGGCGGTTTCGGCCTCGTACCCTTTGTCCGGGCAGGACGTTATACGCGACATCCACGGCGGGATTCCGCCGGACTTCTCGACCTGATGTCGGAGAGCCCATGTTGCGTCGCATGAGCCTGGCCCTCTTGCTGGCCAGCGCCACGGGGGTGGCGTTCACCCTTCCCGTAGCTGCCCAGGCGGACACCCCGAGCCTGTTCACCGTCACCCAGAACGTGCTGCCCGGCCTGGCGCACGCCACCGATCTCGGCCCGGCCGCCGACAGCACCCCGATGAGCCTGGTGGTCACCGTGCACCGGCCGGACGTGGCCGGCGAGAAGGCGCTGCTGGCCGCCGAGCACGACCCGAGCAGCCCGAGCTACCGGCACTTCCTCACCCCGTCCCAGTTCGCGCAGCGGTTCGGGGTGCCGGCCGGGCAGCGCAGCGCCGTCTCCGGATACCTGACCGGTGGTGGCCTGCGGGTCGACTCGGTCTCGGTGGCCGGCGACGAGTACTCGGTGCGCGGCAGCGCCGCCCAGGTGGCCTCGGTCTTTCGCACCAGCTTCCACACCTACCGGTACGGCAGCACCAC
>DATJNU010000113.1:0-9701 GCA_035507775.1 Jatrophihabitans sp.
TGAGCTCCGGGGACCTGTCGATGAACCACTTCGTCTACCGCAGCTCCGCCGACGCCGAGACCTACGACCAGCCCGCCAACCCGGACAACCTCAGCACGTACCACTTCATGCAGGGCGCGCAGTACGTCAGCGCGCACGACGACCTGGACCTGGTCGCGGGGCAGCAGGTCGGCCTGGTCTGCGAGTCCACGGACGGGCAGATGCTGACGGTGTTCGAGATCTACATCCAGGGCGCGACCCACACGTTCGCCGCGTGGATCAGTGCCGGCGAGTGGGCCGACGCCACCATCACCGGCGGGGTGCCGATCAGCTGCTGAGGCGGTGCCCGGGCTGGTGCGGGAGCGCGGGCAGGCTCAGCCGGCCAGCGCCTTCCGCACCAGCCCGGTCAGCACCGCCAGGCTCTCGCCCCACCAGATCGAGTGGTGGTCGCCGGGCACCGGGTGCTCGGTGAGGTCCGGTGCCACGTCGTCCCAGCGCATGTACTGCGCCGGCGAGGCCGAGGCGACCAGGTGGGTGACCGGGCCCGGGTACGGCTCGGCCACGGCGAAGCCCCAGAGCGCCTCGATGTGCGCCCGGAACACCGCGTACCGCTCGGCGAGCAGGTCGGCGTCCAGTTCCTCGGGCAGCACCTCGGAGGCCTCCGCGGCCACGAACACCTCGGCGCTGCCGGCAGTGTCGGGCAGCCCCTCGACGATGCCGCCGAGGCCGCCCTCCGCCGCGCCGACGGTGGCCAGCAGGTCGTGCAGGAACCGGGCGGCGATCTCCTTCTCCGGCGGCAGCTCGGCGATCCAGGGCGCGCTGACGTCCACCATGATCACCCGTTCGACCGGGGTGCTCGCCGCGACCAGCCGCCGTGCCATCTCGAAGGCGATCACCCCGCCCATCGACCAGCCCAGCAGCCGCACCGGGCCGTCGGGGTGCATCGCCCGCACCGTCGCGGCGTACTCGTCCGCCAGCGCCGGCAGCGACCGGACCGGTTCCCGGTCGTTGTCGAAGCCGGGCGCCTCGATGCCGTAGACCGGCTGGTCCGGGCCGAGTGCCTGGGCCAGCGCGACGTAGGAGTACGCCGAGCCGGAGCTGGCGTGCACGCAGAACAGCGGTGGGGCCGAGCCTTCCGGTTGGAGCGGGACGATCCGGTCGAGGTCGACCCCGGTCATGCGCCGCCCTTGGCAGACACCTTCTCGTCCACCGCGGCCGAGACCGCGCGCACCGTGGCGTTGCCGTAGAGCATCCGGATGCTGATCTTGATGCCGAAGCCCTTGTTGATCCGGCTGACCGCCCGCATCGCCTGCAGCGAGTTGCCGCCGATGTCGAAGAAGCTGTCCTCGGCGCCGACCCGCGGCTGCGACAGCACCTCGCCGAAGATGTCGGCGATCGACTCCTCGGTGGACGTGGCCGGTGCCACGTAGCCGTCCTCGCCGACCTCGGCCTCGACCGGATCCGGCAGCGCCTTGCGGTTGATCTTCCAGCCGGCGATCAGCGGGAACTCGGTGAGCATCACCCAGGCGGTCGGGACCATGTACTCCGGCAGCGACTTGGCCAGGTGCGCCCGCAGCTCCTCCGGCACCGGCATCTTCCCGGCGGCCGGGATCGCGTAGCCGATCAGCCGCTTCTCGCCGTTCTGGTCGGGCCGGACCAGCACCACCGAACGGCCGACGTCGGGGTGGCTGGTGAGTGCCGCCTCGATCTCGCCCAGCTCGATGCGCAGGCCGCGCAGCTTGATCTGGTTGTCCACCCGGCCGAGGAAGTCCAGCTGCAGGTCCGTGGTCCAGCGCACCAGGTCACCGCTGCGGTACACCTTGCGGCCGGGGTGGAACGGGTCGTCGATGAACTTCTCGGCCGACAGCTCCGGCTGGTTCAGGTAGCCCTGGGCCAGGCCGCCCGGCTCGCCGCCGATCAGCAGCTCGCCCGCGACGCCGCGGGGCACCAGGTTCATCGAGCCGTCCACCACGTACACCTGCCGGTTCACGTGCGGCCGGCCGATCGGCGGCGAGACCTGCCAGTCGATGTGCGGGCACTCGTACTCGGTGCAGGCGACGGCCGCCTCGGTCGGGCCGTAGAGGTTCACGTAGCGCCGGTCGCCGGTGTTCCACTTGTTCACCAGCTCCGGCGGCAGCACCTCGGCGCCACCCATCACGTACTTCAGGTGCGGGTAGGCGTCGGCGTCGATCACCGACTGCATGGCCGGCGGCAGGCCGGCGTAGGTCACCCGCTGGTCGCGGATCAGCGCCGCCACCCCCTCCGGCGAGGCTCCCTCCTCCGGCGAGACGGCCACCACGGTGGCGCCGTGCAGGAGCGCCGTCCACACCTCGCCCTGGGACATGTCGAAGGACAGCGACGGCAGCTGCAGCAGCCGGTCCTGCGGCCCGAAGTCGAACGTCCGCCGGTACGCCTCGCAGAAGAACGAGACCGCCCGGTGCGCGATCATGACGCCCTTCGGCTGCCCGGTGGAGCCGGAGGTGTAGAGGATGTAGGCCAGCGTGTCCGCGGTGGCCCACTCCTCCAGCGGGGTGTCGGCCGGGATCGCGTCGATCTCGGCCCAGTCGCTGTCCATCAGCACGGTCTGCCAGCCGGTCGACTCCGGCAGCCGGTCGGTCATGCCGGATCTGGTGACGACCAGCGGCGCGGCGGTGTCGGCCAGCATGAAGGCCAGCCGGTTGGCCGGGTGCTTGGCGTCGAGCATGGCGAACGTGCCGCCGGCCTTGAGGATGCCGAGCATGGTGACGTAGGCGTCGAGGTCGCGGTCGATCACCACGGCCACCACCTGGCCGTGCCGCAGGCCCTTGGCGCGCAGGTGCCGGGCCAGCTGGCCGGCCCGTCGGTCCAGCTCGCGGTAGCTCAGCTCGACCCCGTTGCAGACCACGGCGGTGGCCTCCGGCTGCCGGGCGGCCACCTCGGCGACCGCGACGTGCAGCGGCTGCTGGCCGTACTCGACGACCTCGCCACGCCCGACGGACAGCAACTCCTCGGCCTCGGCGGCGGTCACGGTCGGGATCTGGGAGAGCTTCAGGTCGGGGTTGGCGGCGGCGGTCCGGATCACCGTCTCCAGGTGGCCGAGCATCGCCTCGATCCGCCACTCGTCGAACATGTCCGAGGAGTACTCGGCCGCCGCGCGCAGCGTGGTGCCGTTGTCGATGATGTTCATCGCGATGTCGAACCGGGAGCCCAGCGAGGCCAGCGGCACGAACTCGGTCTCCACGTCCGGCAGGGTCAGGTTCTCGCCGGAGTTGCTGCCGCCCAGGATCTGCATGCCCACCTGGAAGAGCGGGTTGCGGTCGGGGTCGCGCACCGGGGCGACCCGGTCGACCACGAAGTGGAAGGGCACCTCCTGGTGCTCGTACAGGTCGAGGTTGAGGTCGGCGGTCCGCTCGATCAGCTCCGCGAAGGTCGGGTCGCCGGACAGGTCCGAACGCAGCACCACCATGTTGATGAACAGGCCGACCACCGCTTCGAGCTCCGGCTCCGGCCGGCCGAGCATCGGCACCCCGACCGGGATGTCCTCCTGGCCGCTGTACCGGCTCAGCACCAGGTTGTACGCGGCCGCGAAGACCATGAACATCGAGGCGCCGTGATCGTCGGCCAGCTGCTGCACGATGCCGCGCAGGTCGGGGGCGAAGTCGCGGATCAGCGTCTCGCCGCGGTGGCTGCCGCCCTTCGGCCGGGGCCGGTCGGTGGGCAGCTCGAGCACCGGCAGGTCGGCCAGCCGCTCCTGCCAGAACGACAGCTCCTCCTCCAGCGCCTCGCCCTGCAGCCGGTCGCGCTGGGTCTCGGCGAACTCGGTGTAGTCCAGCTCGGCCTCGTCGAAGACCGGCTCGCTGCCGTAGTAGAGGCTGCGGTAGGCCGTCGACAGCTCCTCGTTGATCACCGCGGTCGACCAGCCGTCGGTGACGACGTGGTGGAAGCCCTGGAAGAAGACGTGCTCCCGCTCCGACAGCTGCAGCAGGTGGAACCGGCTGAGCGGCCCGTTCTCCAGGTCGAACGGCTCGGCGAGCTGCCGGTCGATGAGCTCCTGCACCCGCTGCTCGCGCTCGTCCTCGCCGAGGTCGCGCAGGTCGATCACCGGCAGCGGCACCTCGCCCGCCGGGGCCACCACCTGGTAGGGGGTGCCCTCGTCGTTGCGGATGGTCACCCGCAGCGACTCGTGCCGGGCCGCCACCAGGTTGAGGCAGCGCTGCAGCAGGTCGACCCGCAGGTCGCCGCGCAGCCGCCACACCATCAGGATGTTGTAGGTGGTCTCACCCGGGGCCAGCTGGTCGAGGAACCACAGCTGCTCCTGGGCGAACGACAGCCGCCGGACCAGCACCCCGGCATCGTCGGCTGCCACCTCGGGCAGGTCCCGTCCGGTCTCGAGTGTCATGCCTGAACCGACCTTTTCTGTGAGCGGGTGCTGAGTACTGAGTCGAAGCGTGCGAGGCCCTCGGTGAGCACGTCGCCCTCGCGGGCGAAGGTGATCCGGATGCCTCCGGGTTTGCCGAGAACGTCTCCGGGCATCAATAGCACACCGACGTCGAGCATGTCGCGTGCCAGGTCCATCGAGGACAGGCCGGGCGCCAGCTGCAGCCAGGCGAACGGGGTGCCCTGCGGCGGCACCAGCGACATCAGCCCGGCATTGCGGTCCACGAACGCCAGCAGCTGCCGGTGCCCGAGCGCGGTGAGCCGCTGGTACTCGTCCCGGTAGTGCTGCCAGTTCGCCAGCGCCTGGGTGGCCAGCGACTCGCACAGCACCGAGGTGGAGATGGTGGTCAGGTGCTTGTACTCGGCGCAGGCGGCCACGATCTCGGGCGGCCCGTACATCCAGCCCACCCGCAGCCCCGGTAGCCCGGCGACCTTGGACAGGCTGGAGACCGAGACCGTGCGGGGACCGGCCAGCGCCACCGACTCGGTGAGGTCGACCAGGTACTCCTCGTCGGCCAGCACGTAGGCACCGGCGCGCTCGGCGATGGCCAGCACCGCCGCCAGCTCCTCCGTGGTGATCCGGCGCCCGCTCGGGTTGCCCGGCGTGTTCAGGGTGATCAGCCGCAGGCCGCCCTCGGCGAGCGCCGCGATCTGGTCGAGGTCGAGCCCGAAGTCCTCGGTCAGGTCCGACAGCAGCACCTCGGCGCCGAGCCGCGCCGGGGCGTCGGTGGCCTGCTGCCAGCCGGGCCGGAAGGCCAGCACCCGGTCACCCGGCCGCAGCAGGGTGGCGTAGAGCAGGTAGAGCGCCTCCTGCGCGCCGTGCGTGACGAGCACCCGTTCGGGGTCGCCGCCGTAGCGCCGGGCGACCTGCTCGCGCAGTTCCGCGCCGCCCCGGTCCACGCCGTAGCCCAGTTCCAGAGCGGCCGGCAGCCGCAGCTGGTCCAGCGTCGCGCACTGGACGTGGCTGTCGCCGAGATCGATGTCGTAGCGGCCGAGGGAATCCTCGAACACCCAGCGCCGCATGGGGTAGATGGTCACGCCGGTACCCGCTCCTGCCGTTCGGTCGGGGCTGCCCGCTCCGCCTGCTCGGCGGCGACCAGCCGGTTGTGCAGCGCCCCGGCGAACGTGCCGGACGCAACCTTCTCCACCACGCCGGCAAGGCTCAGCCGCTGCTCGGCGTCGAAGCCGACCACCACCTCGCCGCCGGGCATCCGGACCACCACCCGGTCGCCGATCAGGCCGCGCAGCCGGGCCGCGGCGGCCACCGCGCAGCTGCTGCTGCCGGAGGCCAGCGTGTAACCGGCGCCCCGCTCGAAGATCCGCAACTCGATCAGCTCCCGGTCCAGCACCGTGCCGAACGCGACGTTCACCCGCTGCGGGAACGCCGGATGCCCGGCGACCAGCGGCCCGAGCCGGCGCACCCGGTCGGCGTCCACCGGCGCGCCGAGCAGCACCGCGTGCGGGTTGCCGTTGGCCAGGCAGCAGAACGTGAGCTGCTCGCCGCCGACCTGCAGGGTCAGCTCGGCCACCGAGCCGGAGCGGCCGGCCACCGGCAGGTCGGCCGCCTCGAACGACGGCGGCGGCAGCCGCACCTCGACCAGGCCGGCGGCCGCGTCCCGGATCGTGACCGGCGTGTCGCCGGCCGGCGTCCGCACCACGAACTCGGTGCCGCCCGCCTGCTCGGCCAGGTAGAGCGCGAGCATCCGGACCCCGTTGACGCTGCGGCCGCACACGCTGCCGTCGGCGTTGAAGGTGCGCACCGGGATCGGCGCGCCGGCGTGCACCGGCACGCCCTCGCCGCCGCCCGCCGGGGCGAAGAGCACCCCGTCCGCGCCGATGCCGTAGTGCCGGTCGCAGAGCAGCCTCGCCACCGCCGGGCCGCCGGCCAGGCCGGACCGGGCGGCATCGACGACGAGATAGTCGTTGCCCAGCGCCTGGTACTTGACGAAGTCCACCGTCATGGTTGCGATCCGTCCGCGACCGGCGGCTCGATCACATCGCCGCGGCGGCAGGCACGTCCTCCAGCACGGCCTTGTCGTGCTCCTCGCCGTACCACTTGTCCTTCCAGCGGGAGAACGCCACGATCAGGATGTCCCGGTGCGCCGGGCCGCCGTCGGCCGACTCGACGTCGGTGACGTCGTGCGCGATCGCCTTGTCGTCCAGCAGGACGGCCTGGCCCGGCTCCAGGGTGCCGGACCAGAACGGCTCGTCGGCGCCGTCCACCCACAGCCGGGTCTGCGCGCCGGCCACGTTCTGCTTGCGCAGCACCGCGATCATCACGAACTCGTGGCCGTCGTGGTGCACGCCCTCCGGGGTGAGCGGCGCGTTCGTCTCGTCGCTGGCCGAGGACCGGTTCTGGTGGACGTTGATCTGCCAGTCCTCACCGACGTCCAGGCCGAGGCGGGTGATGCCCTGCGCGATCAGCGGGGTGAAGTCGACCTCGATCGGCTCGTAGGTCCGCTTGATGCCCCCACCGATCGGGTTGAACTTCTTGAACGCGGTGTAGTCCCGGTGCGGCAGCCGGTCGAACGTCCAGCCGCCGTCGGCGGCCGACGAGAGCCGGTACTGGGAGAACCGCTTGAACCGGGTGCCGTGGCCCATGTAGTCGTCGACCGGGCAGTTGTCGTAGCTGTCCAGGATCTCCTGGCTGACCGGCGGGATGTCGATCAACTCGTAGCCCTGCGCGTTGAGCGGCATGTCGAATGCCCTTTCTTTCCCAGTAGATCCGGTGGTGGGTGAAGCGATCAGGCGAGGTCGGACGGGACCCGCTCGTCGAGGTAGCGGGCCGAGGAGTTGAGCCGCCACAGGGTGCCGCGCGCGATGCCCCGGCGCATGTGCTCGGACTCGGCAGCCGGCAGCACCACGTTGTGGAACCAGCCCTGCGCGTGCTGGGAGTCGATGGTGACGTGCAGCCGGTGGTAGACCACGCCCTCCGGCGGCAGGTTCAACCGGTCCCAGGCGTGCAGCACGTGCACGAAGCGGTCCGGCACCAGCCACTCGGTCATGCCGAGGAAGCCCACCGCCTCGGCGTAGAACTGGCGGTAGCGGCAGAGCAGCACCGCGAGGTTGCCCGACAGCAGGGCGTTCGCGGTGAGGGAGCTCTCCAGCTCCTCGGCACCGACGTCGAAGACCTCGAAGATCTTGTTGAACAGGTGGGTGTGCACCTGGTCGCGGTCGCCGTTGCCCATCTCGTCCCAGAAGTTGGTGGCGATCTCGAGCTTGGCCGCGCCGGCGGTGCCGACCTGCATCATGGCCAGCAGGTCGTCGAACCGGCCGTCGACCACCGACTCCTGGATCACGTAGTTGCGCAGGTCGTCGGCGGTGGCGTGGTTGTGGATGAAGTTGCGGTAGTACTCGTGCTTGTAGACGCGGTGGTCCTTGGCGGTGCGCTTGATCCAGGACAGGTAGGCCCGCGGCTCGGTCGGCAGGGTGTCGAGCACGGCCGGCTCCAGGTACGCGTCCTGGGCGGCGATGGTCGCCTCCTCCAGCAGCCGGGTGATCTCGTGCAGGGCCACCGAGCCCTCGGCGGTCTGGCCGTTCGGGATCAGCGTGTGCAGCTGGTAGATCCGCGAGAGCAGGAACTGCTGGGCGTAGAAGGCGTCGGCGTCGCCGGTCGCAGCCAGGTCGTTCAGCTCGGTCACCGCGGTCCGGACCCGGGCCCGCTCGGCCGGCGTCCAGGCGGCGTCGACCTGCTCGGCCGGCTGGTTCATCCAGCTGGAGATCTCGTCGATCAGGGCGCGCGGATCGATGGCCTGCTCCGCGGCGGCGTCCGGGGCGGCGGACGGCGTCATGGCGTGCATGGGTCTACTCCTCGGGGTTCAGCAACTCGCTGGCTGCTGGCGGAAAGCTCGTGTCGGCGGACGTGTCGAGGTACTCGAAATCTGGACACAGTGGTATCGGGAGACTTTGCGGGAATTCGAGCGAACTCTCGCATCTCCCTGGCTTTGCCGTCAATACGCCGGGAATCGGTGCGTCAGGTCCTCCGGCGGCGGGACCGGTGCGCGACGGCGGTCAGGCCGCGGCGACGCGGTCGGCGTCGGTGACCGGTGCCGGCATGGCGCGCAGCCGCACCACCGGCGAGAGCGAGATCGGCACCACCATCGCCGCCGAGCAGATCGCGACCAGGGTCAGCCCGGCCCGCAGGCCCATCGCACCGGCGATCAGGCCGCCGCACAGGCCGCCCAGCGAGCCACCGCCGAACAGCATGGTGCGGAAGGCGGCGTTCATCCGGCCCATCAGCGAGGGCGGGGTGCAGGTCTGGCGCAGCGAGATCATCACGACGCCGGCCACCCCGAGGCCCAGGTAGCTGATCAGGAACGACAGCGTGAAGAGCACGATCAGCACCGGCCGCGGACCGCCGGCGAGCGGGATGAGCAGCGGCCCGACGAAGATCGCCGACAGCGAGCCGCCGTAGAGCAGGCCCAGCCGGACCCGCTTGATCAGCGCCTTGGAGATGGTCGCCCCGGCCAGCCCACCCACCGAGGACGCCGAGAAGATCAGGCCGACGGTGGCCGCGTTCAGGCCCTGGTCGCGGACCCCGTAGAGCAGGAACATCGTCCAGACGATGATCAGCGAGAAGTTGGTGAACGGCGCGACCAGGGCCAGCGGGCGCAGGATCCGGTCGCCGAACACCCACTCCAGGCCCTCCCGGAGTTCCCGGCCGAGGTGCCGCTTGGTGGCCGGCGGCGGTGGCGCCGGCTCCGGCGTGCGGATCATCAGCAGGCTGGCCAGCGATGCCAGGTAGGACGCCGCGTCGACCACCAGCGCGGTCGGCGCGCTCAGCCAGCCGATCAGCACGCCGGCCACGCCGGGGCCGGCCACGTCCGAGGTGGACTGGGTGACGCCCATCTTCTGGTTCGCCTCGACGTAGTGCTTGGCGTCGCGCACCAGGGCCGGCACGAACGACATCCAGCTGACGTCGAAGAGCACCGAGAAGACGCCGACCACGCAGGAGATGACCAGCAGCCCGGTGATCGACAGGTGATGGAGGTGCGAGAGCAGCGGCACCAGCCCGATCAGCAGCATCCGGACCACGTTCGCGGCGATCATGATCGGCTTGCGGCGCATCCGGTCCACCCAGACGCCGAACACCAGCGCCAGGAACAGGTAGGGCACCAGCTGCAGGAAGCGCAGCAGCCCGACCTGCTGCGCGCTCGCGTGGAAGACCAGCACCGCGGTCAGCGGCAGCGCCAGGTTGGTCACCTGGGTGCCGAACAGCGACAGCGCCTCACCCGACCAGAACTTCAGGAAGTCGGGGTTGTGCCAGAGCGACTCGGCCTCGGCCGGCGGCGGGGCGGCGACCGGGT
>DATJNU010000114.1:0-57378 GCA_035507775.1 Jatrophihabitans sp.
GCGCCCGGCTGCCGGCCGGCCAGTTCCGCGGCCGCCGCGGCCAGCGCCGGGTTGAGCCCGCCGCCGGCGTCCGGCAGCAGCTCGATGCCGGCCGGCAGCCGGGCGCCGAGGTCCCCGGCGACCACGCTCAGGCCGGCGATCAACGGGTGGGTGGCCACGGCGAGCACCGCGTCGAGGGTGTCGAACTGCATGGCGTGCACCAGGTGGGCGTGGTCGGCCGGCTCCCGGGTGGCCCCGAGCAGCCGGCGCTTCGCGATCGACGGCCGCTTCAGCGGAACCAGAACGCGCCATGCCATTGCAGCAATGCTGCCATGCGGCGGCCACGGTGGCAGACTCGCACCCGTCGAGCGCGCACCCGTCGCCGGGACGGGACGCACCACGAGAACGGAGCGCCAGGTGGCCGCACGCAGCGACTGGGTCGGGCCGTACCTGCGGATCGCGGTGATCCTGCTGTACCCGCTGACCAAGCTGCTGTTCCGGGTGCGCTGGCTGCACCAGGACCGGATCCCGCGCTCCGGCGGCGCGATCGTCGCGGTCAACCACATCTCCTACGCCGACCCGATCGTGTTCGGCCGCTACGTCTGGGATTCCGGCCGGGCCCCGCGCTACCTCGCCAAGGCCAGCCTGTTCCACGCGCCGTTCCCGGTCGGGCAGGTCATCCGGGGTTCGGGCCAGATCCCGGTGCACCGCGACTCGGCCGACGCCGCCGAGGCGCTGCGGGAGGCGGTGGCGGCGCTGCGCCGGGGCCAGGTGGTGCTGATCTACCCGGAGGGCACCGTGACCCGCGATCCCGACTTCTGGCCGATGCAGGCCAAGACCGGCGTCGCCCGGCTGGCGCTGATGGTGCCCGAGGTGCCGGTGATCCCGGTGGGGCAGTGGGGTGCGCAGCACTTCCTCGACTACTACCGCAAGAAGTTCCGACCCCTGCCGCGCACCGAGGTGGCGGTCTCGGCGGGTGCGCCGGTGGACCTGTCCGACTTCGCCGGCCGGGAGCCGTCCCGGGAGGTGCTGCACGCGATGACCGACCGGATCATGGTCGCCGTCCGCGACCAGGTGGCCGTGCTGCGCGGTGAGCCGGCGCCGGCCGAGTTCGCCCGCCGGCCGGCCCGATCGTGAGCGGGCCGATGCGCGCCGCCGTGCTGGGTGCCGGCAACTGGGGCACCGTGTTCGCCAAGGTGCTGGTCGACGCCGGCACCGAGACGACGATCTGGGCCCGCCGCCCGGAACTGGCCGAGACGATCAACGCCAAGCACCAGAACCCCGACTACCTCGACGGCATCCTGCTGCCGAGCGGGCTGGTGGCCACCCACGACCCGGCCGAGGCGCTGGCCGGGGCCGGCCTGGTGGCGATCGCCATCCCGTCCCAGACGCTGCGCGAGAACCTGCGCAACTGGGTACCGCTGCTGCCGCCGGACGCGACCCTGGTCAGCCTGATGAAGGGCATCGAGCTGGGCACCGTGAAGCGGATGAGCGAGGTGATCAGCGAGGTTGCCGGCGCCGACCCGGACCGGGTGGCGGTGCTGTCCGGGCCGAACCTGGCACCGGAGATCGCCGCCGAGCAGCCCACCGCGACCGTGGTCGCCTGCCTCGATCCGGACCGGGCCGCCGCGGTGCAGGACGCCTGCACCGCGCCGTACTTCCGGCCGTACACCAACGCCGACGTGATCGGCACCGAACTCGGCGGCGCGGTGAAGAACGTGATCGCGCTGGCCTGCGGCATGGCCGCCGGGATGGGCTTCGGCGACAACACCATCGCCTCGCTGATCACCCGCGGCCTGGCCGAGACGTCCCGGCTGGGGGCCGCGCTCGGTGCCGATCCGATGACCTTCGCCGGGCTGGCGGGCCTCGGCGACCTGGTCGCCACCTGCGCCTCCCCGCTGTCACGCAACCGCAGCTTCGGCGAGCGGCTGGGCCGCGGCGAGACGCTGGAGCAGGCCCAGGCGGCCACCCACGGGCAGGTCGCCGAGGGGGTGAAATCCTGCCGTTCGGTGCTCGACCTGGCCAATCGGCACGGGGTGGACGTACCGATCACCAAGGTGATGGACGCCGTCTGCAACTCCGACCTGCGGCCGGTGGACGCGGCCCGGCTGCTGATGAGCCGGTCCACGAAGAGCGAGTGAGGGTGGGCTAGCCTCGACTGCCGTGGCTGAACGGATTCGGGTCGGGGTCGTCTACGGCGGCCGCAGCAGCGAGCACGCGATCTCGGTGGTCAGCGCCGGCAGCGTGCTCTCGGCCCTGGATCCGGCCAGGTACGAGGTGGTCACCATCGGCATCACCCCGTCCGGGGCGTGGCTGCCGACCTCGGTGGACCCGCGTGAGCTGCGGATTGCCAACCGCCAACTGCCCTCGGTGGCCGAGCCGGCCGGCTCCGCGGTGACGGTGTTCGGCGCCGGGGACGGCACCGCGCTGGACCGGCTGGCCGGGGTCGACGTGGTCTTCCCGGTGCTGCACGGCGCCAACGGCGAGGACGGCACCATCCAGGGCCTGCTCGAACTGGCCGGGGTGCCCTACGTCGGCTCCGGGGTGCTGGCCAGCGCCGCCGCGATGGACAAGACCTTCACCAAGACGGTGCTCGCCGCGGCCGGCCTGGCGGTCACCCCGTGCGTGGTCGCCCGGCGCGGCCGGCCGGTGCGCACCCTGGACGTGCGGCACCTCGGCCTGCCGCTGTTCGTCAAGCCGGCCCGTACCGGTTCCTCGGTGGGCATCAGCCGGGTCGAGCGGTACGAGGACCTGCCGGAGGCGCTGGAGCTTGCCTTCGGCCACGACGACAAGGTGCTGGTCGAGGCCGCGATGACCGGTCGCGAGCTGGAGTGCGGGGTGCTGCAGGACGCCGACGGCACCGTCTCGGCCTCGCTGCCGGCCGAGATCCGGCTTCGGCCGGGCTTCGACTGGTACTCCTTCGACGCCAAGTACCTCGACGACTCCTGTGACTTCGACATTCCGGCGCAGATCGGCGAGGCCGCGGTGAAGCAGGTGCAGGACGTCGCCTGCCGCGCGTTCGAGGCGCTGGAATGCTCCGGCCTGGCCCGGGTGGACGGCTTCTGGACCGCCGCGGGCCGGTTCGTGGTGAACGAGGTGAACACCATGCCCGGCTTCACACCGATCTCGATGTACCCGAAGATGTGGGCCGAAACCGGCGTGGACTATCCCGAACTGCTGGACCGGCTGATCGCCACCGCGCTGCGTCGGGCCGGCCGCTGACGGTCAGCTGCCGCAGATCGGCAGCTTCGCGTCGGTGGTGTTGCCGGCCGCGTCGGAGGCGGTGCACAGCTGCGGCAGCGTCCGCACCGCCGTCGCCAGCAGCGGCAGCGGCTGGTCGGCGCCGGCCGGCACGGTGACCTCGATGTACACCGAGCGGTCGACGGCGGTGTAGACCGTCCGCGTCTTCTGCGGATCCGGCTGCCAGATCACCGAGTTCACGTCCAGCAGCTGGGCTGCCTGCGGGGTGCCCAGCACGGCCGGCCTGCCGACTCCGCAGCGCAGCACGATCGCCGGATCGCCCCAGGCGGCGACGAAGGAGGAGTCGGTGTCGGTCTTGCGGGGCGCCAGCGTGCCCAGCTGCACCGGCAGCTTGGCGAACACCCGCACGCAGGCGCTCTGGGTCGCCGCAGCCGGGGACGGCGGCGCCGGCACGGTCACCGCGGGCAGCGGGCCGGTGTGCGCACCCGACGGCGTCGCGGTCTTCCCGCTGCCGCCGGAGTGCGCGGTGAGCAGGAAGGCCAGCACGACCGTCAGCGGCACCGCGAAGGCGGTGGCGATGGCGGCGGCCCGGCGGCTGGTGCGGTCGATGGCGGTGCTCCGGACTGCTGCTCAGGCTGACGTGGCGTGGCCTACAGGTGCACGACCGGGCAGGTCAGCGTGCGGGTGATGCCGTCGACACCCTGCACCCGGGCCACCACCAGGCGGCCGAGCTCGTCCATGTTCTGCGCCTCGGCGCGGACGATCACGTCGTACGGGCCGGTGACGTCCTCGGCCAGGGTGACTCCGGGCAGGCTGGAGATCTGCTCCGCGACGGCGGCGGCCTTGCCGACCTCGGTCTGGATGAGGATGTAGGCGCTGACCATGTCCTGCACGTGGATTCCTTTCGTCGGCACTGCCGGGCGAAACACTGCCTGACGAACCTAGCGCAACTTCGTCGGCGGCCTGTGTGAGGATTCGGGTGCGGGGACGCAGGTCACCGCCCTGGCGGCAGCACGGCAGGACGAGGCACTGGGAGGCGTGGTCATTTCCGAGGCGAAGCCGAACGCGGGGACGATGGGCGAACTCGGCGAGTTCGGGGTGATCCGCCGGATCACCGCCGCCCTGCGGCAGCCGGACTCCACCCTGGTCGGCCCCGGTGACGACGCCGCGGTGGTGGCCAGCACGGACGGCCGGACGGTCGCCAGCACCGACCTGCTGATCGAGAACCGGCACTTCCGCCGGGACTGGTCCACCGCCAACGACATCGGGCACAAGGCCGCGGCGCGCAACTTCGCCGACATCGCGGCGATGGGCGCCCGGCCGACCTCGCTGCTGGTCGGGCTGGCCGCGCCGGCCGGCACCGAGGTGGGCTGGCTGGACGGCCTGCTGGCGGGGTTGGCGGAGGAGTGCGCCGAGGTGGGCGCCGGCATCGTCGGCGGCGATATCAGCGCCGCCGACTCGATCGTGCTCTCGCTGACCGCGCTGGGCGACCTGGACGGTCGCCCGCCGGTGCTGCTGTCCGGCGCCAGGCCGGGTGACCTGGTGGCCTGCGCGGGCCGGCTCGGCTGGGCCGCGGCCGGCTACGCGGTGCTCTCCCGCGGCTTCCGGTCACCGGTGCAGGTGGTCAACGCGCACCGCCGGCCGGAGCCGCCGTACGCCGAGGGGCCGGCGGCCGCGGAGCTGGGCGCGACCGCGATGACCGACGTCTCGGACGGGCTGGTGGCCGACCTCGGCCACCTCGCCGAGGCGAGCGGGGTGCGCATCGACCTGCGGTCCGAGGCCCTGCAGCCGCCGACCAAGCTGCGCGACGTCGCCTCGGCGCTCAACGCCAACCCGATGAGCTGGGTGCTCGGTGGCGGCGACGACTATGCGCTGGTGGCGACGTTCGGCAACGGCACCCGGCTGCCCGCGCCGTGGCAGGTGATCGGGCTGGTCGGCGCCGGCTCCGGCGTCCGGCTGGACGGGCTGCCCGCGCACGAGGCCGGCCACGAGCACTTCCGGTCGCCCGTCGGCGCCGCGCGGCGGGTGCCGGCGCCGGGACACGCCGAAAGGCCGGTCCCTCCCTGGGGGAGGAACCGGCCTTTCGATCGAGCGTGGTGCGCGGACTAGCCGCGGGTGACCTTGCCCGCCTTCAGGCAGGAGGTGCACACGGTGATCCGGCGCCGGGTGCCGGGCGCGACCATCGCGCGCACGGTCTGCACGTTCGGGTTCCACCGGCGGTGCGTCCGGCGGTGCGAGTGCGAGACGGACATGCCGAAGCCGGGCCCCTTGCCGCAGACATCGCAGTGGCTGGCCACAATGGCCTCCTCAAAATCCGGGAACTGAGTTCTGGTCTGGTACGTGCGCGGCCACGCTCAACAGACAGCGCCGCCGGGCAACCGGACCAGTGTAGCTTCCCGGTCGGACGCCGATCAAAACGCCTCGGCACCCATCGCGCGGCCCGGCTTGCGGCGGCCCGGCACGGCGCGTCCGGAGCCCGTCCGGCCCAGTAGGGTGCGGGCATGCTCGCCGTGCTGGACGCCTCCGCGGTCCGTCGATGGTGCCACGCCGCGGCGGAGACGCTGGCCGCGCACCGGGCCGAGATCGACGACTTGAATGTGTTCCCGATCCCGGACGGCGACACCGGCACCAACCTGGAGCTGACCCTGCGCAGCGCGCGCGAGGCGGTGGCCGGCGACGAATCGGCCGGTGCCGGGCAGGTGCTGCGGGCGATGGCGCGCGGCGCGGTGCTGGGCGCCCGGGGCAACTCCGGGGTGATCGTCTCCCAGGTGCTGTGCGGGCTCGCCGACGGCCTGGCCGACCGCGACGAGGCGGACGGCCCGTCGCTGGTGGCCGGGCTGCGGCTGGCCGCCGACGCCGCCTACGCCGCGGTGGCCGAGCCGGTCGAGGGCACCGTGCTCTCGGTTATCCGCAGCTGCGCGGAGGCGGCCGAGGCGCTGGCCGGGGCGGACCTGGCCGCCGTGCTCGCCGAGACCGTCCGGGCGGCCGACGAGGCGCTGCGGCGCACCCCCGAGCAGTTGGACGTGCTGGCCCAGGCCGGCGTGGTGGACGCCGGCGGTCGCGGCCTGGTGCTGCTGCTGGCCGAGCTGGCGGCGGTGGTGACCGGCGAGGCGGCCGGCCTCGATGCCGCCGGGGGCGAGCGGCCCGCCGCGCCCCGGCAGCGGGACCGGTCGGCGCTGCGCGCGGTCCGGGAGTCCGGCAGCGCCGAGTACGGCTACGAGGTGCAGTACCTGCTGCATGCCGAGGAACCGGCGGTGGTCGGGCTCAGCCGCGCCCTGGCGGCCCTCGGCGACTCGCTGGCGGTGGTCGGCACCGGCGATGGGCTGTTCAACGTGCACGTGCACGTCAACGACGTGGGCGCGGCGATCGAGGCGGGCATCGAGGCCGGCCGGCCGCACCGGATCTCGGTGGTGCGGTTCGAGGACCAGGTGGCCGCCGAGCCGGCCGCCACCCGGGCCGGGGTGGCGCTGGTGGCGGTCGCGCCGGGCGAGGGGCTGGCCGACCTGTTCGCCTCCGAGGGGGTGCTGGTGGTGGACGGCGGCCCGACCGACAACCCTTCCACCGCCGAGGTGCTGGCCGGCGTGCTGGCCACCGGCGCGGCGCAGGTCGTGGTGCTGCCGAACTCCACGGCGGCCACCGGCGTCGCGGAGCTGGCCGCCGAGCAGGCCCGCGAGCAGGGCGTGCGGGTGGCGGTGGTGCCGACCAAGTCACCGGTCCAGGGGCTGGCCGCGGTCGCGGTGCACGACGGCGAGCGGCGGTTCGGCGACAACGTGATCGCCATCGCCGAGGCCGCCGCGGCGACCCGGTTCGCGGAGGTGACGGTGGCGGTGCGGGACGCGATCACCTACGCCGGCCGGTGCGCGGCCGGCGACGTGCTGGGCCTGATCGACGGCGAGGTGGTCGAGATCGGCTCGGACGTGACCGCGATGGGCATCAGCCTGGTGAACCGGCTGGTCGCGGCCGGCGGCGAGCTGGTGACCGTGCTGGCCGGCTCGGACGAGGGCGCCGCCGAGGCGACCGCGGCCCTGGTCGCGCACGTGCGGGCCAGCCTGCCGTTCGTCGAGGTGACCGGCTACCCCGGCGGGCAGCCGCACTACCCGCTGCTGATCGGCGTCGAGTAGCGGGCAGGGCTGTCGGCCGCCTCTGGCACAGTGTCTGGCATGGCCACCCGCACCGACAAGCTTGCCGACGTGGTCGGGGGCCGGACGGCCGCATCCCTGGAGAAGGCGCTGGACCTCACCACGGTGGGGGAGTTCCTGCGGCACTACCCGCGCCGGATGAACAAGCGCGGCGAGCTGACCGACCTCTCCGCCCTGGCCGAGGACGACGAGGTCACGGTGCAGGCCGAGATCGAGTCCACCAACCTGCGCCGGATCCCGGGCCGCAAGCTGAGCATCCTCGAGGTGGTGATCTCCTCCGGCCGGCACCGGGTGAGCCTGAGCTTCTTCAACCAGCCGTGGCGGGAGAAGGAGCTGCGTCCCGGCCTGCACGGCATGTTCGCCGGCAAGGTGAGCCGGTTCCGGAACAAGATGCAGTTGAACCAGCCGGACTACCTGCTCTTCGCCGACTCCGAGGAGCTGGCCGCCACCGACTTCGCCGGCAGCACCATCCCGATCTACCCGGCGGCGGCCGGACTGCCGTCGTGGACCATCGCCAAGGCGATGGAGCACGTGCTGGCGATGCTCGACCCGGTGCCCGAGACGCTGCCGGCCGAGGTGGTGCGCCGGCGCGAGCTGATGGGACTGGACCGCGCCCTGCGCCAGGTGCACCGGCCGGACAGCCTGGCCGAGTGGGAGCGCGCCCGGGCCCGGTTGAAGTTCGACGAGGCGTTCGGCGTGCAACTGGTCCTCGCCCAGCGCCGGCATGAGCTGGCCGCCAACCCGGCGGTCGCCCGGCCCCGGATCGGCGATGGCCTGGTGGACGCCTTCGCCGAGCGGCTGCCGTTCCGGTTCACCGAGGAACAGGCCGAGATCGCCGGGGTGATCGAGGCCGAGCTGGCCGCCGTGCACCCGATGCACCGGCTGCTGCAGGGTGAGGTGGGCTCCGGCAAGACGGTGGTGGCCCTGCGGGCGATGCTGCAGGTGGTCGACGCCGGCGCGCAGGCCGCGCTGCTGGCCCCGACCGAGGTGCTGGCCGCCCAGCACGCGATGACGATCGCCGACCTGCTCGGCCCGCTGGCCCAGGCCGGCACGCTGGGCGGTGCCGAGCACGGCACCCGGCTGGTGCTGCTCACCGGCTCGATGTCCGCCGCCGCCCGCAAGGCCGCGCTGCTGGAGGCGGCCTCCGGCTCGGCCGGCATCGTGGTCGGCACCCATGCGCTGATCCAGGACCAGGTCCAGTTCGCCGAGCTGGGCATCGTGGTGATCGACGAGCAGCACCGGTTCGGCGTCGAGCAGCGGGACGCGCTGCGCGGCAAGGCCGCCGCGCCGCCGCACATGCTGGTGATGACCGCGACGCCGATCCCGCGGACGGTCGCCATGACGGTCTTCGGCGACCTCGAGGTCTCGGAGCTGCGCCAGCTGCCCGGCGGCCGGCAGGAGATCGTCAGCCGGGTCGCACCGGTGACCGAGCACCCGTCCTGGTACGACCGGATCTGGGCCCGGGTGCGGGAGGACGTCGCGGCCGGCCGGCAGGCCTTCGTGGTGTGCCCGCGGATCGGCGAGGACGACGACCTGGACGACATCGGCGCCGTCTCCGAGGAGGAGGGCGGCCAGACCGCCTCGGTGCTGTCCCTCTATGCGCAGCTGGGTGCGGTGGAGCTGGCCGGGCTGCGGGTCGGCCTGCTGCACGGCCGGCTCGCGGCCGAGGCGAAGGCCACCGCGATGGCGGCCTTCGCCGCAGGCGAGCTCGACGTGCTGGTGGCGACCACGGTGATCGAGGTCGGCGTCAACGTGCCGAACGCGACCCTGATGGTGATCATGGACGCCGACCGGTTCGGGGTGTCCCAGCTGCACCAGCTGCGCGGCCGGGTCGGCCGGGGGGCCTGGGGCGGCACCTGCATCCTGCACACCCAGCTGCCCTCGGCCCACCCGGCGGCACAGCGGCTGCAGGCGGTCGCCCAGACCACGAACGGCTTCGAGCTCGCCGAGCTCGACCTGCAGCAGCGCCGCGAGGGGGACGTGCTCGGTGCGGCCCAGTCCGGGCGCCGATCCGGGCTGAAGCTGCTGTCGCTGCTCCGCGACGCCGAGACGATCGCCGCCGCCCGGGCCGAGGCGCAGCGGGTGGTCGACGACGACCCGACGTTGGCGGATCACCCGCTGCTGCGGGAGTTCCTGGCCGACGCCTTCGACAGCGAACGCACCGAATACCTGCACAAGTCCTAGCCGGAATCCCGCGACCGGCCCGGGCCGGTGACCGGTGGACCGGGTGGTTCCGGTCAAATTGACAGCTTCCCGACCATGCGGGACTATTTCCCGGCCGCTATGCGCCGCGGTCACGCGCGTCCTCGCACGACCCCCGGGTGCTCGACCGGGCAGCCGTCACCCGGCCCGCCGGGTGCGGGGCCGGCCAGGGGCAGGACCGGCCGGCCGCGGGGCGGCCCGAGCGCGAGACAGGACCCGATCCGAAATCCGGCGGAGGAGTCGCAGACATGACTGGAGCCACCAAGGCTGCCGATCGGGTGGTCGACCCGAAACTGATCCTGGCGGTGTGCAGCGGCGCGACGTTCATCGCGTTCCTCGACCTCTCGGTGGTCAACATCGCGTTTCCGCAGATCCTCAAGCACTTTCCCGGCACCTCGATCGACGCGCTGACCTGGATCGTCAGCGGCTACGCGGTGATGTTCGCCGCGCTGCTCACGCCGGGTGGCCGGATCGCCGACACGCTCGGGCGCACCAGGATCTTCCTCGGCGCGCTGACCGGCTTCACCCTCGCCTCGATGGTGTGCGGCGCGGCGCCGTCGGTGGGCTGGCTGGTCGCCGGGCGGTTCGTGCAGGGTGGCATGGCGGCAGGCATGATCCCGGCCGCGCTCGGCCTGATCCTCTCGACCACGCCGCGCGAGCGGATCCCGGCGGCGATCGGCGCCTGGTCGGCCGCGGCCGGCTTCTCCGCGGTGGTCGGCCCGGCGGTCGGCGGCGTGCTGCTGGAGGCGTTCGGGTGGCGTTCGGTCTTCTTCATCAACGGCCCGATCGGCCTGCTGCTGCTCGTGGCGGCCATGGCGCTGCTGCCCCGCCACCTGCCCGCCCCCGGCACCCGGCTGCCCGACCCGATCGGCACGGTCGCGCTCGCGCTCGGCATCGCCGGCGTGGTGACCGCGCTGACCGAGGGTGACAGGTGGGGCTGGGGCAGCGGCCGGACGCTCGGCCTCGGGGTGCTGGGGCTGGTGCTGCTGGTCGGCACCTGGCTGCGCTCGCGCCGGCACGCCGCACCCGCCGTCGACGTGGCGCTCTGGCAGAGCGCCAGGTACACGACCTGCAACGCCGCGCTGGCGGTGCTCGGCGTCTCGATGTTCGCCTGGATGCTCGGCGGCCCGCTCTTCACGACCGCCATCTGGCACTGGAGCACGCTGCAGACCGCGGGCGCGCTCAGCATCGGGGCGCTCGCCTCGATGGTCACCTCCACCGTCGCCGGCGGCATCAAGACCCCGCAGGCCCAGCGCTGGACCGCGGTGCTCGGCTGCCTGCTGTTCGCCGCGAGCAGCGGCATCTGGGCCTCCGGCCTGTTCGGCTCGCACTCGAACTTCTGGGGTGGCTGGGTGCCCTCGGCGCTGCTCGGCGGCAGCGGCCTGGGGCTGGCCCTGACCTGTCTGTCGGCCGCGGCGGCCGCCTCGGTGCCGCCGCTGCGGTTCGCGGCCGGCATCGGCATGACCCTGACCGCCCGGCAGCTCGGCGGCGCGCTGGGCGCGGCGATGCTGGCCGCGATCATCGCCTCGAGCGCGGTACCGGGCAGCGTGTCGTCGTTCCACCACGTCTACGGCGCGGGCGCGGTGATCGCGCTGGTCGCTGCCGCGCTGGCCGCGGCAGTGGCCGGCCCGAAGCCGGCGGTGGCCCCGGCGGCGGCCCCGGCCACCTCGGCCCAGCAGCAGGCCTGACGCACCGTCCGCAAGCCGAGAGGGGGCCCTACCGACCAAATCGGTAGGGCCCCTCTGGCTTCGGCTAGGCGGTGTGCAGGCCGGCCGGCGGCTCACCGTGCAGCACCGCCCAGTCGGTCTCCGGTCCCTTGACCAGCTCGGTCCACATCACCCGGCGGCGCGGCTTGCCGCTGGAGGTGCGGGCGATCGCGCCGCGCCGGCCGCGCAGCACGAGCGGCTCGGCGGCGCCGGCGGTGAGCGTCCGCACCCGCTCGGTGGCCGCGGTCAGCCACTGCGGGGTGACGTCCTCCTCGACGAACACCACGGCGTAGTGCGCCGCGTCCAGGAACCCGAACGCGACGGCGCAGCGGACCTTGGCCAGATCCGGCAGCTCGGCCAGCTCCACCTCGAGGTCCTCAGCGTGCACGCTGGCGCCGCGTACCTTCATCGACTCGCCGATCCGGCCCACCACGTACAGCTCGCCGGCCAGCTGGAAGCCCGAGTCGCCGGTGCGCAGGCCGTCCGGCCCGAACGGCGCCAGCTCGCCGCCGGCCAGCAGGTAACCGTGTGCCAGCGAGCTGCCGGTCAGCCGGATCTCGCCGAACGCGCCGTCCGGCAGCGGCTGGCCGTCGTCGTCGATCACCGCGACCGACAGCCCGTCCAGGGCGGTGCCGCAGCCGGTCATCCAGCCGGCACCGCGCACCGCATCCAGGCCGAGCCGGGCGGTCTCGGCGACGACCACCTCCTCGCCGACCGACAGCGCGGTGCTCTTGGTGCGCACCAGCCGGGAGCCGGCGCCCGGCCGGACCCCGGTCGCGGCCAGGGTGACCTCGGCCAGCCCGTACGCGCCGATCAGCGCCCCGGCGTCGAAGTTGCGCGGGCCGGCCAGGTGGTAGAAGTCGCTGATCGCGGCGGGTTCGATCCGCTCGGCGCCGAGGATCGCCACCCGCCAGGCCGAGAAGTCGAAGTCGGCGATCTCGGCCGGCGTCACCCGGCGCGCGGTGTAGGCGTAGCCGAAGCTGGGTGCGGTGGTCAGCGTGACCCCGTGCCGGCCGAAGCATTCCAGCCAGGTCAGCGGCGAGCGGATGAACTGGTCCGGCGTCATCAGCCAGAGGTCGGTGCCCGAGGCGATCGGGGTGATCATGCCGCCGATCAGGCCCATGTCGTGGTAGAGCGGCAGCCAGCTGGCAAAGGTGTCCTGGTCGGTCCAGCCCAGCCAGTCCCGGATCGCCCGCACGTTGGCGTTCAGCGCCGACCAGGTCACCCGGACGCCCTTGGGGGTGCCGGTGGAGCCGGAGGTGAACTGCAGCAGGGCCAGCTCGTCCGGACCGACCGGCGCGGCCGGGGCCTCGAACGCGGCCTCGGCCGGGTCGGCCGGCCGGGTCAGGTCGAGCCGGCGGATCGTCCCCGGGATGCCGGACCGGGCGGCGCCGGCGTCCACCTGCTCGCCCAGCACCGCGTCGGTGAGCACCACGGCCGGCCGCGCGACGCCGAACACCGAGGCCAGGTGGGCGATGTAGCGGTCGGCCTTGCGGAAGGCCAGCGGGGTGGCCAGCGGCGACGGGATCATGCCGGCCGCGATGGTGCCCCAGAACGAGGCGATGAACGTCCAGGGATCGGCGAGCACCAGCGACACCACGTCACCGCGCTCGGCGCCGGCCGCCCGCAGCGTCGCCGACACCCGGTGCACGTCGGCGGCCAGGTCCCGGTAGCTGTGGAAGTGCCAGCCGTCGGTACCGCGCAGCCGCAGGCCGCGGTCGGTGCTCGGATCGGCCAACCAGTCGAGCAGCATGGGAATCCTCCTCTGGGTGGAGCGGATCAGGCGCGGGCGGTGGCCGGCGCGGTGACGGTGAGGCCGGCGAACGCGCTGCGCAGCGCGCGGTCCAGCCAGCCCAGGTCGGTTTCGGTCAGCACCACCGGCGGCGTCAGCCGGACCACCGTGTCGGCGCCGAGCGACGAGGTGGGCACCACCCGTTCGGCCAGCAGGCCGTGGGTGAACTGCCCCGCGTACTCGCCGCGACTGAACTCGACGCCCAGCAGCAGCCCCCGGCCGCGCACCTCGCGGACCGTGCCCTCCGGTGCGAGCCCGGCGGCCTCGGTGACCAGCCGCAGCACCCGGTCGCCGAGCACCGCGGCCCGGGCCGGCACGTCGGTCTCGCGCATCAGCCGCAGGGTCGCCGAGACCGCGGCCATGCCGAGCGGGTAGCCGGAGAAGGTGGAGCTGTGCACCCGCGGGTTGCGGTCCAGCGCGCGGAAGGCCTCGGGCGTGGCCAGCACCGCGCTGACCGGCACGCAACCGCCGCCGAGCGCCTTGCCGACCAGCATCAGGTCGGGGGAACCGGCCTCCGCCGGCCAGCCCCACCAGCTGCCGAGCCGGCCGAGGCCGGTCTGGATCTCGTCGACGATCAGCAGCGCGCCGTGCTCGGTGCACAGCCGGCGCACCCCGGCCAGATAGCCCTCCGGTGGCAGCCGGACGCCGCCCTCGCCCTGCACCGGTTCGAGCAGCACCGCCGCGGGGGTGCCGCCCGACAGCTGCGCGGCCAGCGCGCCGAGATCGCCGAACGGGACCCGGTCGACGTCGGGCAGCAGGGGCTTGAACGGCTGGCGGAACGACATCCGGTCGGTGGCGCTCAGCGCGCCCAGCGTCTTGCCGTGGAAGCCGCCGCCGGTGGCGATGACCCGCCGCCGGCCGCCGGCCCGGGCGAGCTTGAGCGCGGTCTCCACCGCCTCGGCGCCGGTGCAGCCGAAGTAGACCCGCTCCAGCCCGGCCGGGGCCAGCTCGGCCAGCTGCGCGGCGGCGGCTGCCAGCTCGGCGGACAGCAGCGTCCGGGTCCCGATCGGGTGCCGGTCCAGCTGGGCGTGCAGGGCCGCGACCACCTCGGGCGGCCGGTGGCCCAGGATGAAGACCCCGTACCCGCCGCACTGCAGGTACCGGTTGCCGGCCTCGTCCAGCACGTAGGCGCCCTCGCCACTGACCTCGACCGGCAGCTCCAGCGCCTCCGCCAGCCGGGCGGCCCCGTCGCCGAGGTGGGCCCGGTAGCCCGCGAGCACCCGGCCGCGGTCGGGGGTCTCTGCTGGCTGTGCGGTCACGGGCACTCCTGCCGTCCGACGGTGCCGCGGGACGGGCCGGCACACCGTGGAAATCGAAAAGGGAATTGCGTGCGGGCGACCCGTCCGAGCAGTCAACGGTCACCGCGCCGATCGGTGCACGATCAACCGTATAGAGGCATCCGTACAGGTTGTCTAAAGCGCGGCGAGATCATAGCATTCGGGACATGCGAACGGGGCGCGTACATTTCCTGACTTGTTGCCTACTGTCCGGTAATGCCTATACCGTCTGACAACCGGATCGCTGATGCGTCCGGCTTGCGGGTAAACCCGCGATCGTCGCCGCACTTTCCGCGTGTCGAAGTCATGCCATTCGTTGGATGAAAGGTAATCGCCGTGAGCAATGCCCAAGAGGTTTCGGCCAAGGTCCGTGAGCTGATCGGCCAGATGTCGCCGCTCGGCGCGCAGCAGGCCTCGCCCGAGCAGAACCTGGTCGAGGATCTCGGCTACGACTCGGTCTCCTTCCTCGAACTCGCGCTCGCGATCGAGGCCGAGTTCGACATCTTCGCCATCGACGAGGAGCAGGCCGCCAACCTGGTGACGGTCGGCGACATCGAGGAGCTGATGGTCAAGCTCACGACCGCGGCTGCCTGACCGGCACCGCATCCGTCATGTCGAACGCGACCGTCGCCGCGCCCGGCGGGGCAGGGGCAGCGACCGGCCCGGACCCCGCCGGCTGGCTGGCCGCCCTGGCCGGCCTGTACGCGATCCCGGACGACCACCGCGACGCCGTGGTGGACCGGATCGCGGCGCTGGACATGCTCCGCTGCGGCGAGCCGGTGCTCGACGAGCTGATCCGGGCCGGCCTGCCGGTGACCGAACGGGCCGGCACCCAGTTCTTCGACCGGTACGACCTGTTCAATCTCGCGCTCGCCTCCGGGTCGGGGACCTCGGTGCCCGAACGGGCGATCCGCTACGCGCTGCGCTGGATGCACGGCGGCCCCGAGACCTGGACCCAGCGGCTGGACTGGACGTTCGAGATCGAACTGACCTGCCCGCTGCCGGCCTGCCTCGCCGACCCGGTGTGGTCGCACGCGCGGCTGCAGCCGGAGGCGGTGGACGGCGAGTTGCTGGACTGGCAGACCACGCCGGCCGGCAGTGAGGTCTCCGCCGACCGGGTGCACTTCACCGGCCCGGCGCCGGTCGGGCTGTCCGGCCGGCTGGTCACCCGCGGCGAGCTGATGACCATCCGCTCGCCGCGGTTGCGCGCCATCGTCGAGGGATTCCTCGACGCGAACTACACCTGGGTGCGGATGCCCGAGCGGCTGCAGTGCGAGTACGAGCGGGTGATGGCGGCCGGTGTCGGCCCGTGCATCTCGGCCAGCCTGTTCCTGCAGCGGGAGTTCGAGGCGGCCGGTTACCCGGCGCTGACCCGGCGCGGCTGGCTGCTCGGCATGCTCGACCTCGCCCACTCCTGGGTCGAGGTCGTCGACGACGACGGCGTGCGCAAGGTGATCGATCCGATCTTCGCCCGGCTGGTCGAGCACGCCGACCAGCCCCACCCCGGCCTGGCCGTCGCCGTCATCGGGTCGCGGGTCAACCGGCTGCTGCCGGCCGCCATCCCTGCCGACGGCCGGATGGTCACCCATCGCTGCGGCGGCCAGGACCGGCTGCCCGACCGGCGCACCGTGATCCGGAGGAGGTCAACATGACCGAGACCCTGCCCAAGAACGCCGCCGGCCTGGCCGGCACGCTCGCCGGTGACCCGCGCTTCAAGGAGATTCTCGACCGGCTGGTTGCGATGTCCGAGCGCGACTACTACGACCCGTACCGGCTCTTCCAGTGGCCCGAGACCGTGGTCGAGGACGCCTACTGGATGTCGCCGGAGCTGATGACGGTGCACGGCACCGCGGTCGGCGCCCGGCTCGACGAGGCGCAGCTGCGCGCGCTCAGCAAGTGGGAGAGCGTCAACTTCTACAGCCTGAACGTGCACGGCATCCGCGAGCTGCTGACCGAGATCGTGGCCCGGATCCACCAACCGGGCTACGCCCTGACCTCGGAGTACTTCCACCACATCATCGGCGAAGAGAACGAGCACATGTGGTTCTTCGCCACCTTCTGCCTGAAGTACGCGGGCAAGGTCTATCCCGACCGCGCGATGGCCTTCGCCGGCCCGGGGATCGCGGAGGCCGACACCTTCCTGGTGTTCTCCCGGCTGCTCATCTTCGAGGAGCTGGTGGATGTCTTCAACCAGAAGATGGGCAACGACCAGCGCCTCGATCCCACCATCCGCAAGATCAACGCGGTGCACCACCAGGACGAGTCGCGGCACATCGCCTTCGGCCGGCAGATCGTCTCGCTGCTGCACGCCGAGCTGCGGCGCACCCTGACCGTGCCGCAGCTGGCCGAGATCGAGGCGTATCTCAAGCGCTACCTGCGGGCGTCGGCGGAGTCGCTGTGCAACCCGGCGGCCTTCCGCGACGCCGGCATCGAGGAGCCGTACGCGGCCCGCCGGGAGACGCTGGCCGACCCGGCCTTCGAGGAGTTCGTGGCCCGGGTGCTCAAGCGCTCGACCGGCTTCCTGGCCGCCGAGCAGATCATCTCCGACGAAAGGATCCCAGCGCTGTGACGGACCAATCCGCAGCTCCGGCAGCCAAGCCCGACCTGGTGCTCACCTACCTGCTGGCCCGCCGGCCGGACCTGACCTCGATCGACGAGGACCTGGACCTGATCGAGAACCGGGTCATCGATTCCCTCGGCTTCGTCAACTTCCTCTACGTGCTGGAGGAGGCTACCGGCGAGCCGATCTCCCTCGACGAGGTGTCGCCGGAGGACTTCCGCACGCTGCGGCGGATCCGGGAGAGGTTCCTCGGTGGACGACCAGCAGCCTGACCAGAACCGCCCGCTGGTCGTGCTCGGGCCGGACGAGCTCGCCCTGCGGGCGGAGCTGGACCGGGTGTTCGCCGGCTGGGGGATCGAGGCCGGTGCCGCGCCGATGGCGTATCCCACGTTGCTGCCGGTGGACCAGCTGACCGCGCTGGACTACTGGGACAACTTCCCGCACCTGGCGCTGCTGGCCACCGGCGCGGCGCCGGAGAGCTACGGGCAGCTGACCGCCGCCAGCGCCGGCGGCTTCGCACCCGGCCTACTCGCGCCGGCGGAGTACGCCCTGCCGTCGGCGGCCTGCTACGCGGCGTACCTGCACCTGGGCGACAGCGTGGTGCCGGCCGCGCACAAGGTCACCACGGTGGCCACCTGCTTCCGGCGCGAGTCGCACTTCGAGGGCCTGCGCCGGCTGCTGTCGTTCACCATGCGCGAGATCGTCTGCGTGGGGGAGCGGGAGCAGGCGCTGGCACACCTCGACGCCTTCAAGGCCAGGCTGGCCGGCTTCGCCGAGCGGCTCGGCCTGCCGCTGTCGATCGAGGTGGCCAGCGACCCGTTCTTCGACCCGGACGCGTCCCGCTCGCTGATGGCCCAGCTCTTTCCTGTCAAGCAGGAATTTGTCTGCCGCACCGAGCGAAACCCGGACGGCCTGGCCATCGCCTCGGTGAACTTCCACCGCAACTTCTTCGCCGAACGCTGCCGGATCACCACCGAGGACGGCGAGCTGGCGTTCACCTCGTGCGTGGCCTTCGGCCTGGAACGCTGGCTCTCGGCGCTGACCTCGCAGTTTGGCCCGGACCCGGTCGAGCTCCGGGAGCGGGTCGCCGCCGCGGCCGGCTCGGCCGGATGAGCGCCGTGCCGGTCCGGCAGCGGGACTGCCGGATGTTCGGCCGTCCCGTGCAGACCTGGCTCGCCCGGATCGCCCCGCCGCGCGGGCTGGCCGGCCCGGCCGGGCTGCGGCTGCTGAGCGAGGACGAGCTGGCCCGGATGGACCGGCTGGTCAGCGGGCAGGTCCGGCAGGAGTTCGCGGCCGGTCGCGCGCTGGCCCGCCTAGCGCTCGGCCGGTGGCTGGCGATGCCGCCGCGGCAGGTGCGGCTGGCCGTCGATGCCGAGTCCCGGCCGATGCTGGCCGGCCCGCGGGGCCTGGCCGCGATCGACTTCAACCTGTCCCACTCGGGTGATCTGGTGACGGTAGCGGTGGCCGGTGGCCTGCGGCTGGGCATCGACGTCGAGCTGCGCACCGACCGGGCGAGCGCGCCGGCGCTGGCCAGGCGGTTCTTCAGCCCGGCCGAGAACGCGATCCTGGAGCGTTCCGGCCCGGCCGACTACTCGCTGCGCTGGCACCGCATCTGGACCACCCGGGAGGCGCACGCCAAGGCCCGCGGCATCGGGGTCCGGGCGATCGGCGCGCCGCTGGCCGGCCACGGCCGCAGCTGGCAGCGCGCCGGCGTGCCGGTGCCGGCCGGCTACGCCGGCAGCTTGGTGGCGCTCGCGCCAGGCAGCTCGATCGCGCTCGCGCCGGGCCGGGCGGCGGGGGACCGCACCACGCGACCGTACGGCAATCCACTGCGAGAAGGGGATCACTGAAGATGCGCGACACAACACGGGTGCTGGTGATCGGCGGCGGCCCGGCCGGCTCCACGGCGGCCACCCTGCTGGCCCGGCAGGGCATCGAGGTCACCCTGCTGGAGAGCGCGGTGTTCCCGCGCTACCACATCGGCGAGTCGATCCTGCCGTCCGCGCTGCCGATCCTGGACCTGCTCGGTGCCCGGGAGAAGATCGAGAACTACGGCTTCGTCAAGAAGGGCGGCGCGTACTTCGAATGGGGCCCGGAGAACTGGGACCTCAACTTCGACCACCTGACCGGCTCCAGCCGGCACAGCTACCAGGTGATCCGCTCCGAGTTCGACCACCTGCTGCTCGAGCACGCCAAGACCCAGGGCGTCGAGGTGCACGAGGGCACCCGGGTCAGCTCGCTGGACTTCGACGGGGACCGGCCGGTCGCGGCGAACTGGGTCGCCACCGACGACCGCGAGCGGACCGGGCGGATCGCCTTCGACTACCTGGTCGACGCCTCCGGCCGGGCCGGCGTGATGGCCACCAAGTACCTGGACAACCGCGTCTACCACGAGGCGTTCAAGAACGTCGCGATGTGGAGCTACTGGCGCGACGTCAAGCCGCTGGACGTCGGTCCGGAGGGTGCCATCGCGGTCTGCTCGGTGCCGTACGGCTGGTTCTGGGGCATCCCGCTGCACGACGGCACCACCTCGGTCGGCCTGGTCATCAAGCGCACCGCCCTGCAGGCCGAACGCGAGCGGCTCGGCAGCCTGGAGGCGGTGTACGCCGACGCGATCGCGCAGTGCCCGCGGATCGCCGAGATGGTCGCGCCCGGCACCCAGCTGACCGACCTGAAGATCGAGCAGGACTACTCCTACGCAGCCGACCGGTTCGACGGCCCGGGCTACTTCCTGGCCGGCGACGCGGCCTGCTTCCTGGATCCGCTGCTGTCCACCGGGGTGCACCTGGCCACCTTCAGCGGCCTGCTCGCCGCCGCCGCGATCTCGGCGATCGTCGACGGCGACCTGGCCGAGGAGGAGGCCCGCTCGTTCTACACCAAGGCCTACCACCAGTCCTACGAGCGGCTGCTGGTCGTGGTGTCGTTCTTCTACAACAGCTACAACCGCGAGACCCAGTTCTTCGAGGCCGACAAGCTGACCCGGCGCGAGCGGCACATGCTCAACCTCTACGAGTCGTTCCTGCACATCGTGACCGGCGTCGAGGACCTCGACGACAGCAAGGACGGCGCGGCCGCCCTGGACGCGGTCGCCAACCGGCTCGCCACCTCGGGCCAGCTGGTGGCCGGCCACAACGAGGCGATGAACTCGATGCCCACCTCGCCGCAGACCTCGGTGAGCGGCCTCTTCCTGGAGCTGGAACCGCGGCTGCGGATCCGGCGGATCACCCAGGGCGAGCCGATCAGCCAGCAATCGTAGGGAGATCCATGTCCGAGCACGACACAACAGCAACTCTGGCCGAGCAGCAGGACGACTTCTGCCTCTCCCACGCCGAGGCGCGCGAGCAGCTGGCCGGCGCGCACTGGACCCGGTTCGGGGTGCTCGGCGACAGCCTCGCCGAGGGGCTGGGGGAGGACCTGGACGGCTACCGTTCGCTGCCCTGGGCCGACCGGGTCCGCGAGGTGCTGGCCGAGGAGCAGGCCGGCCTGGAGTACCTGAACATCGGCTACCGCGGGCTGCTCGCGGCCCAGGTCCGGGACGGCCAGCTGGAACGGATGCTGGCCTTCCGGCCGGACCTGGTCGCGCTGACCGCGGGCGGCAACGACCTGTTCACCATGGGCTTCGACCCCACGGCGATCGAGGCATGCGTCGAGGACATGGTCGCCCAGCTACGGGCCGGCGGTGCCGACGTGATCACCTACGGGCTGATGGACCTCGGCGCGGCGTTCAGCCAGCTGGCCTCGCTGCGGCCTCGGATGCGCGCGCTGAACGAGCGGATGCGGGCGCTGTCCGAGCGGCACGACGCCATCTACGTCGACATGTGGGAACACCCCGTCTGCGGCGAGCTCTCCGCCTACAGCGCCGACATGAAGCACACCTCGATGCGCGGTCACGCGGTGCTCGCCGCCGAGACCATCAAGGCCCTGGGCGCCCGGCTCCGGCGCGCCGCCTGAGACCCCACCCCTTCCGACCAGCACACAGGAGACACCCGATGACCGAAACGCCCACCTGGGTCACCGACGACGTCGACCAGGACAAGCCGAGCATCGCCCGGCTCTACGACTACCTGCTCGGCGGTACCCACAACCTCGAGGCCGACCGCGAGCTCGGCAAGCAGGCGATCAAGGCCGCGCCCGGCATCGTCATGCTGATCCGGGAGAACCGGAAGTTCCTGCGCCGGGCGGCCCGGTTCGCCGCCGAGCAGGGCATCGACCAGTTCCTCGACCTCGGCTCCGGCATCCCGACCCGCGGCAGCGTGCACGAGACCGTGCAGCGGGTCAACCCGGACGCCCGGGTGGTCTACGTCGACCGGGATCCGGTCGCGGTCGCGCACGGCAAGCAGCTGCTCGCCGAGAACCCGAACGCCACCAGCGTCCGGGGCAACCTGCTCGACCCGGCCGAGACGCTGGCCAACCCCGAGATCGGCGAGCTGATCGACCTGGACCGGCCGGTGGCCATGATGGTGCTCTCGGTGCTGCACTTCTTCGGCGACGACCAGGTGCTGCCGGCCCTGGCCGGCTACCGGGAGCGGCTGGCCCCGGGCAGCATGCTGATCATCTCCACCACCACCGGCGAGGGCAACACGGGCTCGGCGGGGGCGGTGCAGGACCTCTACGCCACCGAGTTCGACACCTTCGAGCTGCGCGACCGGCAGCAGATGGCGGCGCTGTTCGGCGACTTCGAGCTGGTCGAGCCGGGCATCGTCTTCCCGACCCAGTGGCGGCCGGAGAAGCCCTCGGACGTCGGCGCCGCGCCGGAGCGCTACAGCTACCTGGTCGGCGCCGCCCGCAAGGCCTGACCGATCCGGGGTGGGCGCGCGCGGGAGCGCCTGCCCACCCCGGGCCCCGTACCCGGCCACGAACGACGAAGGCGGTGATCCGAACCCGTGAACGCCAGGCTGTTCCTCGACCTCGCGCTGGTGCTCGCGTTGACCGGTGCCGTCGGGTGGCTGCTGCGCCGGATCGGACAGTCGGCGGTGATCGGCGAGATCGCGGTCGGCGTGCTGCTCGGGCCGACCCTGGTCTCACCGCACCTGGTGGCCGAGCTGATGCCGGCCCCGGTGCGCTCGGTGCTGACCGGGCTGGCGAATCTGGGCGTGGCGCTGTTCATGTTCACCATCGGCTGCGAGTTCCAGCCGATCCGCCGCCGGGCCGGAGCCGGCCGGCGGGTGGTGACGGTGGCCGGCTGCGCGCTGCTCGTCCCGCTGGCGCTCGGCCTGCTCCTCGGCCTGGCCCGGGCACACGCGGTCAGCCCGCATCACCGGCTCGGCTACGTGGTCTTCATGGGCGTGGCGATGTCGATGACCGCGTTCCCGGTGCTGGCCCGGATCCTGCGGGACCGCGACCTGACCGGCACCGAGGTCGCCACCGAGGCGCTCGCGGTCGCCGCGGTCAGCGATGTGCTCGGCTGGCTGCTGCTGGCCGCGGCGACGATGCTGGCCACCGGCGTGCCGGCCTGGCGGCTGGCGCTGCTGGTGCCGTACCTGGTGGTGCTGCGCGAGCTGGTGCCGCCGGTGCTGCGGCTGCTGCTGCCCGGGTGCCCGGGTGACGGCCAGCGGCTCGGCGAGCTGACCGTGGTGCTGGTCGGCCTGCTGGCCTCGGCCGCGGCCACCGAGGCGATCGGATTGCATTTCATCTTCGGGGCGTTCGCGTTCGGGCTGGCGATGCCGCGCGGTGCCCGGACCGGAGAGCAGAGCCGGGACGAGCTGCGCGGCTGGCTGACCGGGGCGCTGGAGCCGGTGTCGCTGGGCATGCTGATGCCGGTGTACTTCGTGCTGGCCGGCATGGCCGTCGACCTGTCCGGCCTGGGCGCGTCCGGAGTCGGGCTGCTGCTGCTCGTGCTGGTGCTGGCCGCCGGCGGCAAGCTGGCCGGCGGCTATCTGGGTGGCCGGCTGGGCGGTGCCACCCGGCGGCACGCGGCCACCGTCGCGGTGCTGCTGAACACCCGCGGCCTGACCGAGCTGGTGGTGCTGACGGTCGGCCGGCAGGTCGGCCTGCTCGACGCGCGCACCTACTCGGTGCTGGTGGTGATGGCGCTGCTCACCACCGCCGCGACCGGCCCGCTGCTGGCCGTCCTGATGCCCCCGCGCGCGAACGAGACCGATCACCACCCTGTGCGCTGGCGGGAACCGGCGCCGAACCGCTGGAGGTAGCGATGACCGAGCAGTTGCAGGCCGAGCCGGGCTTCGTCCCGGACATCACCGACGCCGAGCCGGTCAAGCTCGCCAAGCTCGCCACCTCGGCCGACCTCTACTCCCGCTGGGAACGCCAGCAGTGGCTGGTGGCCCAGGTGAACCCGGCCCGGGACCTGCCGGTCTGGTCGGCGTTGCGGCCGTTCTTCAAGGACCAGATGCTGGCCGCGCTGGCCGAGCTGGAGGTCGGCGAGGTGACCGTGACCCAGACCCTGGGCAGCCTGGTCGACAACCCGCCGACCGAGGACGACCGCATCTACCTGTGCACCCAGCTGGCCGACGAGGCCCGGCATGTGAAGTTCTTCCAGACCTACCTGGCCGACGTCTGCGCGGCCGACGCCGGCGCGCAGGGCGCCGAGCTGGAGGTCTCGCCCGACTACCGGGCGCGGTTCACCCCGGTGCTGACCGAGGCCACCGACCGGGTCCGCGCGGCCGGCAGCACGCCGGCGGACTGGTACCGGGCGATGGTCTACTACCACCTGGTCACCGAGGGCATGCTGGCCGCGACCGCGCTGCGCACCACCCGCTACCTGGCCCGGCGGCTGGAGCTCACCGCGCTGGACGAGGGGCTGACCAACGTCACCCGCGACGAGTCCCGGCACGTCGCGTTCGGCCTGCGGGCCGCGCAGGACGGCGTGGCCGCGGGCCACGGCACGGTCATCTCCGACGCCCACTTCGAGTCGCTGCCGGCCGCGGCCTGGGTGCTGATCGGGCCGTCCCGGTTCAGCCCGGTGCCGAAGATCCGGATGGCCGCCGACGCCCGGCGGCGGCAGCTGCAGGAGCACGTCGACATCGCCGAGGACCGGCTGGTCAAGCAGCTGCGCCTGATCGGGCTGCCGCAGCTGTGCGACGCGGCCCGGATCGCCTGGCAGGACGCGGTCGGCGCGGCCCTGGACGGCTACGAGCAGCGCTGGGACGCACCGCACCCGCTGCGCACCGGAGGCAGCTGAGGTGACGGAGGAGGAGCTGCGCGCCCAGGTGCGTGCGGTGGTGGCCGGCCTCTGCCCGCGCGGTCGCGCCGAGGTGGGCCCGGCGGATCGGCTGGTGGAGGATCTCGGCTACGACTCGCTGACCGTGGTCGAGCTGTCGGCCGAGCTGGAGGCGCGGTTCGCGCTGACCGGTGTCGAGCCGGGGCGCGCCGCGGCGGTGACGACGGTGGGCGACGTGGAGGACCTGGTGCTCGGCGGCGCCGGACCGGCCCGGGCGGGCTAGCCGCGGTGGCCTCCGAGCGGACTGCCGACTACGTGATCGTCGGGGCTGGCTCGGCCGGCTGCGTGCTGGCCGACCGGCTGAGCGCCGACGGCACCGCCACCGTGCTGCTGGTCGAGGCCGGCGGGCCGGACCGCAAGGCCGAGATCAGCATCCCGGCGGCGTACCCGAAGCTGTTCGGCACTGCCTTCGACTGGGGCTTCGAGACCGTCGCCCAGCCGGGCCTGGCCGGCCGCCGGGTCGGCTGGCCGCGCGGCCGGACGCTCGGCGGCTCGTCGTCGCTGAACGCCCAGATCTGGACGCGCTGCCACCGCGCCGACTACGACGGCTGGGAGCTCGACGGCTGGCGGTTCGCCGACGTGCTGCCGTACTTCCTGCGGGCCGAACGCCGGCTGGCAGGCGAGGCCGAGCTCGGGTACGGCGAAGCCGGCCCGGTGCACGTCAGCGACCTGCTCGACCCCAGCCCGGCCACCGCGGCCTTCCTGCGCGCCTGCGCGGAGGCCGGCCTGCCCGGGCTCGGTCCGTCCGAGGCCACCGAGCCGGACGGGTACGGGCCGGTCCGGGTCACCCAGCGCAACGGCCGCCGCTGGAGTGCCGCCGACGCCTACCTGCGCCCGGCGCTCGGCCGGCCGAACCTGACCGTGCTCACCGGGGCCCAGCTCGCCCGGGTGCTCTTGCGTGATCGGACCGCCACCGGGGTCGAGCTGCTGATCGGCGGCGAGCGGCACCGGGTGCGAGCCGGCCGGGAGGTGCTGCTGTGTGCCGGTGCGATCGGCAGCCCGCACGCGCTGCTGCTCTCGGGCATCGGACCGGCCGGCGAGCTGCGCGAGCACGGGCTGCCGGTGCTGGTCGACAGCCCCGAGGTCGGCCGCAACCTCGCCGACCACCTCTACGCCCCGGTCTCGGTGGCCGCCCGCCGGGACGTCTCGCCCGGGGTCGGCGACGGCCGGGCCGAGGCCGCCGAGTACCTCAGCACCCGGCGCGGCCGGCTCACCTCGAACCTGGCCGAGGCGCTGGCCTTCGTCCGGACCGAGGCCGGCCTGGCCGGCCCGGACGTCGAGCTGCTGTGGCTGATCGTGCCGCACCTGTCTGCGGCAGCCGCCGGGCACGGGCTGACCCTGGCGACCGTGCTGCTGCAGCCGGCCAGCCGCGGCACGATCACCCTCGGCTCGCCGGACCCGCTGCACCCACCGGTGATCGACGCCGGCTACCTGAGCGACCCGGCCGACCTGCGGGTGCTGGCCGCCGGTGTCCGGCTGGCGCAGCGGATTCTCACCCAGCCGGCCTTGGCGGCCTGGGTGGGCGAGCCGCTGGCCGGCGGCGCGCTGGATCCGGCGACCGGCGCGATCGAACGGCTGTGCCGGGCGCACGCGCAGACCCTGTACCACCCGGTGGGCACCTGCCGGATGGGCTCCGATCCGGGCGCCGTCCTGGATCCCGAGCTGCGGGTGCGCGGCGTGCGCGGGCTGCGGGTGGTCGACGCCAGCGCGCTGCCCCGGATCCCGCGCGGGCACACCCAGGCGCCGGCGGTGATGCTGGCCGAGCGGGCGGCCGGCCTGATCAGCGGCGCGGCAGCGCCCGGTTGCCCCCGGCCAGCAGCTGCGGCCCGGCCGGCGGCGGGCTGAGCATCGGCAGCCGCTGGCCGGACCGCCAGGCCAGCACCGCCCCGCCGCCGGGTTGCGCCAGCAGCCAGCGGCTGTCGGCGGTGAAGGCCAGCCCGCGCGGCTGCTGCCCGGGTGCCAGCTCGATGCCCGGCACCGGCTCCAGCACCCCGCTGGTCAGGTCGAGCACCACCAGGTCGGCGGGGTTCGCCGATGCGGTTGAGCGGTAGCCCGGGTCGGGCGTTTCCCGTTGCAGGGCAAAGGCAAGCCGGTGCCGGTCCGGGCTCAGCACGCCGCCGCCGACCCCGGTGCCCAGGGGCAGGTAGTAGCGGCGGGCCCGCTGGGCGCCGGTGGCCAGGTCGTAGCTGCGCAGCAGGCACGGCCCGCTGGCCGAGCACGGCGTCGCGGTCCACAGCACCAGGCCGCCGGACTCGGTCGCGCTGTAGGCGAGGCCGAGCGGGCTGGCCCGGTGGGTGGCCAGGTCATAGCGGTAGAGCGCGGTCCGGACGGCGTCGTCGGCGCCACCGGTCACGGAGACGACGGCCTGACCGGCCGCGATCCCGAGCACGGTGTAGGAGACCGGCAGCGCCACCGCCGGGGCCGGCCGGTCCAGCCGGATCAGCGTGGTGCCGAGCGCGGCCTCCGGGTTGATCCGGATCGGCCCGCTGTATGCCTCCGCCCACACGCCGCCGGCGCCCGCGTCGAGCAGCCCGAAGACCGGCCGGCCGGGCGCCAGCACCCGCTGCGGGGTACCGGCCCGGGCGCGCACCACGGCGCCGACCGCGCGGTGCTGGCAGCCGCGGACCAGCGCGTAGCTCACCGGCCCGGCCCGGACCACGGCCGAGGCGTACTGGTCGGCCCGCAGCGTCAGGCCCGGCACCGGTGACCGGCGGCCGGTGTCGACGTCGACCAGGGCCGGCGCCGGGCCCGCCAGCACGACCGAGGCGCGGGTCCGTTCGGAGACCGGATCCGACGACAGCCGGGGCGCCTCGACCGTGCTCCCGCACACGTCGGCGGTCCGCGGCCAGGCCGGGACGGACCGGCCGGCCAGGGCCGGGGGCCGCAGGACCGGCGCCGGGACGTGCCGGGCACGGCCGTGCTGGACGGCGACCGCCACCGCCGCAACCGCGACCCCGGCGGCAAGCAGCAGCACGCGCCGCCGCGGCGACACGGGGTGAGCCGGTTCGGGCGCCGATTCGCCGGGCACCAGATAGATCTGGTCCTCCACAGTCGCCAGACTACGTCCGCTCCGGGCCGGCGTCCCCGCGCCGTTCGGGTCCCGGCCGGCCGGCCGGAGCACTACTCTGCCTCGACGTGACACGCATCGTGGGCGGCAGCGCCCGGGGGCGCCGGCTCGCCGTGCCGCCCCGCGGCACCCGGCCCACCTCGGAACGAGCCCGAGAGGCGCTGTTCAACACCCTCCGCTCCGAACTCGACCTGGCCGGCACCCGGGTGCTCGACCTCTACGCCGGCTCCGGCGCGGTCGGGCTGGAGGCGCTGTCGCGGGGGGCCGAGGCGGCGGTGTTCGTCGAGTCGGACCGGGGCGCGGCCGCGGTGCTGGCCGAGAACGTCCGGGCCCTCGGGCTGCCCGGCGCCACCGTGCGCCGGCTGCCGGCCGGCAGCTACCTGGCCGCGCCGGGGGTGGACGAGCCGTTCGATCTGGTGTTCGCCGACCCGCCGTACGCGGTGCCGGCCGGCGCCGTCGTCACCCTGCTGCGGCTGCTGGTCGACCAGGGCTGGCTGCGGCCGTCGGCCGTGGTGGTGCTGGAGCGGTCGGCACGCGAGCCCGAACCCGGGTGGCCGGGTGAGATAAAGCCCATCAAGCAGCGGCGGTACGGGGAAGGTTGCCTTTGGTACGGTCGCCGCATATAGCCATGTCGCCAAGCCCGAGGGTCCGATGCGCGTGTCCGGAAGAGTTCGCAAGGCCGTCTGCCCAGGCTCGTTCGACCCGGTCACCAACGGCCACCTCGACATCATCGGCCGGGTCGCGCAGCTCTACGACGAGGTCGTGGTGGCGGTGCTGATCAACAAGAGCAAGTCCAGCCTGTTCACCGTGGACGAGCGGATCGCCATGCTCACCGAGGTCACCGCCGACTACGGCAACGTGCGCGTCGACTCCTTCCACGGCCTGCTGGTCGACTACTGCCGCGCCAACGACATCCCGGTGATCGTCAAGGGCCTGCGCGCGGTGAGCGACTTCGACTACGAGCTGCAGATGGCGCAGATGAACCGCGGCCTGGCCGGCGTCGACACGCTGTTCCTGCCGACCAACCCCGAGTACAGCTTCCTCGCCTCCAGCCTGGTGAAGGAGATCGCGACCTACGGCGGCGACGTGGCCCACCTGCTGCCGGAGCTGGTGCACAAGCAGCTGCTGGCCCGGCTCGCCGAACGCGCCCAGCCGTCATGACCGACTACACCCTCGCCCGGGCCGACGAGGTGCTCACCGAGCTGGTCGAGCTGGTCGAGACGGCACGCACCATCCCGATGTCCACCTCGTGCGTGCTGCCGCGCGAGCGCACCCTCGACCTGCTCGACGCGCTGCGCGAGGTCATGCCGCCGGAGATGATCGAGGCCAGGCGGCTGGTCGCCCGCCGGGACGAGCTGCTGGCCGAGGCGCAGGCGCGGGCCGAGGAGCGCACCCGGGCCGCCACCGAGGAGGCCGCCGCGACGGCGCGAGCGGCCACCGAGCAGTCCGAGCAGCAGCTGCGTGGCGCCACCGAGCAGTCCGAGCAGCTGGTCGGCGACGCGCGGGCCGAGGCGTACCGGCTGGTCGAGGAGGCCCGGGCCGAGCAGGCGCAGCTGGTCTCGGCGGCCGGCGTCCACCAGGCCGCGGTGGCCGAGGCCGCCCGGGTGCGCGACGACGCGCAGCGGTACGCGGCCGAGCTGCGCGGCACCGCCGACGAGCAGGCCGCGACGGTCCGGGAGCAGGCCGAGCGGTACGCGGCCCGGCTGACGGCCGACGCCCAGCAGTACGCCTCACAGACCCTGACCGAGCTGATCGGCACCCTGCAGCGGCTGACCGGCACCGCCGAGAACGGCCTCGCCGCACTGCACCGGTCCGTCGAGCCGGGCGGTGGCGAGCAACAGGGCGGTGCGGAGAGCCCGGCCGGGGACCCGGACTGACGCCGGCGCGGGCGGCGGGCGATTTCACCGCCACCCGCGGCCTCGGGTAGTCTGATCGACGGCCAAATCCGTGTTCGGCCGAGCTTGTGCACGTCTACGTTCAACACCGGTGGAGTCAGTGAACCCGCGCAGCCCGTTCGTCCTCGACACTCGAGAGCTCGGACGCCGGGCCGGCGGCAAGAAGGACTACCGGCGTGAGGTGGCCGCGCCCGATCAGCTCGGACTGGACATGATCGGGGTGCCGGAGGGTGCTCCGCTGGCGCTGACCGTCCGGCTCGAATCGGTGACCGAGGGCGTCCTGGCAACGGGGCAGGTCACCGGCGAGGTGGTCGGTGAGTGCGGGCGGTGCCTGAACCGGTTCACCGATGCGTTGGACGTCGAGTTCGTCGAACTGTTCGCCTATCGGGACAGCGCGACGGAGGAGACCACCGACTCCGACGAGATTCCGCGGCTCGAGGGCGATCATCTCGACCTCGAGCCGGTGGTGCGGGACGCGGTGGTGCTCAGTCTGCCGCTGACCCCGCTCTGCACGCCGGAGTGCGCCGGGTTGTGCCCCGAATGCGGGGAACGGCTCGACGACCTGCCCGGCGATCACAGCCACCAGCAGCTCGACCCGCGCTGGGCCGCTCTTGCGGAACGGTTCGGCACAGATCCAGCAAGCACAGAGAATCAGGAGTAAATCGCCGTGGCCGTTCCCAAGCGGAAGATGTCGCGTTCGAACACCCGCAGCCGCCGGGCGCAGTGGAAGACCAGCGCGCCGACCCTGGTGACCTGCCCGAACCGGGCCTGCGCCCAGCCGAAGCTGCCGCACACCGCGTGCACCAACTGCGGTCAGTACGACGGCCGCCAGGTCCTGGCGGTCTGATCCGGGTCGTGAGCCGGCCGGGGCGTGCCAGCACCGCCGGCGCCCCGCTGCCCGCGGTGGCCCTGCGGTGAGCAGGGCGCCACGGGCCGCCGACCCGGCCGAACTGGCTGACGAGCTCGGCATCCGGCTGGATGCCGAGCTCATTCGCCGTGCGCTGACCCACCGGTCCTACGCCTACGAGAACGGCGACCTGCCGCACAACGAGCGGCTGGAGTTCCTCGGCGACTCGGTGCTCGGGGTGGTCATCACCGAGGCGCTCTACCGCCGGCATCCCGAGCTGGCCGAGGGCAAGCTCGCCAAGCTGCGCGCGTCGGTGGTCAATATGCGCGCGCTCGCCGAGGTGGCGCGTGGCATCGGCGACGGCGGCATCGGCAAGTACCTGCTGCTCGGCCGGGGCGAGGACGCCACCGGCGGCCGCGACAAGGCCTCGATCCTGGCCGACACGCTGGAGGCGATCCTCGGCGCCATCCACCTCGAGCACGGCATCACGGTGGCCGCCGAGGTGATCCACCGGCTGTTCGACCCGCTGCTCGACGCCGCCCCCGGCCACGGCGCGGCCCTGGACTGGAAGACCTCGCTGCAGGAGCTGACCGCCGAGCGGGGCCTGGGCGTGCCGGACTACCGCATCACCTCCGACGGCCCGGACCACGCCAAGTCCTTCACCGCGGCCGCGGTGATCGGCGATCGTGCCTACGACGTGCGGACCGGGCGGAACAAGAAGGAGGCCGAGCAGGCCGCCGCCGAGGCCGCTTGGCGCGCGTTGTGCGGAGAGCCGGGTGACGAGGCCAAGCCCGATACCGAGCCCGTTGACGCCCAGCCCGCCGACCCGGCGGTTGCCATCCAGCAGAGCGGAACCGATGCCTGAGCTGCCCGAGGTCGAGACGGTCCGGGCAGGGCTGGCGAAGTGGGTGGTCGGCCGGACGGTGGCGACCGTCGACTCGCTGCACCCCCGCGCCATCCGCCGGCACGCGGCCGGCGCGCACGATCTCGCCCAGCGGCTCGCCGGCCGGACGGTGACCTCGGCCGAGCGCCGGGGCAAGTACCTGTGGCTGCCCCTGGACGGCGGCCCGGACTGCCTGATCGGGCACCTGGGCATGAGCGGGCAGCTGCTCATCCTGCCCGCCGACACCCCGGACGGGCCGCACCTGCGCGGGCGGTTGCGCTTCACCGACGGTGGCCCCGAGCTGCGCTTCGTCGACCAGCGGACGTTCGGCGGCCTGCACCTGGACGAGCTGGTGCCCGACCCGCCGACCACGGTGCCCGCCGGCATCTCGCACATCGCCCGCGACCCGCTGGACGACAACTTCGACGACGAGGGCTGGATCGCCCGCGCCCGCAAGCGCAACACCACCATCAAGCGCCTGTTGTTGGACCAGGGCTCGATCTCGGGCGTCGGCAACATCTACGCCGACGAGGCGCTGTGGCGGGCTCGGCTGCACGGCGACCGGCCGGTCACCGGGCTGAGCCGCGGCCAGCTGCGCACGGTGCTGGCCGAGCTGCGGCTGGTGTTCGCCGACGCGCTGCGGGCCGGCGGCACGTCCTTCGACTCGCTCTACGTCAACGTCAACGGCGAGAGCGGCTACTTCGACCGGTCTCTGAACGCCTACGGCCGGTTCGGCGAGCCGTGCCCGCGCTGTGGCCGGCCGATCGCCCGGATGAAGTGGATGAACCGCTCGTCCTACTACTGCCCGTCCTGCCAGCGCCCGCCGCGGGCGACCCCGACCGGACGGGCCGCCGCCGGATGAGCGGCGACGCCCGGCCGGCCGACGACATCCGGCTGACCGCCTGGGTCACCGGCCGGGTGCAGGGCGTCGGCTTCCGCTGGTGGACCAAGTCGCAGGCGCTGCGGCTGGGCCTGACGGGCAGCGCGTCCAATCTCGCCGACGGGCGGGTCGAGGTGATCGCGCAGGGGCCGCGGCGGGCCTGCGAGGAACTGGCCGAGCTGCTCGGCTCGGCCGGGACGCCCGGGGCCGTGGAGCACGTCTCCACCCGCTACACCGAGCCGCGTGGCGGGCTGACCGGCTTCCGCGAGCGCTGACCGGTGCCGGCCGGCGGATTTGTCTTACGGCCGATGCGGTGCGACCATTGCGTTACCACATCCGACCCCAACCGGCAGCTCGCCGGGCGCTCACAGTGCGGTAAGCCGCCCCGGACGCCCTCGCGAGTGTCGCGAGTCCGTGAAAGGTCGCCACATGGCCAGGGCCCTGCTGGGACATCTCCCGAATGCTGCAGACCGCCATCTCGTAGAGGAAGTCGCTCGGCTGAGGGGCCGCGTTCGTGACCTGGAGGCCGAACTCGCCGAGCTGAAGGCCAGCCACCAGGCCGACCAGCTGCTGGACGAACTGCACCGGTTCACCTCCGACGCCTCCGCCCTGGCCTAGTCGCGCCGGCTGGACCGGCTGCCGGGTGAGCCGCCCGCCGGGCGGTAGATTCTCCCGTCGACGGGTGGCCGCGCCGCCCGGGGGAGAACCGCGAACCGAACGCCTGCCGGAGCCTGCGTGCATCTGAAGTCATTGACCCTGAAGGGCTTCAAGTCCTTCGCCTCGGCGACCACCCTGCGGTTCGAACCCGGCATCACCGCCGTGGTCGGGCCGAACGGGTCCGGCAAGTCCAACGTGGTGGACGCGATCGCCTGGGTGCTCGGCGAGCAGGGCGCGAAGGCGCTGCGCGGCGGCAAGATGGAGGACGTCATCTTCGCCGGCACTGCCGGCCGGCCGCCGCTCGGGCGGGCAGAGGTGACCCTGACCATCGACAACTCCGACGGCGCGCTGCCCATCGACTACGTCGAGGTCTCGATCACCCGCCGGATGTTCCGGGACGGCGCCAGCGAATACGAGATCAATGGCGAGGGCGCCCGGCTGCTCGACATCCAGGAGCTGCTGTCGGACTCCGGCATCGGCCGCGAGATGCACGTCATCGTCGGGCAGGGCCAGCTCGACTCGGTGCTGTCGGCCCGGCCGGAGGACCGCCGGGGCTTCATCGAGGAGGCGGCCGGCGTCCTGAAGCACCGCAAGCGCAAGGAGAAGGCGCTGCGCAAGCTGGACGCGATGCAGGCCAACCTCACCCGGCTCACCGATCTCACCGCCGAGCTGCGTCGCCAGCTCAAGCCGCTGGGCAAGCAGGCCGAGGTGGCCCGCCGGGCGGCGGGGGTGCAGGCGGAGCTGCGGGACTCCCGGTTGCGGTTGCTGGCCGACGACCTGGCGACCCAGCAGGAGTCGCTGGCGGCCGAGATCGCCGACGAGGCCGCGATCCGGGAACGCCGCGCGGCGGTCGAGCAGGCCCTCGGCGAGGCGACCGTGGCCGAGTCCGAACTCGAACGCGAGCTGGCCGCCGACGCCCCGGCGGTGACCGCGGTGGGGGAGCTGTTCTTCGCGCTGTCGGCCCTGGGCGAGCGGTTCCGCGGCACCCGGACGCTGGCCGCCGAGCGGCTGCGGCACAACCGCGAGTTCGCCGAGGAGGAGCGCCGCGGCCGGGACCCCGAGGAGCTGGAGGCCGAGGCCGCAGAGCTCCGCGAGGAGGAGCTGATGCTCGCCGACTCCCTCGACGCGGCCCGGCAGGCGTTGGAGGACGCGGTCACCGCGCGGCAGCAGGGCGAGCGGGAGCTGGCCGACGCCGAGCGGGCACTGGTGGCTGCCGCCCGGGCCGCTGCCGACCGGCGCGAGGGGCTGGCGACGCTGGCCGGCCAGGTAAACGCGCTGCGCAGCCGCGCCTCGGCCGGTGGTGACGAGATCGCCCGGCTGGGCGCGGCGGCTGAGCAGGCCCGCAACCGGGCGGCGGCGGCCCGGGCCGAGCTCGAGCAGGCCAGCGGCGAGGTCGGCGCGCTGGACGAGGGCGAGGTCGACCTCGACGAGCGGTACGAGACCGCGCTGGCCCGGCATGCCGAGGCCGCGGAGCGGGTGGCCGAACTCACCGAGGGGCTGCGCACCGCCGACCGGGAACTGTCCACCTGGAGTGCCCGGCGAGACGCGCTCGCCCTCGGCCTGGCCCGCAAGGACGGTGCCGGCTCGCTGCTCGCGCACCCGGACCGGCCGGCCGGGGTGCTCGGCACGGTGGCCGGCCTGCTCACCGTCGAGGCCGGGTACGAGACCGCGGTGACCGCGGCGCTGGGCGCGGTCGCGGATGCGGTCGCGGTGGCCTCGGCGGCCGACGCCGGCCAGGCGCTGCGGCTGCTCAAGGACACCGACGCCGGCCAGGCCGGGTTGCTGATCGGCGTCGCCGACCATCCCGCGCCCGCCGGCTTCGCGGCGCTGCCGGCCGGCGCGCGCTGGGTGAGCGAGGTGGTGACCGCCGAGCCGCCGCTGCGGGGCACCGTGCGCTCGGTGCTCGCCGGGGTGGCCGTGGTCGAGTCGCTGGCCGACGCCGAGCGGCTGGTCGCCGCCCAGCCAGAGCTGCGGGCGGTGACCAGGGACGGCGACGTCGTCGCCCGTACCTGGGCCGCCGGTGGTTCGGCGTCCAGCCCGAGCGCGCTGGAGGTGCAGGCCGCGCATGCCGAGGCCGAGGCGAAGGCAACCGAGGCGGCCGAGACCGGCGAGCGGCTGCAGGCCGAGCTGGCCGAGCTGCGCGCGGGCGAGGCCAGGCTCAAGGCGGCGGTGGACGAGTCGCTGGCGGCGCTGCACGAGTCCGACGCCCGGCTGAACGCGATCGAGGAGCGGCTGGCCCAACTGGCCCAGAGCGAGCGGTCGGCGGCCGGGGAGGCCGACCGGCTCGACAAGGCCCGGTCGGAGGCCGAGACGGCCCGCGACTCGGACCTGGCCGGGCTGGTGGAGCTGGAGGAACGGCTGCGGCTGGCCGAGTCGGAGCCGACCGAGGAGCAGCCGCCGGTCGAGCAGCGCGACGAGCAGGCCGCCCGGGTGGCCGCGGCCCGGCAGGCCGAGATGGAGGCCCGGCTGACAGTGCGCACCCAGGAGGAGCGAGCCCGGGCGATGTCCGGCCGGGCCGACCAGCTGGTCCGGGCGGCCGCGGCCGAGCGCGAGGCGCGCGCCCACCAGGAGCAGGCGAGGCAGCGCCGGGCCCGGGGTGCGCTGGTGGCGGCCGCGGTGCAGCAGTCGGCCGAGGCGGCGTTGCAGCACCTGGAACGCGCGCTGGCCCGGGCGAGTGCCGAGCGCGATCGGGTGCAGGCCGCCCGGGTCGAGCGGGAACGCGCGCTGGCCGCGGCCCGGGCCCGGGTGCGGGAGCTCGGCGCGTCGCTGGCCCAGCTGACCGACGCGGTGCACCGTGACGAGGTGGCCCGCGCCGAGCAGCGGCTGCGGATCGAGCAGCTGCAGGCCCGAGCGGTGGACGAGTACGGCCTGGAGCCCGAGGCGCTGCTCGCCGAGTACGGCAACGACAAGCCGGTGCCGCCGTCGGCGCAGGAGCTGGCCGAGTACCAGCAGGCGACCGAACGCGGCGAGCAGGTGATCGCGCCGCAGCCCGGCCCGTTCGACCGCCGTACCCAGGAGAAGCGGGCGGCCCGGGCCGAGCGGGATCTCGCCCTGTTGGGCAAGGTGAACCCGCTCGCGCTGGAGGAGTTCGCGGCGCTGGAGGAACGGCACCAGTTCCTGGCCACCCAGCTGGAGGACCTGAAGAACACCCGGCGCGACCTGCTCACCGTGGTCAAGGAGGTCGACGACCGGATCCTGGAGGTCTTCACCGCCGCCTACCACGACGTGGCGCGGGAGTTCGAGGTCGTCTTCGGCACGCTCTTCCCCGGCGGCGAGGGCAAGCTGGTGCTCACCGACCCGGACGACATGCTCACCACCGGCATCGAGGTCGAGGCGCGGCCGCCGGGCAAGAAGGTCAAGCGGCTCTCGCTGCTCTCCGGCGGTGAGCGGTCGCTGACCGCGGTCGCCATGCTGGTCGCGATCTTCCGCGCCCGGCCCAGCCCGTTCTACGTGATGGACGAGGTCGAGGCGGCACTCGACGACGTCAACCTGGGCCGGCTGGTGGGCCTGATCGGCGAGCTGCGGGCCAGCAGCCAGCTGATCATCATCACCCACCAGAAGCGGACCATGGAGGTCGCCGACGCGCTCTACGGCGTCACCATGCGCGGTGACGGCATCACCCAGGTGATCAGCCAGCGGCTGCGCGACGCCTCGGACCGGGAAGCCGACCCGGCGCTGGTCGGCTAGCTCGTGCCGGCCGGCTGACCGGCGCCGGTCAGCCGGTATCGCGACCGGCCCGGCGGGGCTCCTCCCCAGCGGAGGTGCCCGTCATGAACACTCCACTCTTCCCGCGATCAAGCGGCCTGGTCCTGCGCTGCAGCCTCAAGACCATCGTGGTGGCGATCGCACTGGTCGTGCTCGTGCTGGCCGGCTGCGGTGGCTCATCAGGGGGTGGTGGCTCCTCGGATTCCGGCGGCTCCGCCTCGTCGGCCGACGCCGGCTCATCGGACGCCGGCTCGTCCGATTCCGGCTCCTCGGCGCAGGACACCTCGCCTGCCGCCGAGGGCTCGGGCCCCGAGTCGCCGCAGCCGGCGCAGCAGGGTGGCCCCAGCCTGACCGTGGTGTCGCTGCCGGTCGGTGGCTCAGCCACCCCCGACGCCAGCAACCCGGATCAGCAGTGTGGCAGCGCCAGCTGGGTGGGCGACTCCATCCCAGACGGCGTGCAGGTGCAGTTAGGTGACATCTCCCTCGACCCGTCGGGCGTCTTCGACGTCGGCGGCAGCGGGTGCGGTTCGGACCAGACCGTCTGCACCTCCGGGCTGACCTGGACGGCCGCCAGCGCCACCTGCGGGGTGCCGGTCACCCAGTCCGACCCGAACTCCGATGCCACCGTGACCATCCAGGTCGCGGGCACCATCACCTGCCCGAGCCAGGCGGTGTGCGAGGAGCTGCACAGTGGGCTGGGCGACCTCTCCGCCTCCCATTCGGAGGCCACCGTCACGGCTGTGCCGCACGGTTCGGACAGCAGCTCACCGACGGACAGTGGCTCGCCGTCCGACACCGGTTCGCCGTCCGACACCGGTTCGTCCAGCTCGGGCTCCTGAGGCCGCGATGGCCGAGGAGGGCGCGGCGGGCCAGGTGCAGCGGTGGCTGGGCGTGCTCACCACGGTGATCGCCCCGGCCACGCTGCTGAGCGCGCTGCTGTTCTACTTCGGCTACGTCTCCTCCCGCGCCCAGTACGCCTACTTCGGCATCGACGTGGACACGATCGGCCTGGGCACCCGCGACTACGTGATGCGCAGCCCGCAGCCGCTGCTGGCCCCGCTGCTCGCGCTGGCCCTGGCCGGCTCCGGAGCGGTGCTCGTCCACGTCCGGCTGTCCCGGTGGATCGCCGCGGCCGACGACCGGCAGCGCGGCGGGTACCGCAGGGCGAACCGGGCAGCCACGATCGCCGCGGCGGTCCTCTTGGTGGCCGCCCTCGGCCTGCTGCTCGGCTACGCGCCGCTGCAGGACTGGGCGCCCTACCCGCTCGTCACGCCGCTGCTGCTCGCCGGCGGCGCGGGCGGGCTGCTCTACACCCGCCGGCTGCGCCGTCGCCTGCTCGCTCCGGCGGCAGGCGCCGAAACAGAGGCCACGGGCTCTGACCTCGCGCGTGGTGCCGCCGTGCTGGCCGGATTGCTGGTCGTGGTCAGCGTCTTCTGGGCGACCGCCACCGTGGCGCAGTGGACCGGTCGCGGGCTGGCCCGGCACTACGCCGCCCGGCTGGACGAGTTCCCCAGCGTGATCCTGGACACCCAGGAACGGCTGTACCTGCGCGATCCGGGTGTGCAGGAGACCGCGTTGCCCGCCACGGCCGGCCAGCGCTTCCGCTACCGCTACCGCCACCTCCGGCTGCTGATCGAGGGCCACGACCGGCTCTTCCTGGTGCCGGATCGGTGGTCGCCGAGCGACTCGACCCTGCTGGTGCCGCTCGACAGCACGGTCCGGCTGCAGTTCCAGTTCCGCAACGAGGCGCCCTGACGCGGGCGGGCGGTGAGGGCGTGGCCGTTCCTGTCGGGGTGGGCTGACAGACTGGACACGTGCTCGAGATCCTGCTGATCGCAATTGCCATCGTGGTCGTCGGCGTGGTGCTGGCGGCGAGCCTGGTGGTGCCGCGGCGCCGGCGCGGCCGGACGGTGCCGCCGCCGACCCGCCCCGCAGACCTGCGGCCGCCGACCGCCCCGCCCCCCTCGGCTCCCACCGAGCCGGTCGCCCAGCCTGGCGCACCCCCGCAGCCCGAGATCGCCGAGGCCCCGGAGCTCGGGGTTCCGGAGCTCGAGGTTCCGGAACTCGCGGTCCCCGAACTCGCGGTCCCCGAACTTGAGGTGCCCGAGCCGACGGCCGGTCGGCTGCAGCGACTGCGGGCCCGGCTGGCCCGCTCGCAGAACGTGCTGGGCAGGGGGCTGCTGGCCGTGCTGGCCCGGGACCGGCTCGACGACGAGGCCTGGGACGAGGTCGAGGAGGCGCTGCTGTCGGCCGACGTCGGGGTGGCCGCCACGCTCGACATCGTCCAGCGGCTGCGGTCCCGCACCCAGGTGGCGGGCACCCGGGAGCCCGCCGAGCTGCGCCGGCTGCTCGCCGAGGAACTGGTGACCGCCCTGCAGCCGGACCTCGACCGGACGCTGAAGACCCACCGGGACGGCGGCGAGCCCGCGGTGCTGATGGTGGTCGGGGTCAACGGCACCGGCAAGACCACGACCTGCGGCAAGCTGGCGCGGGTGCTGGTCGCCGACGGTCGGACGGTGTTGCTCGGCGCCGCCGACACCTTCCGCGCGGCCGCCGCCGACCAGCTGCAGACCTGGGGCTCCCGGGTCGGGGCCGAGACGGTGCGCGGGCCCGAGGGCGGTGACCCGGCCAGCGTCGCCTTCGACACCGTCAAGACCGGCCGGGATGCCGGCGTGGACGCGGTGCTGATCGACACCGCCGGCCGGCTGCACACCAAGGTCGGCCTGATGGACGAGCTGGGCAAGGTCAAGCGCGTCGTCGAACGGCAGGGTCCGATCGACGAGACGCTGCTGGTGCTCGATGCGACGACCGGCCAGAACGGTCTGATCCAGGCTCGGGTGTTCACCGAGGTGGCCGACGTGACGGGTGTGGTGCTCACCAAGCTGGACGGCACCGCCAAGGGCGGCATCGTGATCAGCGTGCAGCGGGAACTGGGCGTGCCGGTCAAGCTGGTCGGCCTCGGCGAGGGACCGGACGACCTGGCCCCGTTCGACCCCGAGCAGTTCGTGGACGCGCTGCTCGGCTGAGCACCGCACGATCGTCGGCCGACCGGCTCTGGCAAGCTGTCCGAAAGGCATTTCGCAACGGGGCGGAAGGACATCGGGTATGAAGGCGCTCTACAAGGCCACGGCCGCGCCGGGCTTCGAGTTCGTCGAGCGACCCGAGCCGGAGGCCGGTCCGGGCGAGGTGAAGATCCGGGTCCTGCGCACCGGCCTGTGCGGCACCGACCTGCACATCGAGGCCTGGGACGCCTGGGCACAGGGTGAGATTCGCACCCCGCTGATCCCCGGACACGAGTTCTACGGCGAGGTCGTCGACCTGGGCACCGGGGTCCGCGACGTCCGGGTCGGCGACCGGGTCTCCGGTGAGGGCCACGTGGTCTGCGGCACGTGCCGCAACTGCCGGGCCGGTCGTCGCCAGATGTGCATCCGCATGCAGTCGGTCGGCGTCCACCGGGACGGTGCCTTCGCCGAGTACGTCGTGATCCCGGAGAGCAACGTCTGGGTGCATGCGGACAGCATCGATCCGGACGTCGGCGCCATCTTCGACCCGTTCGGCAACGCCGTGCACACCGCGTTGGCCTACCCGCTGGTCGGCGAGGACGTCCTCATCACCGGCGCCGGCCCGATCGGGCTGCTGGCCGCGGCGGTGGCCCGGCACGTCGGTGCCCGGTTCGTGGTCGCCACCGACGTCAGCCCGGCCCGGTTGGAGCTGGCCCGGCGGCTGGACGTGGACCTGGCGGTGGACGTGCGCGAGACCAAGATCGCCGATGCCCAGCGGCAGCTCGGCATGCGCGAGGGCTTCGACGTCGGGCTGGAGATGTCCGGCCACCCCACCGCGCTGCCGGAGATGATCGCCAACATGAACCACGGCGGTCGGATCGCGATGCTCGGCCTGCCCAGCCAGCCGATCGGGGTGGACTGGGCCCGGGTGGTCAGCCACATGCTCACCATCAAGGGCATCTACGGCCGCGAGATGTACGAGACCTGGTACGCCATGAGCGCGATGCTGGCCAGCAGCCAGCAGCTGCGCGAGTCGGTCTCGGCGGTCATCACCGACCGGTTCGCCGCCGCGGACTGGGCCAAGGCGTTCGACACGGCGCGCTCCGGCAGCACCGGCAAGGTCGTTCTGGACTGGTCCTGACCGGGCCGGTGAATGGGAGGGCGTGAACTCGTGTACGGCAGCATGCAGAAGGACGTCGCCGCCACCCTGGCAGGCATCCGCGAAGCCGGCCTCTACAAGGAGGAGCGACTGATCGGCACGCCCCAGGCGGCGCACATCAGCTCGGCCGGCCAGGAGGTCATCAACTTCTGCGCCAACAACTACCTGGGCCTGGCCGACCACCCCGAGATCATCGGCGCGGCGCGGGAGGCGCTGGACCGCTGGGGCTTCGGGATGGCCAGCGTCCGCTTCATCTGCGGCACCCAGGACCTGCACAAGGAACTGGAGCGGCGGACCTCGGAGTTCCTCGGCACCGACGACACCATCCTCTACTCGTCCTGCTTCGACGCCAACGGCGGCGTGTTCGAGACCCTGTTCGGCGCCGAGGACGCGATCATCTCCGACGAGCTGAACCACGCCTCGATCATCGACGGCATCCGGCTGTCCAAGGCGCGCCGGTACCGCTATCGCAACCGGGACATGGCCGACCTGCGCGAGCAGCTCATCGCCGCGGCGGACGCCCGGCACCGCGTCATCGTCACCGACGGGGTGTTCTCGATGGACGGCTACCTCGCGCCGCTGGCCGACATCTGCGAGCTGGCCGAGCAGCACGACGCGCTGGTGATGGTGGACGACTCGCACGCGGTGGGCTTCGTCGGCGAGCACGGCCGGGGCACCCCGGAGCTGGCCGGGGTGAGCGACCGGGTGGACATCCTGACCGGCACCTACGGCAAGGCACTGGGTGGCGGCTCCGGTGGCTACGTCGCCTCGCACCGGGAGATCGTCGACCTGCTGCGGCAGCGGTCCCGGCCGTACCTGTTCTCCAACAGCATGGCGCCGCCGCTGGTGGCCGGCTCACTGGCCGCGCTCGACCTGGTCGCGCGGTCGGACGAGCGGCGGTCGGTGCTGCGACGCAACGCCGAGCTGTTTCGCCGTCGGATGACGGAGGAGGGCTTCGACCTGCTCGACGGCGAGCACCCGATCATCCCGGTGATGGTGGGCGATGCGGCGAAGGCGGCACGCATCGCGAACGCGATGCTGGCCGAAGGCGTGTTCGTGATCGCGTTCAGCTACCCGGTGGTGCCGCAGGGCAAGGCGCGGATCCGGGTTCAGCTGTCGGCCGTCCACTCCGAGGACGACGTCGAGACCTGCGTCCGAGCCTTCGTCGCCGGTCGGGCTGCGGTCGAGCGGTAGGGGGCTGCCGGGGACGGCGCTGCGTTCCCTACGCGCCGGGGACGGCGCCGCGTTCCCTACGCGCCGGGGACGGCGCCGAGGTCCTGGTAGATGCCGAGCGGGTTGCCCCACGGGTCGGTCAGGTTGGCGAAGGCCACCAGGCCGGGCAGCCGCTTCACCTCGCCGGGCTCGAAGCCCTTGCCGGTCAGGATCGCCACCGACGCCTCGATGTCGTCCACCTGCAACCGCAGCCGGAACGAGGCCGGCTTGATGTTCTCCCGGCCGGTCGCCAGCTGCAGCCACGCGCCGGGGGAGATCTCCCACTCGTAGAAGTCCGGGTCCGGGCCCATGTCCGGGTCGCGGCCGATCAGCGCGCAGTAGAAGGCCAACGCCTCGTCGCGGTCCCCGGTGTGCACCGCAACCGTCAGTCCCCGGACGCTCATCTCGGTCATGGCCCGACCTTAGCGGGCGCCCGCGGCAGCCGGCACCGAGGCCCATCGGCGGGCCGCTGGCACCGCCTCGCGGCACCCGGACCGGGCTCCGGTCAGCCGAACCGCTCCCGGGACCGGACGGCCCGCCGGATCACGTCGGTGCCGTCGACCAGGGCACGCCGCACCGACGGGTCCAGCTCACCGGCCAGCGTGCGGTCCGCCAGCGCCAGCACCTCCGCAGTGGCGGCGAGCACCGGGAACGACGAGGTGATCACCCGTGGCAGCGCCCAGCCCGACCGCAGCCGCGCCGTGGCCGGCATGTCGGTGAAGAACCGCTCGACGTAGTCAGCCGTCAGCTCGGTCTGCGACTGCTCGAAGAACCCCTCGCCGATCGCGTACAGCTCGTACGCCGAGAGGGTGCTCGGTTCCGTCAGCTGGCTCCAGGCTGCCCGCTTGGCCGCCGGATCCGGCCGGGAGGCGCGGGCCCGGGCGGCGTGCAGCACGCCGGCGGTGGAGGCGTCCGCGGCCAGCTCGGCATCGATCGCGGCCTCCGACAGCTCGCCGAGCGCGGCCAGCCGGATGACCAGCGCCCAGCGCAGCTCGCTGTCGACCGTCAGGCCGACCGGCACGCCTGCGCCGTCCAGCCAGGAGCGCAGCAGGCCGGCGTCGTCGCAGGCCCTGATCAGCGCCCGTGCCGCGTTCAGCTGCGCGTCCGAGGCCGGTGCCGCTTCGGCCACCAGGCGGGCCGCCAGCTCCGCGATCGCGGCTCGCCGGGCGGGTCGGTCCGCCGGGTCCGCGTAGATCCCGGCCAGCTCCACCGTGGCGAAGCCGAACAGCTCGGCCGACACCAGCTCCACCGGCTCGGCTGCCAGCGCGGCCAGCAGGATGTCCAGCGCGGCGGACGGCGACAGGTCGCTGTCGCGCACCGCGTCCCGGATCGCGTTGCAGATCACCACCCGGGTGGTGCTCTCGGCCAGCAGTGGCAGCACCTCGGCCACCGCGGCCCAATCGTCGCCGAACCTGACCTTGGCCCAGGTGTCGTCCTGACCGTCCACCACCGCCAGCCGGACGGTGGGATCGGCGGGCAGGGCCAGCGCGTCGTCGAGCAGCCGCACCGGCGCGTCCAGCACCCGGGCGCCGCGGCCGTCGTAGCCGGTCACCCGCACCGTGTGCGGGCGGCGCGCGTCGTCCGGGGCCTGCCGACGCAGCTCCACCCCACCGCCCTCGGCCGGCCGGGCGGCCAGCGTGTCGAGACCCGACGTGCGCAGCCACTGCCGGGACCATTCCGGAATGTCCGAAGCGCCGGCCGACGTCCAGGCCTGCAGCAGGTCGGCGAGGGACGCGTTGCCGTAACTGTGCCGGGCGAAGTGCTCGCGCAGGCCGCCCAGGAACACCTCGTCGCCCAGGTGCGCGGCCAGCTGCCGCAGCGCCGAGGCGCCCTTGGCGTAGGAGATGCCGTCGAAGTCGGCCAGCGCCTCGGCCGCGGTCTGCGAGCCGTTGCCGGCGACCGGGTGGGTGGACGGCGACTGGTCGGCGATCGAACCCCAGTCCTTGCGGGTGATGCCGAACTGGGTCCAGGCCAGCGCACCGGGGTAGCCGGACATCTGCGCGCAGACCCGGTACCCCAGGTACTCGGCGAACGACTCGTTCAGCCAGAGGTCGTCCCACCAGCGCATGGTCACCAGGTCGCCGAACCACATGTGCGCCATCTCGTGCGCGATCGTCGAGGCGCGCAGCACCCGTTCGCCGACGGTGGCCCGGGCGCGGAAGACGTACTGGTCGCGGAGCGTGACGCAACCGGGATTCTCCATCGCGCCCGCGTTGAAGTCGGGCACGAACACCTGGTGGTACTCACCCCACGGGTAGCGGATGCCGAACAGCTCGTGGAAGGCGTCGAAGGAGGCCTTGGTCACCGCCAGGATGTCCTCGGCCTCGTCGGCCAGGTGTCCGGCCAGCGACGCGCGGGCATGCACGCCGAGCGGGATGCCGTCGTGCTCGGAGCTGATCGAGCAGTACGGGCCGGCCGCCAGGGTGACGAAGTAGGTGGCCAGCGGCTTGCTGGTGGCCAGTCGCCAGCGCCCGTCACCGAGCTTGCTCGCGGGGGAGTTGCCCACGACCACCCAGTCGGCCGGGCAGCACACCTCGATGTCGTAGCTGGCCTTGAGGTCGGGCTGGTCGAAGCAGGCGAACCAGCGCGGTGCGGCGTCGAGGAAGGACATGGCGTAGAGGTAGGTCCTGCCGTCCGCCGGGTCGACGTGCCGGTGCAGCCCCTCGCCGTCGGAGGAGTAGCGCATCCGCGCCACGATGCGCAGTTCGTTCTCGGCGCCGAGGCCGTCCAGCGGCAGCCGGCCGTCGGCCAGCGATCCCGGATCGAGTGCCCGGCCGTTGAGTTCGGCGGTCAGGATCGCGGCCGGCTCCAGATCGACGAAGGTGCTCGCGCCCGGTGTCCGGGCCGAGAACCGGACGGTGCAGTCGGAGCGGAATTCCGTTCCGTTTTCGGGCAGATCGAGTGATAGCCGATAGTTACTGACAGTTAACAGTTCGGCACGCTCGGCTGCTTCGGATCGGGCGAGGCTGGGCATAGCCGGAAACCTACCGGGCCGGTCAGGTGAACCGTGCCGCCGGTGCCCCGCTCGTTCACGGATCGGAAACATCGGCGGGGTCTCGCCGTAACAGACCGTGATGATCCTTGCTCCAGCGCTCCGCCACGGCCGGCGCACCCCATCGAGGCTCAGCGTCCGAGACTCACCCACCCGAGACTCATCACCCGAGAAATGAGGGGGAACCTGGTGTCAGGTGTTCTAGCTGCTCCCACCTACGTCCCGTTCGACGTCAAGAACCTCAGCGCCGGCGACACCGCCTGGGTCCTCGCCTCAGCCGCGCTGGTGCTGCTGATGACGCCGGCACTGGCCTTCTTCTACGGCGGCATGGTGCGGGTCAAGCACGTGCTCGCGATGCTGATGCAGAACTTCATGGCCATCGCGGTGGTCAGCGTCACCTGGGTGGTGATCGGTTTCGCCTGGGCCTTCGGCGGGACCGGCAACTACCTCGGCGACCTGCACTACTTCGGCCTGCAGCACATCAACGACGTGGTGCCCATGCTGGGCACCGCCCAGACCACGCCGACGCTGGTCTTCGTCGCCTTTCAGCTCACCTTCGCGGTGATCACCCCGGCCCTGATCACCGGATCGACCGCAGATCGCTGGAAGTTCGGCGCGTTCGTCGCGTTCGTCGCTGCCTGGTCGGTGCTGATCTACGCCCCGGTCGCGCACTGGGTGTTCAACGGCTACGGCTGGCTGAACCAGTCGCTGCATTCGTCGGGCAAGTTCTTCGCCGAGGACTTCGCCGGCGGCACCGTGGTGCACATCAATGCCGGCGCCGCCGGACTCGCGATGGCGCTGGTGCTGGGTCGGCGCCGCGGCTGGCCGCGGGAGAACCTGCGCGGCCACAACATCCCGTTCGTGATGCTGGGTGCCGGGCTGCTGTGGTTCGGCTGGTTCGGGTTCAACGCGGGCTCGGCGCTGACCGCGAGCAACCTCGCGGGCCTGGCCTGGATCAACACGAACACTGCCACCGCCACCGCCCTGATGGGCTGGATCGTGGTGGAGAAGCTCCGGTACGGCAAGTGCACCGCGCTCGGTGCGGCCTCCGGCGCGGTGGCCGGCCTGGTCGCGATCACACCGGCCGCCGGGTTCGTCTCACCGATCGGCTCGATCTTCATCGGCCTGATCGCCGGCGCGGTGTGCGCGTGCGCGATCTCGCTGAAGAACCGGTTCGGCTACGACGACTCGCTCGACGTGGTCGGCGTGCACTTCGTCGGCGGCTGGACGGGCACCCTGCTGATCGGCTTCTTCTCCACCGACGGGATCAACACCCTTGCGAACAAGGGGATCCTGTACGGCGGCGGCGGCAAGTACGGCGGCTGGAACCTGCTCTGGCACCAGGCCGCGGCAGCCGCGGCGGTGACCGTCTTCTCCTTCGTCGGTACCTTCGTCATAGCCAAGCTCATCGGACTGGTGATGCGGACCCGGGTCACCGAGGAGGACGAGCTGACCGGTCTCGACCTGGCCATCCATGGCGAGTCCGCGTACGACTTCGGCCAGCTGGGTGGCGCCGGCGGCAACTACGTCCCGTCCGCCGCGGCGACCAAGGAGAGTGTGCAGGCATGAAGCTGGTGACCGCGATCGTCAAGCCGTTCAAGCTCGACGACGTCAAGATCGCCCTGGAAAACCTGGGGATTCAAGGGCTGACCGTCTCCGAGGTGTCCGGCTTCGGCCGGCAGCGGGGGCACACCGAGGTCTACCGCGGGGCGGAGTACACCGTCGATCTGGTGCCGAAGGTCCGCATCGAGGTGCTGGTCGAGCCGATCGACGCGCCGAAGGTGGTCGACGCGGTGGTCGAGGCCGCCCGCACCGGCAAGATCGGCGACGGCAAGGTGTGGGTGACCGACCTCGACACCGTGGTGCGGGTCCGGACGGGCGAACGGGATGACGACGCCGTCTGACGGCATCGGCCCTGCCCGGTCCGCACTGCTGGACCGGGCAGGGCTTTCCGGCGCGGCGCTCCGGCAGCAGCTGACGGCGCTGTACGACCGGTGGCTGGCCCGGTTGCTGCCGGACCGGCCGGGCATCGCGCTGATCGCGGTGGGCGGCCTCGGGCGCCGGGAGCCGACCCCGTACGGCGACCTCGACCTGGTGCTGCTGCACGACGGACGGACGTCCGGGGTGGCAGAGATCGCCGACCAGGTCTGGTACCCGATCTGGGACGCCGGCCTCGCGCTGGATCACTCGGTCCGGACCCCGGACCAGGCGCTCGCGGTGGCCGGCGAGGATCTCAAGGCGATGCTGGGCATGCTCGACGTCCGGCACCTGGCTGGTGACGCGGCACTCACCGGGCTGCTGCGCGAGCAGGTGATCTCGCGCTGGCGGCGGGTGGCGCCGAACCGGCTGCCCGATCTGCAGGGGCTGGCCCGGGAACGGTGGCGGGCGCGGGGGGACGCGTCCTTCCTGCTGGAGCCCGATCTCAAGGACTGCCGGGGCGGGCTGCGTGACTGGGTGGGACTGCGCGCGCTCGCCTCGGCCCAACTCCTCGACCTGACCGCACCGGTGGTGGCGGCCAGCACCGCCCTGCTGGACGTGCGCGGCGAGCTGCACCGGGTGACCGGACGCAGCTCGGACGTGCTGCGCGGCCAGGACCGGGCGGCGGTAGCGGAGGCACTGGCGGAAGGCGCGGGCTCGCTGTCGTCCGGGGCGGGCTCGCTGTCGTCCGCGGACGAGGTGCTGCGGACGGTGAACGAGGCGGCCCGGGCGCTGGCCTTCGCCACCGACGTCGCCTGGCGGCGGGTGGCCGCGCTCAACCCGTCCCGGCCGCCGCTGCTGCGCCGCCTGCGGTCGGCCGCGCCGTCGACCGAGCGGCAGCCGCTGGCCCGGGACGTGGTGGCCCAGGCCGGCGAGGTGGTGCTGGCCCGCGACGCCGACCCGTGGGCCGATCCGGTGCTGCTGCTGCGGGTGGCCCGGGCCGCGGCGGTGGCGGACCTGCCGATCGCGCCGTACGCCCTCACCCGGCTGGCCACCGAGTCCGCCCCGCTGCCGGAGCCGTGGCCGGCGGCGGCCCGGGCCGAGTTCGTCACGCTGCTGGGCGCGGGCCGGCGGGCGGTCCCGGCGCTGGAGGCGCTGGACCAGCACGGCCTGCTGGTCCGCCTGATCCCGGAATGGGCCGCGGTCCGGTTCCGGGCCCAGCACAATCCGGTGCACCGCTACACCGTCGACCGGCACCTGATCGAGACCGCGGTGCTGGCTGGGGGCCGGGCCGCCGAGGTGGCCCGGCCGGACCTGCTGCTCGTCGGGGCGCTGCTGCACGACCTCGGCAAGGGCTATCCGGGTGACCACTCGGTGGTGGGGGAGCGGCTGGCCGGCCGGATCGCCGCCCGGATGGGCTTCGCCGCCGAGGACGTAGCGACGATCGCGGCGCTGGCCCGGCACCACCTGCTGCTGCCCGACACCGCGACCCGGCGCGACCCCGCCGACCCGTCCACCATCGGCATCGTGGTGTCGGCCATCGAGGGTTCGGCCGCGCTGCTCGACCTGCTGCACGAGCTGACCGTCGCCGACGCCGCCGCGACCGGCCCGGCTGCCTGGAGCGACTGGAAGGCCTCGCTGGTCACCCAACTGGTGCGGCGCACCCGTGCGGCGCTCCGGGGTGATGCGCTGCCGCCGGCCGATCCGCCCCCGGTCGCGGCGCTGGAGCTGGCCCGGGCCGGTGAGACCAGGGTGGTGATCGAGGACGGTGACGTGCTGGTGGTGGCCCCCGACGCGCCGGGGTTGCTGTCCAGCGCGTCCGGGTTGCTCGCGCTGCACCGGCTCGACGTGCAGGCCGCCGAGGTGCGCACGGTCGCGGGCATGGCGGTGAACCGGTTCACGGTGGCGCCGCGCTTGGGCGAGCTGCCGGAGCCGGCCCTGCTGGACGGCGACCTGCGCCGGATCCTGGCCGGGACGCTGCCGCTGGCCGACCGGCTGCGGGCCAAGGAGGCGACGTACGGGCGGGAGGCCGACCCGCAGCCGCCGCGGTTGCTGTGGTTCGACGACGAGGCCACCGACGACACCGTGCTCGAGGTGCGCACCCGGGACGCGATCGGCCTGCTGCACCGGGTCACGGGCGCGCTCGAACGATGCGGGGTCGACGTCCGGGCTGCCCGGATCTCCTCGCTCGGCCCGTTCGTGGTCGACGCGTTCTACCTCACCGACGCCGACGGCAAGCCGCTGTCGGAACAGCTTCAGGCCTGCGTGGCGGCGGAGTTGTCCGTCGCACTGTCGGCCTGAGCGCGGCGGATCGGCGCAACGCTCAGTCGAGGCAGGTTAGCGCCACCAGATACCCGTCCGGGTCGAAGAAGCATTGCGCCCGTCGGTGCCACCAGGGATTGTCCGGCCGGCCGGCCGGGGCACCTGCGGTGGCGACGAGCCCGGCGGCCGCGTCCCGCTTGGCCGGGTCGTCGAAGTAGAACACCAGCAGGTCCTCCACAGACGGGGCCGTGAAATCCGCTTCGTCGACGGGGTCGAGTTCCAGGTGGCACTGGGGGAGGGTGATCCGCACGATGTCGCGATCACGGGTGACCGGCAGGCCCAGGACCGAGCCGTAGAAGTCGCTGCACTCGGCCGGGTACCTGCTTCGGCGGCGCAGGCGCAGCAGTCCCTGTTGCGGCCATTCCGCGCGGAAGCCGGCCGGGTCACGACCGGTGACGGCGACCCCGGCCAGCTCCCAACCGCCATGTGATGGCGAGGCATGTTGCTCTGGCCCCTGAGTGAGTTCCCACTGCAACCAGCCCCGTGGGCCGTCGGCCAGGCGGAAGATCACGCCGTCATACCCCTCGTGATCGCTGAACGAAGTCTGTTCCACCAGCCCCAGTTCACGGTAGAACGTTGCGGCGGGTGCCAGTTCGGGGCAGTCCCGGGCGATCCGCACGCCGACGACGCCCTGCAGGTGACCAAGCTTCGACGTCATTCGACGGAACTCCTTTCGTCGGAGTGCGACCACGCCGGCAACAGCCTGGCGGCCAGGCCGGCGATCACGAAGTACCCTGCCGCAACCAGCCACCCGACCGAGCCGGCGGCCACGATCGCGGTGACGACCGTGGGGCCCACGATGGTGACCGCGGCGAGTCCGAGGTTGAAGACTGCGAAGTATCCGCCTCGGCCCTCACTCGGAGAGTAGGCGACGGCCAGCCCCCAGCCACCGCCGGTCAGCCACAACTGAGCACAGGTGAACAGGATGACTGCGGCAGCCATCACCACCGCCGCGCCGACCGCACCGGTGCGGGTCGCCACCGGGGGCAGCAGGCATGCCAGGGCACTCACCGGTCCGGCGATGACGATCAGCCGGCGGGCGTGCACGGTCCGCTCGGCACCCTTGCTTGCATGCACCTGCAGTAGCAGGATCATCGCGGTGTTGGTCACCGCGACGAAGGACACCAGCCAGTGCGGGGCATCCGTCCGCTCGACCAGCCAAAGTGGTAAACGATGTGAGATGGTCGGTCGGCCACTTGACCGACCGGTCGGTCGGTCGTAGGTTGCCAGGCATGGCCGATGCCACGCCGCAGGACGCAGCCCGGTCCGACCCGCCGGGACTGGACCTGGCCCGGGTCGAGGCCTGGCTGGACGAGGCCGTCCCCGGCCTGCGGCAGGGCCCGCTCGCGGCCGAGGTGATCGCCGGCGGCCGGTCGAACCTCACCTACCGGCTCACCGACGGCCACGCGCGATGGGCGCTGCGCCGGCCACCACTCGGCCACGTGCTGCCCACCGCGCACGACATGGCCCGCGAGCACACGGTGATCTCGGCGCTGGCCGGGTCGGCGGTGCCGGTGCCCGAACCGGTCGCGCTCTGCACCGATCCGGACCTGCTCGGGCAGCCCTTCTACCTCATGTCGTTCGTGGACGGCATCGTTGTCGAGCGCCCCGATCTGGTGCCCGAGCCGGCCACCGCCACCCGCATCTCCGAGCTGCTCGTCGACACCCTGGTCGAGCTGCACTCGCTCGAGCCGGCCGAGGTCGGGCTGCAGGAATTCGGCCGCCCGGCCGGCTACCTGCAGCGCCAGGTGTCCCGCTGGCACAAGCAGTTCGAGGCGTCGGTGCCCGGCGGCATCCCGTTGGAGACGAGGGTCGTGGCCGCCCTGCAGCAGCAACTGCCCCGGGGTGGCCGGTCCGGCATCGTGCACGGGGACTACCGGCTGACCAACGTGCTGTACGCGCGGGACTTCGGCAGGATCGCGGCCGTGGTCGACTGGGAGATGGCAACCCTCGGTGATCCGCTGACCGACCTCGGCCTGCTCTACGTCTACCACGAACGGTCCGGTACCACCGACTCGGTGATGCCGAACTTCCCGTCCGAACAAGGGTTCCTTAGTCCGGACGAGATGGTCGAGCGGTACGCCCGCCGGACCGGCCGGCCGCTGGCCGATCTCGATTGGTACGTCGCCTTCGGCTACTTCAAGCTGTCGGTCATCGCGGCCGGCATCCACGCCCGCTTCCAGCAGGGCAAGACGGTGGGCACCGGCTTCGAGGTGTTCGGCTCGCTGCGCGACAGCACTCTGGCCGCAGCCGCCGAACGCCTCGCCCTCTAGCACTCCAGCCGGAACTGCCTGCGATCAAGGAGGAAACGCGCATGGACTTCCAGCACAGCGAACGCTCGCAGCAGGTGCAGGCCGAGGTGTCGGCGTTCCTGGCCAAGCACGTCTACCCGGCCGAGGCGGAGTTTCACCAGCAGGAGCAGGCCAATCGCGCCGCCGGCGAACCCTTCCGCACCCCGGCGGTGTTGCACGGCTTGAAGGAGGCGGCGCGCACACGCGGCCTGTGGAACCTGTTCCTGCCGGACGAGCGCTTCGGCGCCGGGCTCTCGGTGCTCGACTACGCCCCGATCGCCGAACTCTCCGGCCGCTCCATCCAGCTCGCCCCGGAGGCGATGAACTGCGCCGCGCCGGACACCGGCAACATGGAGCTGCTGGCGATGTTCGGCACCGACGACCAGCACGCGCACTGGCTGAAACCCCTGCTGGACGGCGAGATCCGGTCCTGCTTCTCGATGACCGAGCCGGACGTCGCCTCCTCCGACGCCACGAACATCGCCACCCGGATCGCCGCCGACGGCGATTCCTACGTCATCGACGGGACGAAGTGGTGGTCGACCGGCGCGATGCGGCCGGAGTGCAAGGTGGCCATCGTCATGGGGGTGTCCGACCCCGATGCCGACCGGCACGCCCGGCACTCGATGATCCTGGTTCCCCTCGACACCCCCGGGGTCACGGTGCGGCGCTCGACCACGGTGTTCGGATACGACGACGGGCCGCACGGCGGCCACGGGGTGATCTCCTTCGAACGGGTGCGGGTGCCGGCCGAGAACCTGCTCGGCCCGCGCGGCGGGGGCTTCGCCATGGCGCAGGCCAGGCTGGGCCCCGGCCGCATCCACCACTGCATGCGCTCGCTGGGCATAGCCGAACGGGCGCTGGAGCTGATGGTCGCCCGTGCCAGCGACCGCACCGCGTTCGGCCGCCCGCTGGCCGGCCAGGGAGTGGTGCGGGAGTGGATCGCCGAGTCCCGGCTGGCCATCGAGCAGGCCCGGCTGCTCGTGCTCAAGACGGCCTGGTTGATCGACACGGTCGGGGTCAAGCGGGCCGCGTCCGAGATCGCCGCGATCAAGGTGGCGGCCCCCCGCGCGGCGTCCTACGTGCTCGACCGGGCCATCCAGACCTTCGGCGGTGCTGGCGTCTCCGGCGACACGCCCCTGGCCGAGCTGTGGGCCGGCGTGCGGACGCTGCACCTGGCCGACGGCCCGGACGAGGTCCACCTGCGCAGCGTCGCACGGGTGGAGCTGGCCCGGCACCGCGGATGACTGCCGGCACCCAGCCCGGCACCCGGTCCCGGATCGTGGCGGCCGCCGTCGCGCTGTTCGCCGAGCAGGGCTACGACGCGACCAGCGTGAACCAGGTCGTCGCCCGGGCCGGGGTGGCCAAGGGCGCGCTCTACCACCACTTCGAGTCCAAGGACGACCTGCTCTACGAGGTGTACCGCGAGCTGGTGGAACGCCAACTCGCCGGCCTCACCGAGATCCTGGCCGCGCGGAACCCACCGCCCCAGGCGCTGCGCGCGATCATCGGTGACATGGTCGCCACCACCGCCGCCCGGGCGGCCGAGGCGAAGGTGTTCTTCCGCGAGAGCCACCGGCTCACCGACGCCAACCAGCAGCGGGTGCGCGCGGCCCGGCGGCAGATCCACGATGCGGTCACCGAGCTCGTCCGCCAGGCTCAGCAGCAGGGTGACTTCGCGGCGGTGGCCTCGCCCGAGATGGTCACCTTCACCGTCTTCGGGGTGATCAACGAACTGCCGGTCTGGTACTCCCCGGACGGGCCGAAGACCCCGCAGCAGCTCGCCACCGAGCTGGCCGACCTGGTGCTGTCGGGACTGGCCGGCAGCGCCCCTATGCCGAGAGGAATCGCATGAGCCTGGGGTTGACCGTGCCCGTGCCCGGCCTGCCACTGCCCGCGCACGCCGAGCTGTTCCGCGCAATGCCCGGCTGGGGCTACACCGACGCCTGGTCCTCCGAGGTGTCCGGCGCCGACGCCTTCACGCCGCTGGCGCTGGCGGCTGCCTGGGAGCCTCGGCTGCGGTTGGGCACCGCCATCGTGCCGGTCTTCACCCGCGGACCGGCCCTGATCGCCCAGAGCGCTGCGACCCTGGCTGCCGCGGCGCCCGGCCGGTTCACCCTGGGCCTGGGCGCCTCCAGCCCGGCGATCGTCGAGCAGTGGAACGGCGTGCCGTTCGATCGGCCCTACCGGCGAACCCGCGATGTGCTGCGCTTCGTCAAGGCCGCGCTGGCCGGCGAGACGGTGGACGGCGACTTCGACACCTTCGCCGTGCGCCGGTTTCGGCTGGAGCAGCCGCCCGCCGAGCCGGTTCCGGTGCTGCTGGCCGCGCTCCGGCCGCAGATGCTGGCCCTGGCCGGACGGGAGGCGGACGGCGCCATCCTGAACTGGCTGGCCGCCGGTGACGTCGACCGCTGCCTGGCCGCGATGGACGCGCCGGGCAAGCAGGTCGCGGCACGGATCTTCGTCTGCCCGACCGAGGACGCGACCTACGCCCGGACCCTGGCCAAGCGCCTGATCGCCGCGTACCTGACCGTCGAGGCGTACGCGCAGTTCCACCGCTGGCTCGGCCGCGGCGAGCAGCTGGCCGGGCTCTGGCGGCGCTGGGCCGCGGGGGACCGCAAGGCAGCGGTGGCCTCGGTGCCGGACGAGGTCGCCGACGCCCTGGTGCTGCACGGCAGCCCGGCCCGTTGCCGCGAGCAGGTACGGGCCTACGTCGAGGCCGGCGTTCAGCTGCCGGTGCTGGCGGTGCTGCCGGCGCCCGAACTGTCCGACCAGGCCGCCTGGGCCGGCGCGCTGGCCGAGCTGGCGGCCGATACGCAGGCGAAGGAGAGCTGACGGATGCGCATCGCAGGCGCGGTGATCGCGATCACCGGGGCGGGCAGCGGGATCGGCGCCGAGTTGGCCCGCCGGTTCGCCGCCGAGGGGGCCGAACACCTCGTATTGACAGACCGGGACGAGGCGGCGGTCGCCGAGCTGGCCGGCCGGCTCGGGCCGGTGGCCGAGGCTCGCCGGCTGGACGTGACGGACGAGGCCGCGGTTACCGGCTGTGTCGCCGAGGTGCTGGCCGCGCACGGCCGGATCGACCTGTTCTGCTCCAACGCGGGCGTCGCGACTGGAGCCGGCCTGGACGCCGACCCGGCGACCTGGCAGCTGGCCTGGGACGTGCACGTCCTGGCACACGTGTACGCGGCCCGGGCCGTGGTGCCGGCGATGATCGAACGCGGCGCCGGCTACCTGCTCAACACCGCCTCGGCCGCCGGCCTGCTGTCCGCGCCGGGTGACGCCCCGTACTCGGTGACCAAGCACGCCTCGGTGGCGCTGGCCGAGTGGCTGGCCTACCAGTACGCCGGGCGCAACATCAAGGTCAGCGTGCTGTGCCCGATGGGCGTCGACACGCCCCTGCTGATGGACGGCCTCGCCGCCGGGCAGCCGGCCGCCAGGGCGGTGGCCGCCTCCGCCGAGGTGATCTCGGTGGCCGAGGTCGCCGACGCCGTCGTGCGGGGCCTGGCGGAGGAGAGCTTCCTGATCCTGCCGCACCCGCGGGTGGGTAAGTTCTGGGCAGGCAAGGCGGCCGGCATCGATCACTGGCTCGCCGGCATGGCCCAGTTGGCCGAGCAGGCCGGTACGACCGATCCGAACGACAGAGCAGAACGAACCTGAGGGAGAGGACGCAGAGCATGGCTGGAGTGCAGGACCGGGTTGCGCTGGTGACCGGTGGCGCGCAGGGTATCGGCGCCGCGATCGCGGCACGGCTGGCGGCCGGCGGCGCGAAGGTGGCCGTGCTCGACCTGGACGAGTCCGCGGCGGCCGAGACCGCGAAGCAGTTCGGTGGCCTGGGCATCGGGGCGGACGTCAGCCGGGCCGACCAGGTCGAGGCCGCGGTAGCCCGAGTGGCCGAGGAACTCGGCGGCCTGCACATCCTGGTCAACAACGCCGGCGTGCTGCGCGACAACCTGCTGTTCAAGATGTCCGAGAGCGACTGGGACACCGTGATGAGCGTGCACCTCAAGGGCGCCTTCCTCTGCACCAAGGCAGCCCAGGCGCACATGGTCGAGGCCCAGTACGGGCGCATCATCAGCATGTCCTCGACCTCGGCGACCGGCAACCGCGGCCAGGCCAACTACGCCACCGCCAAGGCCGGCCTGCAGGGCTTCACCAAGACCCTGGCCATCGAGCTCGGCCCGTTCGGGATCACCGCCAACGCGATCGCCCCTGGCTTCATCGAGACCGCGATGACCAAGGCCACCGCGGAGCGCATCGGCATCACCATCGAGCAGATGCGCGAGAACGTGGCCGGCGCCATTCCGGTCCGGCGGGGCGGCGTCCCGGACGACATCGCCAACACCGCCCTGTTCTTCGCCGGTGAGGAGAGCGGCTACGTCACCGGCCAGGTGATCTACGTCGACGGTGGGCGCGGCCTGCTGTAGACCCGGCCGGGACCACCGGTCACGTAGCCTTGAGGCGACATCAGGTACTCGGTAGGGGTTAACGCGTGTTCGACACTCTGTCCGACCGGCTGCATTCGGTCTTCACGGGCCTGCGCGGCAAGGGACGGCTCTCGCAGGCCGACATCGACTCGGTCGCCCGGGAGATCCGGATAGCGCTGCTGGAGGCGGACGTCGCGCTTCCGGTGGTGCGCCAGTTCATCGGCGCGATCAAGGAGCGGGCGGCCGGCGAGGAGGTCAGCAAGGCGCTCAACCCTGCCCAGCAGGTCATCAAGATCGTCAACGAGGAGCTCATCGAGATCCTCGGCGGCGAGACCCGGCGCCTGCGGTTCGCCAAGAACCCACCGACGGTGATCATGCTGGCCGGACTGCAGGGTGCCGGCAAGACGACGCTGGCCGGCAAGCTGGCCAGGCATCTCAAGCAGAACGGGCACGCCCCGGTGCTGGTGGCGGCCGACCTGCAGCGACCGAACGCGGTCAACCAGCTGCAGGTGGTCGGCCAGCGGGCCGGCGTGCCGGTCTACGCCCCCGAACCTGGCAACGGGCAGGGCGATCCGATCCAGGTGGCCCGCGACTCGATCGGCTTCGCCCAGCGGGCCCAGCACGACATGGTGATCGTCGATACCGCCGGCCGGCTGGGTATCGACACCGAACTGATGCAGCAGGCTGCCGACATCAGAGATGCGGTGCAACCGCAGGAGATTCTCTTCGTCCTGGACGCGATGGTCGGCCAGGACGCGGTGAACACGGCACAGGCCTTCGCCGAGGGCGTCGGCTTCACCGGGGTGGTCCTGACCAAGCTGGACGGCGACGCACGCGGCGGCGCCGCGCTCTCGGTCCGCTACATCACCGGCCAACCGATCATGTTCGCCTCCAATGGCGAGAAACTCGAGGACTTCGACGTCTTCCATCCGGATCGGATGGCCTCACGGATCCTGGGCATGGGCGACATGCTCACCCTCATCGAGCAGGCCCAGCGGACCTTCGACGAGGCCGAGGCCGAGAAGATGGCCGCCAAGCTCACCAGCGGCACAGATTTCACGCTGGAGGACTTTCTCGAGCAGTTGCAGGCGATTCGCCGGATGGGACCGATCGGCAACCTGCTGGGGATGCTGCCCGGCGCCGGCCAGATGAAGGAGGCTCTGGCTGCGGTCGACGACAAGGACCTCGATCGGACCGCCGCCATCATCCGCTCGATGACGCCCGCCGAACGTGCCGAACCGAAGATCATCAACGGTTCCCGCCGGCTCCGGATCGCGAACGGCTCCGGGGTCGCCGTGTCCGAGGTCAACAACCTCGTCGACCGCTTCTTCGAGGCGCGCAAGATGATGTCGCGGATGGCAGGCATGGGCATGATGCCGGGTGGCCGGCGCAATCAGCGGAGCAAGGCAAAGAAGGGCAAGAACAAGCAGGCCGGAAAGAAGGGGCGCGGACCGACTCAGCCTCGGTTGCCCGCAGGCTTCCCTGGTGGCGGTTTCCCCGGTGGCGGCTTCCCTGGAGGGCTGGGTCAGGGCATGCCGCAGCTGCCACCAGGTACGGAGCTCCCCGACCTCTCGAAGTTGAAATTTCCGAAGAGTTGATCGCGAAGGGCGGGTGCCGAGGCACCCGCCCTTCGTCGTCCCAGCACGATTCGAGACACGGGGCCGCACGCTGACGACAGTGAGGTGGCCCAGGTCACAGCCTTGGTCGCGCTGAATGCACGGGGCTTCAGGCCGCTGAAGTGTCGATGTTTCTTGGGGTTCATGCACCTGCCACCCCGGATTTGACCGGCATTTTCGTTCCCGCTAATGTTCTTTCTGCACGGCGAACGGAGCCCGGAACGGGGGCCGGCCGGGCGGTCCTGAGGATCGAAGCAGCAAGGTAAGCGGCTGGTTGATCGCAGGCAGATGGGCCGAGCAGGTCGATTTGACACTGCGAAACGGACCGACTAACGTTTACCAGGTTGCCCCGGAGCTGGCTGAGAGGCTGGTGATGGTGTGTGTCCGTTCTTTGAGAACTCAACAGTGTGCTGAAAGTTAGTGCCATTTATAGTTTGACCCCGTCCATGGGGCATGGTTTTCGGATTGTGTCT
>DATJNU010000115.1:0-12443 GCA_035507775.1 Jatrophihabitans sp.
GTCCTCGCCGGTCAGCTCGCGCAACTCCGGGATCCAGTGCGGGTTCGGCAGGAACCGGACGTCCACCACCAGGTCGGCGTCGATCGGCAGGCCGTACTTGAAGCCGAACGAGACCACCGTGGCGCGCAGTTCCCGGGAGGCCAGCCCGTCCTCGGCGAAGGCCTCCTCGATCGCCCGGCGCAGCTGGTGCACCGACCGGTCGGAGGTGTCGATCACCAGGTCGGCGATGTCGTGCAGCGGCGCCAGGATCCGGCGCTCGGCGGTGATGCCGTCGGAGAGCCGGCCGTCGCCCTGCAGCGGGTGGGCCCGCCGGTTGCTCTCGAACCGGCGGATCAGCACGCTGTCGTTGGCCTCCAGGAACAGGATCCGCGGGCGCAGCTCGCGGCGTTCCAGCTCCCCGATCACGCCGGTCAGGTCGGTGGAGAACGCCCGGCTGCGGACATCCATCACGACGGCCAGCCGGGTGACCGCGCCCTGGCTGCGGCTGCCCAGCTCGACCATGGTCGCGACCAGTTCCGGGGGCAGGTTGTCGACCACGAAGTAGCCGAGGTCCTCCAGGCACTTCGCCGCGGTACTGCGACCGGCGCCGGACAGACCGGTGACGATCACGGTCTCCAGCGCGCCGTGTTCGGCACCGGACATGGTGGGGCGGGTTCCTCTCGTTGCGGGCCGGGCATGCTCTGCCACCGGGTGGTCGCGCGGTTCATTCTGGCAAACCGCGGCGGTTCCGGCTGCCGGTACGGCCGGCTCAGCCGACGATCTCGCCGGTGGTCATGTTCACCGCGGGCTCGGCGGCGGCGCCGGCGGCGAGCTGCTCGTGCACCCGGGCGGCCAGCTCGGGACCGATCCCGGGCACCTCGGCGATCTCGGCCACGGTCGCCGCGCGCAGCCGCTTCACCGAGGAGAACTGCTTGAGCAGCGCCTTGCGCCGGGCCGGCCCGAGCCCGGCGATGCCGGCCAGCTGCGACTCGGTCATCGACTTCGAGCGCTTCTGCCGGTGGAAGGTGATCGCGAACCGGTGCGCCTCGTCGCGCACCCGCTGCAGCAGGTAGAGCGCCTCGGAGGTGCGCGGCAGGATCACCGGGTGGTCGTCGTCCGGGACCCACACCTCCTCCAGCCGCTTGGCCAGCCCCACCAGGCTGACGTCGGTGATGCCCAGCTCGGCCAGCACCCCCTGGGCGGCCGCCACCTGCGGCGCGCCGCCGTCGACGACCACCAGGTTCGGCGAGTAGGCGAACTTCTTCGGCCGGCCGTCCTCGGTCAGCGGGCCGGCCTCGCCGCCTGCCTCCTCGGCGTTCTCCTGCAGGTAGCGGCTGAATCTCCGCCGGATGACCTCGGCGATCCAGTCGACGTCGCCGCCCGACTCGCGCATGCTGAAGCGCCGGTACTCGCTCTTGCGGGCCAGGCCGTCCTCGAAGACCACCATGCTCGCCACCACGTTCGTGCCCTGCACGTGGCTGATGTCGAAGCATTCGATGCGCAGCGGCGCGTCCGGCAGGTCGAGCGCCTCCTGCAGCTCGGCCAGCGCCTGCGAGCGGGCGGTCAGGTCGCTGGCCCGGCGCAGCTTGTACTGCAGGAAGGCCTGCTCGGCGTTGCGCTGCACGGTCTGCATCAGCGAGCGCTTGTCGCCGCGCTGGGGAACCTTCACCGACACCCGGCTGCGGCGGATCTCGGTGAGCAGCTCGGCCAGCGCGTCGTGGTCGTCCGGCAGCTCGGGCACCAGCACCTCGCGCGGGATCACCGCGTCCTCCTGGCCGTAGAACTGCAGGATGAACTGCTCCACCAGCTCCTTGACGCCGTCCTGGTCGGCGTCGGGTGCGGAGTCGACCACCCAGCCGCGCTGGCCGCGGACCCGGCCGCCGCGGACGTGGAAGACCTGCACCGCGGCCGACAGCTCGTCGGTGGCGAAGGCGACCACGTCGGCGTCGGTGCCGTCGGTCAGCACCACCGCCTGCTTCTCCATCGAGCGGCGCAGCGCACCCAGGTCGTCGCGCAGCCGGGCGGCCCGCTCGAACTCCAGGTCGGCGCTGGCCTCGGCCATCTGCTTCTCCAGCCGCCGGATCATCGTGTCCGTCTTGCCGGCCATGAAGTCGCAGAAGTCGTTGACGATCTGCCGGTGCTCCTCGGCGGTGACCCGGCCGACGCACGGCGCGCTGCACTTGCCGATGTAGCCGAGCAGGCAGGGCCGGCCGATCTGCCCGGCGCGCTTGAACACCCCGGTGGAGCAGGTCCGGGCCGGGAACACCCGCAGCAGCAGGTCGAGGGTCTCCCGGATCGCCCAGGCGTGCGCGTACGGGCCGAAGTACCGGACGCCGGCCTTCTTCGGCCCGCGCATCACCTGCAGCCGCGGGAACTCCTCGTTCAGGGTGACCGCGAGCGACGGGTAGGACTTGTCGTCGCGATACCGGACGTTGAAGCGCGGGTCGAACTCCTTGATCCAGTTGTACTCCAGCTGCAGCGCCTCGACCTCGGTCGTGACGATGGTCCACTCGACGGCCGCCGCCGAGGTGACCATCTGCCGGGTGCGCGGGTGCAGCGCGGAGAGATCGGCGAAGTAGGAGTTCAGTCGCGACCGGAGGCTCTTGGCCTTGCCGACGTAGATGACCCGTCCGCTCGCGTCCCGGAACTTGTAGACCCCGGGCTCGACCGGAATCGTCCCGGGCGCGGGGCGATACGTAGACGGATCAGCCACTCCTCAACCCTAATCGTCGCTCGTCGTGCATCCTGCCCGGCGCCAGCCCGCCGGCCGTCGGTCAGGCCCGTCGGGTTCGCGCCGCGGCGCGCTTGGCCGGCGCCGCCTTGGCAGCCGGTGCGGCCTTCGCGGCCGGCGCCTTCGCGGCCGGCGCCTTCCCAGCCGGCGTCGCACGCTTGGCCGCCCCGGCCCGGCCGGCCGACGGGCGCCGGGCGGCCGGCGCGTCGGCCTCGAGGATCTCGGCCAGGAACCGGCCGGTGTGCGAGGCGGCCACCATCGCCACCTCCTCCGGCGTCCCCTGGGCCACCACGGTGCCGCCGCCGGAACCGCCCTCGGGGCCCATGTCGATGATCCAGTCGGCGGTCTTGATCACGTCCAGGTTGTGCTCGATCACCAGCACCGTGTTGCCCTTGTCGACCAGCGACTGCAGCACGCCGAGCAGCTTGGAGACGTCCTCGAAGTGCAGGCCGGTGGTCGGCTCGTCCAGCACGTAGATGGTGCGGCCGGTGGAGCGCTTCTGCAGCTCGCTGGCGAGCTTCACCCGCTGCGCCTCGCCGCCGGACAGGGTCGGTGCCGGCTGGCCGAGCCGCACGTAGCCGAGGCCGACGTCCACCAGGGTGTCGAGGTGCCGGGCGATCCGGGCGATCGGCTTGAAGAACTCGGCCGCCTCCTCGATCGGCATGTCGAGCACCTCGGCGATGGTCTTGCCCTTGTAGTGCACCTCCAGGGTCTCCCGGTTGTACCGGGCGCCCTTGCAGACCTCGCACGGGACGTAGACGTCCGGCAGGAAGTTCATCTCGATCTTGATGGTGCCATCGCCGGCACAGTTCTCGCAGCGGCCGCCCTTGACGTTGAAGGAGAATCGGCCCTGCTGGTAACCCCGGACCTTGGCCTCGGTGGTCTCGGCGAACAGCTTGCGGATGTGGTCGAAGACGCCGGTGTAGGTGGCCGGGTTCGACCGGGGCGTGCGGCCGATCGGCGACTGGTCGACGCCGACCACCTTGTCCAGGTGCTCCAGGCCGCGCACCCGCTTGTGCCGGCCGGGCGGCAGCTTGGCGCCGTTGATCCGGTTGGCCAGCGTCGTGTAGAGGATGTCGTTGACCAGCGTCGACTTGCCCGACCCGGACACCCCGGTGACCGCGACGAAGACCCCGAGCGGGAACGGGACGGTCAGGTTCTGCAGGTTGTGCTCGCGAGCCCCCTCGACCACCAGTTCGCGGCCCTTGGTGGTGGGCCGGCGGATGGCCGGAACCTCGATCGCCCGCTTGCCGGACAGGTAGTTGCCGGTCAGCGAGTCCGGCGTGTCCTTCAGCTCGTCGAGGGTGCCGGAGACCACGATCTGCCCGCCGTGCTCGCCGGCCCGCGGGCCGATGTCGACGATCCAGTCGGCGGCCTTGATGGTGTCCTCGTCGTGCTCGACCACGATCAGCGTGTTGCCGAGGTTCTTCAGCCGCACCAGGGTCTCGATCAGCCGGCGGTTGTCCCGCTGGTGCAGGCCGATGGAGGGCTCGTCCAGCACGTACAGCACGCCCACCAGGCCGGCGCCGATCTGGGTGGCCAGCCGGATCCGCTGGGCCTCGCCACCGGCCAGGGTGGCCGCGGCCCGGTCGAGGGAGAGGTAGTCCAGGCCGACGTCGACCAGGAAGCTGAGCCGGGCGTTGACCTCCTTGACCACCCGCAGCGCGATCAGCTCCTCGCGCGGGGTCAGCTCCAGCCCGGCCAGGAATCGGGCGGCCTCGCCGATGGACAGCGCGCACACCTCGGCGATGGACCGGCCGCCCACGGTCACCGCCAGGATCTCCGGCTTCAGCCGGGTTCCCTGGCAGGTCGGGCAGGCGACCTCGCGCATGTAGCCTTCGTACTTCTCGCGGCTGTAGTCGCTGTCGGTCTCGGAATGCCGGCGCTCCAGCCAGGGCACGACACCCTCGTAGCTGGCGTAGTACGAGCGGTCCCGGCCGTACCGGTTGCGGTAGCGCACGTGCACCTGATCGGTGGAGCCGTGCAGCACCGCCTTCTGCACCTTGGCCGGCAGGTCCTCCCAGGGCGTGTCCAGTAGGAAGCCCTGCTGGTCGGCCAGGCCCTCCAGCAGCCGCAGGAAGTACTCGTTGTCGTGCCCGCCCGACCAGGGCGCCAGCGCGCCGCCGGACAGCGACTTCTCCGGATCCGGCACCACCAGCTCCGGGTCGACCTCCTTGCGGGTGCCGATACCGGTGCAGGTCGGGCAGGAGCCGAACGGGGCGTTGAAGGAGAACGAGCGCGGTTCGAGCTCGTCGATCGCCAGCGGGTGCTCGTTGGGGCAGGCCAGGCGCTCGGAGAACCGGCGCTCCCGCTCCGGGTCGTCGTCGGGCAGGTCGACGAAGTCGAGGATCACCAGGCCGCCGGCCAGCCCCAGCGCGGTCTCCACCGAGTCGGTGATCCGCTGCTTGCTGGTCGCCCGCGCGGTCAGCCGGTCGACCACCACCTCGATGGTGTGCTTCTCCTGCTTCTTCAGCTTCGGCGGCTCGGTGAGCGGGTAGTTCACGCCGTCGACCCTGACCCGGGAGTAGCCCTTGGTTTGCAGGTCGGCGAAGAGGTCGACGTACTCCCCCTTGCGCTCGCGGATCACCGGGGCCAGCACCTGGAACCGGGTGCCGTCGGGCATCTCCAGCACCCGGTCGACGATCTGCTGGGGGGTCTGCTTGCTGATCGGCTCGCCGCAGACCGGGCAGTGCGGATGCCCGATCCGGGCGAAGAGCAGCCGCAGGTAGTCGTAGACCTCGGTGATGGTGCCGACCGTCGAGCGCGGGTTGCGGGAGGTGGACTTCTGGTCGATGGAGACCGCCGGTGACAGCCCTTCGATGAAGTCGACGTCCGGTTTGTCCATCTGGCCGAGGAACTGGCGGGCGTAGGCCGACAGCGACTCGACGTAGCGGCGCTGGCCCTCGGCGAAGATCGTGTCGAACGCCAGCGAGGACTTGCCCGACCCGGACAGCCCGGTGAACACGATCATCGCGTCCCGGGGCAGGTCGAGGTGGACGTCCTTCAGATTGTGCTCTCGCGCACCACGGACGATCAGTCGGTCAGACACGGGCTTCTCTCTGGGTCAACGGGTGGTTCCGGCGGGCAGTCCGGTCGCGGCAGCGTCCGTGCCGGTGGCACACCACGACCCTAATAGGGACCACCGACAACGACCGGCCCGAGACCGGCATGATGGGGGTATGGCGCGCAGGATCGCAACCAATTCCGTCGTGGAACGAACCGAGCTGGCAGACTTCATCCGGCCCCGGCACCGGATGATCCTGATCACCCGGCGGCAGGACGGCGGCCCGCAGGCCTCGCCGGTGACCGGTGGGCTGGACGCCGACGGCCGGCTGGTGATCTCGACCTATCCCGAACGTGCCAAGACCCACAACCTGCGCCGGGACCCGCAGTGCGCGGTGCTGGTGCTCTCCGACGACTTCGGCGACGCCTGGGTCCAGGTGGACGGGACCGCCGAGGTGCTGGACCTGCCGGACTCGGTCGAGCCGCTGGTCGACTACTTCCGCGCGATCTCCGGCGAGCACCCGGACTGGGACGAGTACCGGCAGGCCATGATCGACCAGGGCAAGTCGCTGATCCGGATCACGCCGACCCGCTGGGGCCCGATCGCCACCGGCGGCTTCCCGGCGAGGCTGGCGACTGACTAGGTCAGCGCCCAGTCGACCGGTTCGGCGCCGTGCTTGACCAGCAGCTCGTTCGCCCGGCTGAACGGCTTCGAGCCGAAGAACCCGCCGCTGGCCGACAGCGGTGACGGGTGCACCGACTTCAGGCAGTCGGCGTCCGACAGCAACGGCTCCAGCGACTGCGCCTGGCGTCCCCAGAGGATCGCGACCAGCGGCTGGTCGCGGGCGGCCAACGCCCGTACCGCCTGCTCGGTGACCCGTTCCCAGCCCTTGCCCGCGTGCGAACCGGACTTGCCCGGCGCCACCGTGAGCACCCTGTTCAGCAGCAGCACGCCCTGCTTGGTCCACGGGGTCAGATCGCCGGTCTGCGGGATCGGCAGGCCGAGGTCGTCGGCCAGCTCGCGGTAGATGTTCTGCAGCGAGCGCGGCACCGGCTGCACGTCCGGCGCGACCGAGAACGACAGCCCCACCGGGTGGCCCGGCGTCGGGTACGGGTCCTGCCCGACGATCAGCACCCGCACGTCGGCGAACGGCTGCTGGAAGGCGCGCAGCACGTTCGAGCCCGCGGGCAGGTAGGAGCGGCCGGCGGCCAGTTCGGCCCGCAGGAAGTCGCCCATCCGGGTGATGTCGGCCGCGACCGGGGCAAGCGCCCGGGCCCAACCGGCCTCGACGAGTTCGGAGAGCGGGCGGGACGGCACGGGACACCACGCTAGCGCCCGCCGCTGCACGCCGCCGTCCGGGGCCACTACCCTGTGGCAGGGACCAGCGAGTGAGGCGGTACGGCCGTGGGCACCAGCGACTAGCGCCATGGGCAACTACACGATCACCACGCTCGGCGCGGCGACCGAGCTGCTCGACCTGCCGTTCGACAAGCCACTGGCCGACTGGACCGATCCCCGGCTGGTGCAGGTGCCGCGCGGCATCTCCCGGCACGTGGTGCGCTTCGTCCGGGCGCACAACCAGATCTTCGCCTTCAAAGAGGTCACCGAACGGTTCGTGCTGCGCGAGCACCACCTGCTGCGCGAGCTGGCCGACGCCTCGGTGCCGGTGGTCGACGCCTTCGGCACCGTCGTCGACCGCTGCGACCACGCCGGCAACCACCTCGACGGGCTGCTGATCACCCGGCACCTCCCCTACTCGCTGCCCTACCGGGCGCTCTTCACCGAACGGTCACTGCCCGACCTGCGGTCCCGCCTGCTCGATGCGCTCGCGCAGCTGTTCGTCCGGCTGCACGTGAGCGGCTTCTTCTGGGGCGACTGCTCGCTGTCGAACACGCTGTTCCGCCGGGACGCCGGGGCGCTGGCCGCCTACCTGGTCGACGCCGAGACCGGCGAGATGCACCCACAGCTGACCAACGGCCAGCGGATGCACGACCTGTCGATCGCGATCGAGAACATCGCCGGCGAGCTGATGGACCTGCAGGCCGGGCACTACCTGTCGATGGACGAGGACCCGATCGAGACCGCGATGGCGCTGCAGCCGCGGTACGACAGCCTGTGGGCGGAGCTGACCGACGACGAGGTGTACCCGTCGGGCGAGAGCTACCGGATCGAGGAACGGGTGCGCCGGCTGAACTCGCTGGGCTTCGACGTCTCCGAGATCGGCATCCGCACCGAGGACGCCGGGCGCAAGCTGCGCTTCGAGACGCACATCGTCGAACCGGGCCACCACGCCCGCCGGGCCTACGCCTTGACCGGCCTGCGGCTGCAGGAGAACCAGGCCCGGCTGATCCTGTCGGACATGGCGCGGTTCCGGGCCAAGTGGATCGAGGGCGTGCAGCACGACATCCCCGAGGACCTGACCGCCCGGCGCTGGCTGGACGAGAAGTACTACGGGACGCTCAGCATGGTGCCGCCCGAGCTGCGCAAGAAGATGCCGGACGCCGAGCTCTTCCACGAGATCTCCGAGCACCGCTGGTTGATGTCCGAGCAGCGTGGCCGGGACGTCGGGCGGCAGGCCGCGGTGGAGGATTATGTGAAGAATGTGCTGACCAAGCTGCCCGACGCTGGCGTGCGGGTGCTGACCGAACCATCGACGGAAGAGATGCCGGTGATTAGCGAGTAAGTGAGCATCGCAGGGAGCTTTAGCGACCGAGGAGCGGAGCGCACGCACGATGAGCGCTCGCGCGAAGAGCAGGAGAGCGAATGAATTACACGGGACAGGTCACGGTCGGCGGGCCGGTCGACGTGCGGGAGCTTCCCGAGGTCACCATCGCCAAGGTCGCGGTCGGCGAGTTCAACAACAACGCCTACCTGGTGCGCTGCACCGCGACCGGCACCGCGCTGCTGATCGACGCGGCCGCTGAGCCGGACCGGTTGGTCGAGTTCGCACGGCTGGGCGGCGAGCCGGCCACCGCGGTGCTGACCACCCACCAGCACCATGATCACTGGCAGGGCCTGGCCGCGGTGGTCGCGCAGACCGGCGCCCGGACGCTGGCCGGGGCGGATGACGCCGCCGGCATTCCGGTGCCGACCGAGCGGCTGCTGCACCACGGCGACACCGTGCACGTGGGCGACCTGGAGTTACACGCGATCCACCTACGCGGGCACACCCCCGGCTCGATCGCGCTGTACTACCGGGACTCGACCGGACGCGGGCACCTCTTCACCGGCGACTCGCTCTTCCCCGGCGGCGTCGGCAAGACGTGGAAACCGGAGGACTTCCAGTCGCTTCTCGCCGACGTCACCGAGCGGATCTTCGACGTGTACGACGACGAGACCTGGTTCTACCCCGGCCACGGCGACGACTCGACCCTCGGCGCCGAACGCCCGCACCTGGCCGAATGGCGCGAACGCGGCTGGTAGGCGGCTAGCGACATCCCCGACCAATTCACGAGCTAGTTTGCGAGAGAGCGGAAAGAGCAGGCAAGCATGGACCAAGAGCTACAAACCATTGGCATGCAGTTGGCAGCGGCAGCGCTTCGCAACACGGCCAGTAATGTAACCGATCGAATTACGGCAGCAAAAGCACGCAAGCGCGATCAGGAAACCATCGCTGAGCTTGAGCAAATTATCAATGAGTTAATTGCGGATAAGACTGAAATAACGCGTATCGCCCAATCTTACGAAGAAGTACTAGTGGCACAGCGGCTCTCAGCCGCAGACGTCGAGTATGTAACGTCCAACGTCATCCCTGTGATTAGCAAGCTCGCGGCGAATGCCGATGCAGATCATCAGGTGACGTCGCCCGAACAATTCATAGATGTCATCAAGCCAATCCTCTCGGTTGAAACCATAACAATACTTCAACTACTTGGGTTTAACTTCAAGATCGCCATCGGCGAACCTCTTACCGAACTTCTTCGCAGTCTTATACAAGCTAGGGCGCAGTTTGATCCTTCACTTGCCGCTGAGACACAGCGTCTTGCGGCCCAGCGTGAACTAGCCATCATTGAGCTCGCTCGAGACCCAGACGCTTACGCCCGGTTTGTAAATCTGTTCGGGGGGAGCTAAGAAGCATCAACTTCTCAATCGGCCAGTAGCCGCTGATTCACCCACTTCGATCCAGACGACTGCAGTTCCAGTGCCTGTGTCGTACTGGTTATGGTGTCCGGCCGGCTTCGCCAACCTGTCATCCAGAGGATTTGAACTTCGCACTGTGGTGTACGCCCAGATTCCGGTTCATCCGCGTTGCCTAAGAGTTCCAGTAAGCGATTACACGGCAATGAGCTGAGCTCGCAGTCACCCAGGATGGATGACGCCGGGGACCGCTGAGCCGGGCAGGCTCACGCCCATGCCGGACGTCTCCAGCACGGCGCAGTCCAGCCCTGCCCCGGACCTGATGGCGACGCTGACCAGCCGGGGCTACCACGCCGTGCTGTTCCTGGCCGGCCTCGTCGGCGCACCGATCGGGTTGCTCGCGTTCGGCTTCCTGGCCGTGGTCAGCAAGTCCGAGAACTGGGTCTGGCAGACGCTGCCATCGGACCTGGGCTGGTCCACGCCGCCGGGCTGGTACGCGATCCTCGCGGTCGGGCTGGCCGGCCTGCTGGTCGGCCTGATCGCCACCCGGCTGCCGGGCGGCGGCGGCCACCTGCCGGTGCAGGGGCTCGGTGGTAACACCCCGCGCCCGGTCGACCTGGGCGGCATCGCGCTCGCCGCGCTGGCCAGCCTCGTCCTCGGCGCGGTCGTCGGGCCGGAGGCGCCGCTGACCGCCCTCGGCGGCGGCCTGGTCGGCTGGGCCGTCGGCCGGACCAAGCTTCGCGACCAGCCGCAGGCGGCCAAGATCCTGGTCGTCGCCGGTTCGTCGGCCGCCATCGCCACCATCTTCGGCAACCCGCTGGTGGCCGTCGTCCTGATGCTGGAGGTCGTCGGCTTCGCCAGCGGGCCGGTGCTGATCGTGATCCTGCCGGCCGCCGTCGCCTCCGCGACCAGCGGGCTGATCCTCACCGGCCTCAGCAAGTGGACGGGGATCGCCCTGCAATCCCTCACCATTCCCGGCTTGCAGGCCGCCCACCTGGACTGGGAGGACGTCGCCTGGGCCGTCCCGATCGCCGTGCTCGCCGCGGCCATCGCTCAACTTGCCCGCCGGCTCGGGCTGCGTACCGCCTCGACGATCGCCCGGCACCCGGTGATCCTCACGTCCCTGACCGGCCTGCTGGTGGGCGGCTGCGCGGCCGTCTACACCTGGTCCACCGACCGCCCCGTCACCGACGTGCTGCGCTCCGGCCAGGCCGCGCTGCCCGGGCTGGTCAGCTCACCGCACAGCTGGGCGGTCAGCACGTTGCTGCTGCTCCTGGTGCTCAAGGGCCTTGGCTACGGCCTGTCGCTGGGCTCGTTCCGCGGCGGCCCGACGTTCCCGGCGGTCTTCCTCGGCGCGGCGCTCGGCATCCTGCTCGGGCCGCTGCCGGGCCTCGGGACCACCGCCGGCATCGGCATCGCGATGGCCGCGGCCACCACCGCCATGCTGCGGCTGCCGGTCACCTCGGTGGTGCTGGTGGTGCTGTTGCTCGGCAACGAGGCCGCCAGCGAGATCCCGGTGATCATGCTCAGCTCGGCCGTCGCGCTGGTCACCGCGGTGGCGCTCGACCGGCACACCACGCATCATCGGCGTTCCCAGCCGGCACCGGCCCAGCAGTCCGCCGCGAACTAGGTGCGCGCAGTCTATAAGTGGTTCAACCACCGACGCTCGAAGAGCGCATGCCGGCGTCACGGTAATTGAGAATCTGGCTATAAAAGCGCGACAATCTCGAATCATGGCATATAATCGAACACGTGGGCGAATCAGTGGTGAGTCACCAGTCGGTGGCCGAGCTGCGTTCGTCCGCGCGCGAGCTGCAGCGTGAGTTGATCGCGTTGCAGTACCGGCAGTTGGCGGTGTTGGCTGAGTTGGAGTCGCGGGGTTTCGACTCGCTCGGGCTGCGCGGGTTGCCGGACCTGATCCAGGTCGAGTTGAACGTGACCCGCCGGGTCGCCAAGGGGATGGCGCAGCAGGTTGCGCGGTTCGCCTCGCGGCGGTCGGTGACTGGTGAGGTTTTGGAACCGGTGTATCCCGTGGCCGCCTCGGCGTTCGCCGCCGGGGAACTCAGTGGTGACCACGCGGGCGTGATCGCCGAGGTGATCGAGACGTTGCCGCCGCCGGTACGTGCCGAGCACGCCGCGCACGTCGAATCGACCCTGGTCGAGTTGGCGGCCGAGCATGACCCGCGCACCCTGAAGCAGCTCGGCCAGCGGATCCTCGCCCACCTCGACCCCGACGGCGCCGCCCCGACCGAACGCACCCAGGCTGCCGTCCGGGGTCTCACCCTGCGGCCGGGGCCGGACAACACCGTCCGGGTCGAGGGCCTGCTCACCCCGGCGTGCGCCGCCGTCTGGGAAGCCGCGCTCACCCCGCTCGCCGAACCGCGTCAGCGCGATGAGCTCGGCGCGGAAACTCGCAGCATCGCCCAGCGCTGGCACGACGCCTTCGAACAGGCCGGCCGCATGCTGCTCGACTCGGGCACGCTGCCGAATCAGGCCGGACTGCCCGCGCAGCTGATCATCACCATCGACTTGCACGACCTCGAACGACGAGCCGGACGCGCCACCACCCACCACGGCGGCACCCTGTCCATCCGCGAAGCACTGCGACTGGCGGCTGATGCGAACGTCATCCCCGTCGTGCTCGACCAGGAA
>DATJNU010000116.1:0-7939 GCA_035507775.1 Jatrophihabitans sp.
CCGGGATCCAGCCGCGGGAGCGCGCCACGGCCGCGCCGATCACGGTGAGCAGGAACGACAGGTAGATGCCACTCACCCCGAACGACACCAGCGAGACCAGCACGTTGGTGTTCGCCGGGTAGGTGATGAAACCGAACTTCACGTCGTGGTCGGGCGAGGCGAAGACCAGCAGCACGAACAGCGCGGTGACCACGGAGCCGGCGAGCAGCGCGTTCACCGGCGTCCGGAACCGGGGGTGCACCCGGGCGATGGCCTTCGAACCGGGCAGCGCGCCGTCCCGGGCGTAGGAGAAGGCGAGCCGGCTGCCGGCACCCTGCACCGAGGTGCCACAGGAGAAGAACGCGAAGATGATCAGCAGCAGCAGGCAGTCCTGCAGCCAGCTGGGCAACTCGCCCAGGATGAACGGCACCCCGCCGCCGGTCACGGTGGCCCCGACCGGGTTCTTGCCGGACGGCATCGCCAGCAGCAGCGCGGCGACCAGGATGAACGAGCTGACGCCGCCGCCGATCAGCGCCCAGCGCATCGACCGGGGCACCTGCCGGCCGGCGTCCCGGGTCTCCTCGGAGATGTCGCCGGCCGCCTCGAAGCCGTAGAAGATGTAGACCGGCGCGAGCACCGCGATCAGAGCGGCGCCGGTGAGCCAGTGCCCGCCGAAGTCCAGGCCGAGCGGGTTGCTGCCGGCGTGCTGGACGTTCTGGGTCGAGAACAGGAAGCCCAGCCCGTGGTGGAAGCCGTGGCTGGCCAGGATGATCGCGATGCCGAGCGTGCCGACGATCTCGACGTACACGCCGAACTGCGCGACCCGGCCCATCACGGTGGCGCCGGTGATGTTGAGGATCGTCTGGATCACCAGCAATACCAGGGTGATCACCAGGATCGTGACGTGGCTGGTGGGGTCGAAGCTGGTGCCGAACCAGTTGTGCGACAGCGCGGTCACATAGCTGACCACCCCGGTGTCCACCGAGGCGACGGTGATCAGCAGCGCCATGCCGTAGAACCAGCCGACGAACCAGCCGTACCGGGCCCCGACCGAGAACTTGCTGTACTGGTAGAGGGCTCCGGCCACCGGATAGTGGCTGGCGAGCTCGCCGAAGACCAGCGCGACGAAGAGCATGCCCAGCACCGGCAGCCAGGTCAGCCAGACGTAGGCGGGGCCACCGGTGCCGACGCCGAGCACGAACAGCGAGTAGATGCCGACCATCGGCGAGAGATAGGTGAACGCGACCGCGAAGTTGGCGAAGAATCCGAGCACCCGGCTCAGTTGCGGGTGATATCCGAGGTTGGCGAGCCTGGTGTCGTCCTCGGGGACGGCGGGTTCGGGGACTGGAGCGGCCATCGGATCTCCTCGGGCGGCAAGCGCTGAACGGCGTGTGCGATGCCTACCACCGGCACGCTGGCGGCGCAATCAGGCGCGCGCGTCAGCCGTCCTCGGCCCGGACCAGCGCGCGCAGCTGTCCGATCGCCTGGGCGATGCGGCCGGTCGCGCTGTCGATGGCGGCGTGCTGGTGCGCGGTGGCCGAGGACACCAGCGCGTCCAGGTCGAGGGTGGCGCTGTAGAGCAGCTGCAGGATGTCGGCGTGCACGGTCTGGCTGATCCGCTCGCGCTCCTGCAGCCGGGCCAGCCGCTCGCTGCGGTGCAGGTTGCAGACCAGCCCGTGCACCACCGGGTCGTCGAGCAGGTTCGTCAGCGCGGCCTCGGAGGTGACCCAGCCGGCCGGGCTCTGCAGTCGCAGTTCGAGCACCGGGGTCGGCCCCTGCAGCCCGGCGGAGAGCTGTTCCTGGTCGGCCGGGTGCACCAGGTCGGTGAGCGGCTTGCCGACGAGGTCGTCGGGCTGCCAGCCGAACAGCGGCTGGACGGCGGGGCTGGCGTAGCTGACGATCCCGTCCGCCGTCACCACCAGCGCGGCGTCGGAGGACCGTTCGAGCAGCGGGCGCAGCGCGGTGCCCAGGTGGGTCGAGATGCCGACGATGCCGACCAGGTCCCCGTCCCGGTAGATGCCGGAGTCGGTGACCAGCGCGGGAAAGATCCGGCCGGACCGGTCGTGCACGGGGAACCCGCCGGACCAGGAGCTGCCGGCCCGCAGCGCGGCCATGATCGCGGCGGCGAGCTCCTGCGAGATCTCCGGAACGGTGACGTCGGCGATGTTGCGCCCGACCGCCTCCTCGGCCGACCAACCGTACAGCTCCTCGGCGACCCGGTTCCAGTGGACGACGGTGCCGCCCGGGTCGGTCGCGATCACGGCCTGGCCCAGGGACTCCAGCAGCTCGACAGGGCTGAACGCCTCGCTCATCACGACCCGTCCGCCTGGTTGATGCGGGCACATTGCCTGGCGAGTCTAGCTCCGGCTGGCAGCCCGAGCGGGTGCCGAAGGTCCCTGGGCGAGCGCTGTGCGCGGCCGGCACGGGGCATGATGAGCGGGTGAAGCTCAAGCTCGACCTGCACGAGATCTACAACCGGGGCGACGAGATCGACCGGGCGCTGCGAGCGATCATCGACGAGGCGATCGCGAAGAAGGCGCCGCTGGTCGAGATCATCCCCGGCAAGGGCAGCGGCCAGCTGAAGAAGCGGGTGCTGCGGTTCCTGGACCGCAAGGACATCAAGGCGCTGTATCACCGGGTGGAGAAGGACGCGGACAACTTCGGCCGGGTCTTCGTACACTTCCGGTTCAAGTAACGCCTGAGGTCCTTGCGGTCACCGGCGATCAGGAGGTTTCGGTGAGCAGGTAGACAACGGGCGAGGTCGACTTGTGCATCACGAACGTGGCCCGGCCGCCGTTGCTGAGCACCGAATCCATGCTGTCGACGGTGGGCCAGTTCGCGCTGCTCCAGACGCCCGAACGCAGCTCGTCGATGTGGAGGTACGGGCTGGCCACCACGTCACCGGTCGCGTTCTCCGCGATCGTCGAGACGCCACCCGAGACGGCCAGGTACGGCGTAAAGGCGGGAGCGGCCAGCTTCCGGAACCGGAGCGCGCCGGAGCTGTCATCTCCATACACCGGACCGCCGCCGTACCACCATGCGACGTAGACGTGACCACCGGTCATCACCAGCTTGGGCGGGATCCGCAGGATCGCCCCGGGCGGACTCATCAGCACGCCGGTCTTCCAGACCCCGTCCGGGCGGCTCTGGGTGAATGCCCACCGGTTGCCGAGGTCACCCCCGGTTATCCAGGCCAACCGGGCAAGGTCACCCTCGACCGCCAAACCGGGTGTCCAGTCCCAGCTTTCTGATCGCGGCGACGTCAGGGTGATCGCGTGCCGGGCGCGTGTCCCCAGCAGCGTGCGCCGTTCGAAGAGTGGGCGATTCGGGCCGGGCGCCTCGGACCACACCGTCCACCACTTGCCATTGGCGGCGGCAAGGGAGACCGACGGCCGGAACCTGCCCACGGTGTGGGTCAGCAGCGCGGACGGCGAGTACGCGCCCTGGGCCGACCGGCGGGCGATGTAGACCGAGGTGTCGGTGCTGGTGCGCACCGAGTACACCAGGTAGACCGCACCGGTGCCGTCGGTCGCCGCGACCTCCAGCGAACCGCGGTACGGGGTCGCCTGGTGGATGGAATGGCCGCCCTTCGTCATGAAGAAGTAGATCGCGCCGGGAACGTTGGTCCGGCAGGACGCGAAGCCGTAGATGCTGCCGCCGGAGTCGCCGCTGGCCGTGATGACCGGCGGGGCCGAGGTGTTCGAGGTGTTCGCCGGCAACGAGCAGGTGGTCATCACCACCGTCTTCGGCCCATACCACGGAATATCGGCTGACGCCGTGACCGCGGTCGTGACGGCGGCGACGGACGATGCGCCGAGCGCCAGCAGCCCGGCAAGGGCCGCGAGTCGTGGAACCTTCATGACATCCTCCCCCCAGGATACCGGGACGGGTGATGCGCCCCGGGCACAGCCTGATGGTCGGACCTGTAAGGGCCGCTCCCTAGTGCCGTTAGTCCCAGTCCTTTCGCCGGATCGGGACCGCGGGTTCGCTGCGGATTCTGGCGGTATTCGATTCGCCGATGTCAGCGCGGCACTCCCGGACCTGCCAGCGCCGCGGCCCGCGCTTCCAGGTGCCGGCGTTCGGCGAGGTTGAGGGTCGCGGCGGCCGCTTCGAGATACGCGGCCCGCGCGGCAGCCAACTCACCCCGGCGCTCGAGCAGGTGCGCCCGGACGGCGATCGTCCGGTGATGCCCGGCGATCGCCGGATCTGCCGCGGCCTGCGCGAGCGCGGCCAGGCCGGCGGCCGGGCCGTGCACCATCGCCAGCGCGACCACCCGGTTCAGCTCGACCATCCCGCCCGGGGCCCGCACGCGCAGCACGTCGTACAGGCCCAGGATCTGCGGCCAGTCCGTCTGCTCGGCGGTCGGTGCCTCGGCGTGCACGGCCGCGATCGCCGCCTGGATCGCGAACGCACCGATGTTCGCTGCCGGAAGTACCTTCTCCAGCAGGGCGATGCCCTCCGCTATCGCGGCGCGGTCCCAGCGGCTGCGGTCCTGGTCGGCCAGGACCGCCAGCGTGCCGTCCGGCCGGAGCCGAGCCGGCCGCCGCGCGTCGGTGAGCAGCATCAGCGCGAGCAGGCCGGCAGTCTCGCCGTCCCCGAGCCGATCGTCCGGCTGGTCCGCATACAGCAGCCTGGTCAGCCGGATCGCCTCGGCGGCCAGGTCCACCCGGTGCAGCTCCCGGCCGGAACTGGCGGTGTGCCCCTCGGTGAAGATTAGGTACAGCACCTGGCGCACCGCGGCGATCCGGTCCGGCAGCTCGGCCGGCCCCGGCAGCGTGAACCGGGTGCCGCGGATGCGCGCTTTGGCCCGGCTGATCCGCTGGCCGACGGTCGCCTCGGGCACCAGCAGCGCCCGCCCGATCTCGGCGGTGGTCAGGCCGCCGACCGCGCGCAGCGTCAGCCCGACCTGCGACACCGGGGTCAGCGCCGGATGGCAGCACAGCACCAGGAGCAGCAGCGAGTCGTCCCGTTCGGCGATCTCCGGCGGGTCGGCCGCACGAACCGCGAGCGCGACTTCGCGTTGGCGGCGGGCGGTGTCCTGCCGCCAGCCCTCCACCCAGCGCCGGGACGCGACGGTGACCAGCCAGCCGACCGGGTTGTCGGGGACGCCGTGGGCCGGCCAGCGCGTGGCAGCCGCGAGCAGGGCCTCCTGCACCGCGTCCTCGGCGGTGCCGAAGTCACCGTGCCGGCGTGCCACCGTGGCGAGCACGCTCGGCGCCAGCCGGCGCAGCAGGGTGTCGAGCCCGCCGGATGGCTCACTCCTCCCAGGCACTGAAATCCAGCACCGGACGCACCTCGACGTGGGTGAACGCGGCGTCCGGCACCCGGGCCGCGATCGAGATCGCCTCGTCCAGATCGGTACAATCGACGAGGTAGAAGCCGGCCAGGTGCTCCTTCACCTCGGCGAACGGCCCGTCGGTCGCGACGACGGCGCCGTCTCGGACCGTCACCCGCCTGGCTTCGGCCGGATCGGCCAGCCCCTGCGAGGCCACCAGGTGGCCGGAATCGAGCAGTGCGCTGTCCAGGGCCAGGTGCGCCCGGCCGAACGCCTCCTGCTCCGCCTCGGTCAACGACTCCAGGTACGCCCGCGAGCTCGGGTTGCTCTGCACCATGATCAGGAACCGCACGATGTCCTCCGTGTTGTCGGGGTGGATCGTTCCACACCCTGACGTCGAGGCCGGTTCCTCGATTTCGACATCCCGGCGCTGGGTTCACGCAGCGTCGCCTGCTTGGCCCGGGGCACGCCCGCCTCAGGTCGCGTCGGCGGCGCCACGCCGGTAGCGCTCGTAGAGCACGCGGGAGTCGAACGTTCTGGTCTCGATCAGGTCGAGCGGGATGTCCCGCGTGACGGGCGGCAGGAACGGCGTGCCGCCGCCGACGACGATCGGTACGCGGAACATGCGGAACTCGTCGACCAGGCCCCGTTCGACCGCCTCCGCGGCCAGGCCGGCCCCGCCGATCTCGACGTCCTGGCCGGTCGCCAGCGCCGCGGCGACCTCCTCGGCCACGGACGCGCGGGCCAGCCGGGCGTTGCCCCGGACGTCGTGGAGCGTCCGGCTGAACACGATCTTCGGGAGGGCGGACCAGACGCCGGCGAACTCCGCCCCGAGCTCCGTCTCGCGCAGGGACGGGTCGGTCTCCCACACCAGCATCGTCTCGTACAGCCTGCGGCCGCAGAGGTGCGCGCCGAGTTGCCGCACCCGCGCAAGGTGAAACGCGAACAGCTCGTCGCTCGGTGCGCCCCAGCCGAAGTCGCCCGCACGGTCGGCGATGTAACCGTCCACCGAGACGCTCATCGAGTAGATCAGCATCGTTCGATCGTAGGACCCGGGGCGACGGTTCAGGAAAGTTCGGCGGCGGGCACCGCCGAGGTCCGGTCGCGGGACGGGCTCATGCCGAGCGACAGGAACGCGGCCACGGCCGCGGCGACCGCGACGACCACCCACGCCACCCGGAACGCGTGGTGGGCTTCGGCGAACCCGGCCGGGCTGCCGAGCACCGCAACCAGCACCGAGACGCCAAGCACCGCGCCGATCTGGCGGTTCATGTTCAGCACGGCGCTGCCGGTGGCCGACCGGGCGGGCGGCAGCTCCGCGGTCCCGGACGACAGGATGGTGGGCAGCGCGAACCCGACGCCCGCGCCGACGAGCAACTGGCCCCACTCCGGCCCCTTCACCACGCTGAGCGCCACCGCGGCGACGGCCAGTGCCAGCAGCGCGGCGCCGGCCAGGTCCGGGCGCCGTTCGACGGTGCCGTCCCGCGAGTCCGGCACCCACCGGACGGCGGCGAGCATGGCCGCCAGGCCGATCGGGATGTTGACCACGAACACCCACTGCCAGGACGCCTGGACGAGCAACCCGCCGACCACCGGGCCGATCGCGGCGGCCAGCGCGCCGGTCGCCGCCCAGATGCGGACCGCGCGGGACCGGCGGGACGGTTCGGTCGCCCGCAGCAGCAGCGCCAGGCTGGTCGGGGTGAGCGCCGCGGCGCCGGTGGCCTGCAGCAGCCGGAAGGCGACCAGCCACCACAGTCCCGGGCTGAGCGCGCAGGCTGCGCTGGCGATCACGAACAGCCCGAGCCCGGCGAGAAAGCCCTCCTTGCGGCCGTACCGGTCGGCCAGCCGGCCGAGCGGCACCAGCATCGCCGCGTAGACGATCGCGTACCCGTTCAGCACCCAGCTGAGGTCAGGCAGCGAGGCGGCGCGGAAGTCCCGGCCGATCGCCTCGAACGCGACGTTGACGATGAAGAGGTCCATGCTCGCCATGAACGCCGCTGCCGACAGGACGAGCAGGACGCGTCCCTGCCGGACGGCCGGCTCGGTGACCATGCTCGCCGGGCCCGACTGCTGGCTTGTGGTTTCCATAGCCAGAGAGCTTGACACCTGACTCAGCACAACACAAGTCAGGGGTAGGATCTGTCACATGGCGTTCGCACTGGCCGGGATCATGAACCGTGGCAACCGGAAGTCCCCCGGGGACCGCTGCCCCATCGACCGGACGATGCAGGTCGTCGGCACCCGCTCGGCGATCCTGCTGATGCGCGAGGCACTGTTCGGCACGTCGCGGTTCGACGACTTCGTGGTGCGGACCGGGCTGACCGATGCCGTCGTGGCGGCGCGACTGCGCGACCTCGTCCAGGCCGGCCTGCTGTCGAAGGAGCCGTACCGCGAGCCCGGTCAGCGGACGCGCCACGCGTACGCGCTCACCGACAGCGGCCGCGACCTGATGCCGGCGGTGCTGGCGCTCGGCCAGTGGGGCGCGAAGCACGCCCGCGGCGCGGTCGGCCGGACGTTCCGGCACGTCGAGTGCGGCGAACCGGTGCGGACGGTCGTCGAGTGCACCGCCCACCACCGTCCCGCCGTCGAGCAGATCGAAGTCAGCTGACCCGGCCGGCAGGCTTTCCCCACCGGACGAGACCGGCCCGGCTCGGCGACTCATAGCTCGCCGAGCCGGGCCGGTAA
>DATJNU010000117.1:0-2660 GCA_035507775.1 Jatrophihabitans sp.
CACGGCCGTGGTCCGGTCGGCGGAGCGGCCGGTGCCGCTGCTGTACTCCTACGTGGTGACCCCGCTGCACGAGACGCTGGAGGAACTGCTGGCCACCCGGCAGGCGCCGGTCTACATCGTGCACTTCACCCAGGCCGCCGCGATCGAGCAGGCCCAGGCGCTGATGAGCGTCAACGTGTGCACCCGCGCGGAGAAGGACGCGATCGCCGAGCTCATCGGCAACTTCCGGTTCACCGCCGGGTTCGGCAAGACCCTGTCCCGGCTGGTGCGGCACGGCATCGGGGTGCATCACGCGGGCATGCTGCCCCGGTACCGGCGGCTGGTGGAGACGCTGGCACAGGCCGGCCTGCTGAAGGTCATCTGCGGCACCGACACCCTCGGCGTGGGCATCAACGTGCCGATCCGCACGGTGCTGTTCACCGCGCTGTCCAAGTACGACGGGAGCAAGACCCGGCTGCTGCAGGCCCGCGAGTTCCACCAGATCGCCGGGCGGGCGGGCCGCGCCGGGTTCGACACGACCGGTTATGTCGTCGTGCAGGCGCCCGAGCACGTGGTCGAGAACGAGAAGGCGCTGGCCAAGGCCGGGGACGACCCGAAGAAACGCCGCAAGGTGGTGCGCAAGAAGCCGCAGCCCGGGTTCGTCTCCTGGGGTCAGCCCACGTTCGAGCGGCTGGTCGCCGCGGAGCCGGAGCCGTTGCAGTCCAGCTTCGCGGTGACCCACGCGATGCTGCTGAACGTGATCGGCCGGCCGGGCGACGCGTTCGCCGCGATGCGGCACCTGCTGACCGACAACCACGAGGACCCGGCCGCGCAGCGCCGGCACATCCGGCGGGCCTTCGCGATCTACCGCGCGCTGCTGGCGGGCGGCGTGGTGGAGCGGCTGGCCGAGCCCGACGGTCAGGGCCGGCGGTGGCGGCTGACCGTGGACCTGCAGGACGACTTCGCGCTCAACCAGCCGCTGTCGCCGCTGGCGCTGGCCGCGATCGAGCTGCTCGACCGGCAGTCGCCCGACTACCCGCTGGACGTGCTGTCGGTCATCGAGTCCACCCTGGATGATCCCCGGCAGGTGCTGGCCGCGCAGCTGTTCAAGGCGCGCGGCGAGGCCGTGGCCCAGATGAAGGCCGACGGCATCGAGTACGACGAGCGGATGGAGCTGCTGGAGTCGGTCACCCATCCGATGCCCCTGGCCGACCTGCTCGAGGGAGCCTACGAGATCTACCGGCGCGGGCACCCGTGGGTGGCCGATCACCAGCTCTCGCCCAAGTCGGTGGCGCGGGACATGTACGAGCGGGCGATGACGTTCGCCGAGTACATCGGCTTTTACGGGCTGTCCCGGTGCGAGGGCGTCGTGCTGCGCTACCTGGCCCAGGCCTACCGCGCGCTGCGGCAGACCGTGCCGGAGGAGGCCAGGACCGAGGAGCTCACCGACCTGATCGAGTGGCTCGGCGAGCTGGTCAGGCAGACCGACTCCAGCCTCATAGACGAGTGGGAGAAGCTGCGCGACCCGGCCGAGGTGCCGCAGGCCCCGGTCGACGAGCGGCCGCCCGCGGTCACCGGCAATTCCCGGGCGTTCCGGGTGCTGGTCCGCAACGCCCTGTTCCGGCGGGTCGAGCTGGCCGCGCTGCGCCGCTACGACGACCTGGGCGCGCTCGACGCGGGCGTCGGCTGGGACGCCGGCGCCTGGGCCGAGGCGCTGGAGCCGTACTTCGAGGAGCACGCCGACATCGGGACCGGCCCGGACGCGCGCGGCCCGGGGCTGCTGATCATCGAGAGGGAGCGGAACTACTGGTCGGTGCGCCAGATCTTCGACGACCCGGCGGCCGATCACGACTGGGGCATCAGCGCCGTGGTCGACCTCGACGCCTCGGACGAGGCCGGCGCGGCAGTGCTCCGGATCACCTCCGTCGGCCAGCTGTAGCCACGGCATCAAGACCCGCTCCGTGGTTGCACCTACGTAGGGGTAACAGCACCTTGTTCCAATGGGTACAGCGCCGGAGTCTCCGTGCCTGCCGGCGGGGGCTGATCATCAGCGGTCTGGCTGCTGGTGCTGGCGCGGGCGGGGTCGTCGCCGGCGTGGTTGATGATGGCGGCGACGGCTTGGGGGGTGCTGGTGGTGATGGTGGCGAAGATGGTGACCTGGTGCATGTCGGGCTTGTAGAGGGCCTGGATGTCGAAGGCCTGGTAGAGAGCGGCCTGGAGCCGTTCGGGATGCTCGCCGAAGGTGGCGCCGAGCAGCGGCAGGTCATCGAGCAGCGCCAGGTCGGCGGGTGGTGCGGGGGCGGTGGCGTCCAGGTGGCCGAGTTCGGCCTGGACGTTCTGGCGCTGGTGGTGGAGTTCGGCGAACCGTTCCGAGCAGCGGGCGCGCATCGCGGCGGCGGCGGTGTCGGCGGGGTCGGGGTTGAGGGTTTCGATCTGGGCGATCTGGGAGCGCTCGACCAGGACGGCGACCAGGGCCGCCCAGCGGATCACCTGCCCGGCCTGGCGCAGCAGCCAGATAGCCAGTCGGCAGGTACCACCACATCTACAACACCGCGCCCGGTGGCAGGTCCCGCACGGTCAGCCGGGCGCCCAGCCGACCGGGCCAGGCGCCGACGGCACGGTCCACCACGCTGCGCGCGGCCGGGGCGGTCAGGTAGACCACACGTTGGTAGCGCGGCAGG
>DATJNU010000118.1:0-24406 GCA_035507775.1 Jatrophihabitans sp.
CGGCACAACTTCACCTCGATGCCGCGGATCCGCTCCGAGCGCCCGGCCTTCGAGGCGCACTACCCGCACCTGATCGAGCAGCTGGAACTCGAGGCGCACGCGGACAAGCGGCACCGCCGGATGCACGCGGTCGGCGCGGGCTCGGTCGGCGGCGACGGCGCCCGGCACGGCCACCGCGACAGCGATCCGGGCAACGGCTGATCCGGTTGGTGGTGCCCGGACGGGCCGATCGGGTCCGGCTCGATCCTGCCCTGGCGGCCGCTCGCTCGTTGTACCGGGTGTGGGCCTAGACATGAATCCGTCGACCATGCTGGTCACGACCTCCGGGCGTGACCGGCCGGGCGTGCTGGCTGCTTTCTTCGCGGCGCTGGCCGCGCACGACGTCGAGGTGCTCGACGTCGAGCAGCTGGTGGTGCAGGGGCGGATGATCGCCGGCATGCTGCTCGCGGTGCACGGCGACCCCGCCTCGCTGCGGCGCTCGCTGGGCTCGACCGCCTCGGCGCTGCGGATGGAGCACGAGGTGATGTTCGTCGGCGAGGGCTATCCCGAGGCGCCGGACGAGGAGCAGCCGCTGCTGCACGTGATGGTGCTCGGCCACCCGCTGCGGCCGGGCGCGATCGGCGCGGTCTGCCAGCGGGTGGCCGACGTGGGCGGCAACATCCAGTCGGTCACCCAGCTCTCCCGGTCGCCGGGGGTCAGCCTGGAACTGACGGTGCGTGCGGACGAGCGGGCGGTGCGGGAGTCGCTGGCCTGGGCCTCCACGGTGAGCGGGCTCGACATCGCGGTAGAGCGCGCGGGCCTGGCCGGCCGGCTGAAGCGGCTGGTGCTGGTGAGCATCGATGCCGCGCTGGTCCAGGGCGACCCGATCGAGCAGCTGGCCGCCCGGGCCGGTGAGCAGGCCGAGGCCCGCCGGATCCTGACGGCGGCCGGCCGCGGCGAGCTCGACCTGGCCGACGCGCTGGCCGCCCGGGTGGGCCTGCTGGCCGGCCTGCCGGTTGCCGAGCTGCACTCGGTCTGCGACGGGCTGCGGCTCACCAGCTCGGCCAGCGCGCTGCTGCGCGAGATCAAGGCGCTCGGGTACGCGGTGGGCATCGTCTCGTCCGGGCCGAGCCTGGTCACCGACCGGCTGGCCGACGAGCTGGGGCTCGACTTCGCCGAGGCGAACGAGCTCGAGGTGCGCGACGGCCGGCTCACCGGACGCCTCGTCGGCGAGACGCTGGACCGGTCGGGCAAGGCGAAGGCGTTGCACCGGTTCGCCGCGCAGGCCGGCGCGACCCGCAGCCAGACGGTGGCGATCGGCGACGGGCCGTACGACATCGACCTGCTGCAGCAGGCCGGCCTGGGCATCACGTTCAACACCAGCACCGCGCTGGTCGAGGTCTCCGGCGCCGAGGGCGGCTCGTCGTTCCTGGACGCCGTGCTGCACATCCTCGGCTTCGGCCACAGCCGCTACACCTTCGCCGACCTCGAATCGGCCTAGCGGTTCCCGCCCGGCCGAACCCCGCCGGTCGGCCGGACCCGCCGCCCGTCACCGGGCCGGACGCCCCGACCGGAGCTCGCGGTCGTGCTCGGGGCTCAGGGCAGCGCGACCGTCAGGCCGGGCTCGCCGCGGGAGAGCTTCACCGCCTCCCAGGGCAGCTGCACGACCGCCTCGCGGTGATGCGCCCGCGCCGCGTCCAGGTCCGCCTTCGTCACCGGTTCTCCCGCCCGCATCAGGGGAATCGTCAACAGCCGGTCCCGGGATTCGGGCTCGAACCCGGCCGCGGCCAGCACCGTGAACTCCTCGGTGGCGGTGCCCGAGGCCCGGTGCCGCCGGTAGGCCAGCTTCCGGCCGCCGGCCGACACCTTGTGCACGCTGCGCTTGGCGACCGGCCGGCCGTCCACCTCGACCAGCTTGTAGACCAGCCCGGCGGTGGGCACGCCGGCCCCGACCACCACCGAGGTGCCGACGCCGTAGGCGTCCACCGGCGCGGCGGCCAGCGCCGCGATCGCGAACTCGTCCAGGTCGCCGCTGACCACGATCCGGGTGCGCACCGCGCCGAGCGCGTCGAGCTGCGCGCGGGCCTGGCTGGCGATCACCCCGAGGTCGCCCGAATCGATCCGGATCGCGCCCAGCTCCGGCCCGGCCACCCGGACCGCGGCCTCGATGCCGCGCCGGATGTCGTAGGTGTCGACCAGCAGCGTGGTGCCGGCGCCCAGCTGGGCGATCTGGGCGGCGAAAGCGGCCTCCTCCGAGTCGTGCAGCAGGGTGAAGGCGTGCGCGGCGGTGCCGGCTGTGGGCACGCCGTACCAGGCACCGGCGGCCAGGTTCGAGGTGGCGGTGAAGCCGGCCAGGTAGGCGGCCCGGGCGGCGGCCACCGCGGCCTGCTCGTGGGTGCGCCGGGAGCCCATCTCGATCAGCGGCCGGTCGCCGGCGGCGATCGCCATCCGGGCGGCTGCCGCCGCGACCGCGGAGTCGTGGTTGAGGATCGAGAGCACCAGCGTCTCCAGCACCACCGCCTCGGCGAAACTGGCGGTGACCGTGAGGATCGGGGAGTAGGGGAAGTACGGCTCGCCCTCGGCATAGCCGTCGATGTCGCCGGTGAACCGGAATCCGGCAAGGAACTGCGCGCACCGGTCGTCGATCACGCCCCGGCCGCGCAGCTCGGCCAGCTCGTCCTCCTCGAACCGGAAGTCGGCCACCGCGGGCAGCAGCCGGCCGGTGCCGGCGACCACCCCGAACCGCCGGCTGTCGCCCAGCCGGCGGCCGAAGACCTCGAAGCTGCAGCGGCGTCCGGCGCTGCCGTCGGCCAGCGCGGCCGAGAGCATGGTCAGCTCGTAGTGATCGGTGAACAGGCCGGTTCGAACCGTCATGTGGCAATCCTTGCAGAGCAGATCCGTGCCACCATGGAGTCATGTCTACGCCGACTGTCACGCCACAGCGCGAAGCGAGCGCCGACCAGCAGAGCCAGCAACGTCCCGAGGCCGACCGTCCTTGGGTGACCGTGGTGTGGAACGACCCGGTGAACCTGATGTCCTACGTCACCCACGTCTTCATGAAGGTCTTCGGGTACCCGAAGGACAAGGCCACCAAGCTGATGCTCGACGTCCACCAGAAGGGCCGGGCGGTGGTCTCCTCCGGTCCGCGGGAGCGGATGGAGGGCGACACCGCCGCCCTGCACGGCTACGGCCTGTGGGCGACCATCCAGCACGACCAGTGAGGACCCGGCGCTCGTGAAGGTCCGCCGCCGTGCCGATTCCCTCCGGATGCAGCTCGCCGACAGCGAGTCCCACCTGCTGGCCGGGCTGATCGAGGACTTCTCGGCGATGCTGGCCGAGGCCGACCGGGACGATCCCGCGATGCAGCGGCTCTTCCCGGACGGCTACACCGACGACGACGAGGCGTCCGCCGAGTTCCGGGAGCTGGTCGCGGGAGACCTCAACTCGGCCCGGACCGGCCGGCTGCAGCAGTGCCGCGCCGAGCTGCCGGACGGCTCCGGCACCATCTCCCTGGACGACGAGGCGACCGAACGGTGGCTGCGGGTGCTCAACGACCTGCGGCTGACCCTGGGGGTCCGGCTCGGCGTCACAGAGGGGGAGGAGCTGGACTCGGCCGACCCGGTGGCCAACATCTACCACTGGCTGAGCGCCGTGCAAGACCTGCTGGTCAGCCAGGTTCTGGACTGAGGTTCCCGGCTCGGCATCGGCCCGATAAGCTGGACAACTGTGCTGCGAGTGCCGTCGGAGATCCGTGCCGCGATCGTCGCGCACGCCCGCCGGGACCACCCGAACGAGGCGTGCGGCGTCGTGGCGGGCCCGGCCGGCTCGGACCGGCCGGAGCGGGTGATCGAGATGCTGAACTCGGCCGCCTCGCCGACCTTCTACCAGTTCGACTCGATCGAGCAGCTGAAGGTCTGGAACGCCCTGGACGACGCCGACGAACAGCCGGTGATCATCTACCACTCGCACACCGCGACCGAGGCCTACCCGTCGCGCACCGACATCTCCTACGCCAACGAGCCGGATGCGCACTACGTGCTGGTGTCCACGGCCGATCCTGAGGCGGTGGAGTTCCGGTCGTTCCGGATCGTGGACGGTGTGGTGACCGAGGAGCCGGTCGAGGTCGTGGCCGCCGCGGCGGTGGACGAGTGACGGTCGAGTTCGTCCTGCGGATCCGGCGGGTGCTGCTCGGGCACACCGTCGCGGTCGTCTGCTACGACTGTCGCTGACCCGTGGGCTGCCCGGCGCGGACTATCCGTCCCGCGGGCGGCGTTCCGGTTCCCGATGCGCCCCGACGACGGCAGGCGCGCCCATTCCCGAAATCCGAGAAACCTTCCGAGGAGTAGTCCATGGCCGTTCAGGTCAAGATCCCCACCATCCTGCGCACCTACACCGGCGGTGAGAAGTCGGTCTCCGGCAGCGGCGACAGCCTGGCCGCGCTGCTCGACGACCTCGAGACCCGGCATTCCGGCCTCAAGGGGCGCCTGATCACCGAGGACGGTTCGCTGCACCGGTTCGTCAACGTCTACGTCAACGACGAGGACGTGCGCTTCACCGGCTCGCTCGACACCGCCCTCTCCGACGGCGACGCGGTCACCATCCTGCCCGCGGTCGCCGGCGGCGCCCGCTGACGATGGCCCGCTACGACTCGCTCGCCGAGGCGGTCGGGGGCACCCCGCTGGTCGGCCTGCCTCGGCTGTCCCCCCGGTGGGACGCCACCGAGGACGGCCCGGCGGTCCGGCTGTGGGCGAAGCTGGAGGACCGCAACCCGACCGGCTCGATCAAGGACCGCGCGGCGCTGGCCATGATCGCCGAGGCGGAGGCCGACGGCCGGCTCACCCCGGGCTGCACCATCCTGGAGCCGACCTCCGGCAACACCGGCATCTCGCTGGCCATGATCGCCAAGGTCAAGGGCTACGGCATCGTCTGCGTGATGCCGGAGAACACCTCGTCCGAGCGCCGCGAGCTGCTGGAGATGTTCGGCGCCCGGATCGTCTTCTCCCCGGCCGCCGGCGGATCCAACCAGGCCGTCGCGGTGGCCAAGCAGCTCAGCGCGGAGAACCCGGACTGGGTGATGCTCTACCAGTACGGCAACCCGGCCAACGCCGCCGCCCACTTCGAGGGGACCGGGCCCGAGGTGCTGGCCGACCTGCCCTCGGTCACCCACTTCGTGGCCGGGCTCGGCACCACCGGCACCCTGATGGGGGCCGGCCGGTTCCTGCGGGAGAAGGTGCCGGGCATCCAGGTGATCGCCGCCGAGCCGCGCTACGGCGAGCTGGTCTACGGCCTGCGCAACATCGACGAGGGCTTCGTCCCCGAGCTCTACGACGACTCGGTGCTCACCTCGCGCTACTCGGTGACCTCCTACGACGCGCTGCGCCGGACCCGCGACCTGGTCGAGCACGAGGGCATCTTCGCCGGCATCTCCACCGGTGCCATCCTGCACGCCGCGCTGGGCACCGCCGACAAGGCGATGAAGGCCGGCGAGCGGGCCGACGTGGTCTTCATCGTCTGCGACGGCGGCTGGAAGTACCTGTCCACCGGTGCCTACTCGGGCTCGCTGCAACAGGCCGCCGAACGGCTGGAGGGGCACCTCTGGGCCTGACCGAGGGGCTATCGTCTTCAGCTGTGAGCCAGCCTCCCGGACCGCCGCCGCCCGGACGCCGTCAGCGCCAGCGGCAGGAGCTGGCCGCGTCCAGCCTGCGGCCCGGCCTGCGTCCCACCCGGCCGCCGGGCGCGGCGCTGACCATCGGGCTGGTCGCGGTGGTGCTGTGGCTGGTGGTGGCCGTCGACGCGACCCTCAACCACCGGCTGCTCCGGTTCGGCATCAAGCCGCGCCGGCTGGACGGTCTCGGCGGCATCCTGGCCGCGCCGGTGCTGCACGCCGATGCCAGCCAGCTGGCCGCGAACACGATCCCGCTGCTGATCTTCGGCTGGATCATGCTGATCTCCGGTGCCCGCTACCTGGCCGTGGTGACCGCCGCCTGCTGGCTGGCCAGCGGCCTGGTGGCCTGGCTGGCGGCGCCGTCCTCGGCGGTGGTCCTGGGCGCCGGCGGGGTGATCTTCGGCTGGCTCGGCTACGTGCTGGCCAGGGCCTGGTTCGGCCGGCAGCTGATGTGGATCGGCATCGCGATCGCGGTGCTGTGCGTCTTCTCCGGGATGCTCGCCGGGCTGCTGCCCCGGGCCGGCGGCCACACCTTCTGGGCTGCGCAGCTGGCCGGCTTCGTCACCGGGGTGGCGCTCGGCTGGCTGCTGCACGGCCGCCGCCGGCGGCGCGCTCCCGCGCCCAAGGCCAGTGGCGTGGCGCTGACCTGACCCGTCCGGCTCAGCCGGCCAGGAAGCTCAGCCGGACCTGCCGGACGGCGTTGTCGACGTTGGTGTCGACCAGGCAGATCGACTGCCAGGTGCCCAGCTGCAGCCGGCCGCCGAGCACCGGCACGCTGGCGTACGGGGCGATGAGGGCCGGCAGCACGTGGTCGCGCCCGTGCCCGGGCGAGCCGTGCGCGTGCCGCCAGCGGCCGTCCCGGGGGAGCAGCGTCTCCAGGGCGGCCAGCAGGTCGGTGTCGCTGCCGGCCCCGGTCTCCAGGATGGCGACGCCGGCGGTGGCGTGCGGCACGAAGACGTGCAGCAGGCCGTCCGACTCGGCGGCGACGAACCGCTCGCAGTCGGCCGTGAGGTCGTGCACCCGGGGCTGGTCGCCGGTGCGGAACTGGAGGATCTCACTGCGCATGCGTCCCATTCTTGCCGCCCGTCGCGCCGGGCAGCGCGCACGGGAGGTGTTGTCGGTGCCGCTGGCTAGGCTGGCTGGCATGACCCGTCCCGACGGCCGCGCGGCCGATCAGCTCCGTCCGATCACCATCACCCGCAACTGGCAGGCCTATGCCGAGGGCTCGGCGCTGATCGAGTTCGGCGAGACGAAGGTGCTGTGCGCGGCCTCGGTGACCCAGGGCGTGCCGCGCTGGCGCAAGGGCAGCGGGCTGGGCTGGGTGACGGCGGAGTACTCGATGCTGCCGAGGGCCACCCTGACCCGCAACGACCGGGAGTCGGTGCGCGGCAAGATCGGCGGCCGCACCCACGAGATCTCCCGGCTGATCGGGCGTTCGCTGCGGGCCGCGATCGACCTGTCGGCGCTCGGGGAGAACTCGATCGCCATCGACTGCGACGTGCTGCAGGCCGACGGCGGCACCCGCACCGCGGCCATCACCGGGGCCTACGTGGCGCTGGCCGACGCGGTCGGGTGGCTGTCCGAGCGCGGTGCGCTGGCCAAGCCGGCGCCGCTGCACAACTCGATCTCGGCCGTCTCGGTGGGCGTGATCGACGGCCAGCCGCGGCTGGACCTGATGTACGAGGAGGACGTCCGCGCCGAGACGGACATGAACGTGGTGGTGACGGGCAACGGCGAGTTCGTCGAGGTGCAGGGCACCGCCGAGGGGTTGCCGTTCCGCCGGGACGAGCTCGACGCGCTGCTCGACCTGGCGGTGGCCGGGTGCGCGGAGCTCGCCAAGCACCAGCAGACCGCGCTGAACGGGGGCTGAGGCCGGTGCCGCCGACCCAACTGGTGCTGGCCAGCCGCAACGCGAAGAAGCTCGAAGAACTGCGCCGGATCCTGGCGCCCAGGGTGGACGTGCAGGTGCTCGGCCTCGACGACGTCCCATCGTTCGCCGAGGTGCCCGAGAGCGGGGCGACCTTCGCCGAGAACGCGCTGATCAAGGCCAGGGAAGCGGTCCGCAACACCGGCCTGGTGACCGTGGCCGACGACTCGGGACTGGCCGTCGACGCGCTGAACGGCATGCCCGGCGTGCTCTCGGCCCGCTGGTCCGGCCGCGCGGCGGTCGGGCCGGACGGCAGCAAGCGGCCGGACGGCGACGAGGCCAACCTGAACCTGCTGCTCGACCAGCTCGCCGACACGCCCGACGAGCGGCTGACCGGCCGGTTCGTCTGCGCGGCCGCCCTGGTCACTCCGGACGGCGCCGAGATCGTGCACGAGGGCGAGATGCCGGGCCGGCTGGTCAGGGTGCCGCGCGGCGGCAACGGCTTCGGCTACGACCCGATCTTCGTGCCGGACGGCTACGCCCAGACCAGCGCGGAGCTGCCGTCGGACGTCAAGGACACCATCAGCCACCGCGGCAAGGCGCTGCAGGCGCTGCTGCCGGATCTGCTGAAGGTGCTGGCCGGCTGAACGGCCGGCCGGGCAGCCCCGGCCGAGCGGCTACCGTAGAGGCGCACGGCAAGCAGGAGGAGTGGACAGTTCTATGCGGGTGACCGGCCTGGGGCACGCCAGCGTGCTGATCGAGACCGAGTACGGCAGCGTTCTCACCGACCCGTGGGTCAACCCGGCCTACTTCGGCTCGTGGTTCCCGTTCCCGGACAACTCGCAGCTGGACTGGGACACCGTCGGCCAGGCGGACTATCTCTTCGTCTCGCACCTGCACCGCGACCACTTCGACCCCGAGCACCTCAAGCGCCACATCAGCAAGAAGGCCACCGTCCTGCTGCCGAACTACCCGACCTCGGAGCTGGAGGACCGGCTGCGCGAGCTCGGCTTCACCTCGTTCGTGAAGCCGGCCAGCGGCGAGGTGGTCTCCCTCGACGGGCTGCAGGTGATGATCCAGTCGCTGATCTCGCCGACCGACGGCCCGATCGGCGACTCCTCGCTCTGGCTGTCCGACGGCACCCACACCCTGCTCAACCAGAACGACGCCCGCCCGGCCGAGCTCACCGCGTTCGCCGAGCTGGGCAAGGTCGACGCGCACCTGCTGCAGTTCTCCGGGGCCATCTGGTTCCCGATGGTCTACGACCTGCCCAAGCGCGCCAAGCAGGCGCTCGGCGCCACCAAGCGGGAGCGGCAGTTCGACCGCAGCCTGCGCTACATCGAGGACCTCGGCGCCGAGTTCGTCTTCCCGACCGCCGGCCCGCCGTGCTTCCTCGACGACGAGCTGTGGGGCTTCAACGACATCTTCGGCGACGAGTCGAACATCTTCCCCGACCAGCAGGTCTACCTCGACTGGCTGGCCGAGCGCGGCCGGGACAACGCCCGGCTGCTGCTGCCCGGCACGGTGGCCAGGCTCGACGAGCCGGGCTGCCCGGTCGAGCACCCGATCTCCGACGACGAGGTCGCCAAGCTGTTCGCCGACAAGACCGCCTACCTGGTCGAGATGCGCGAGCGCCGGCAGCCCGAGGTCGAGGCCGCCAAGCAGACCTGGGCGCACCCGGAGATCGACGTGCTGGCCGAGGTCAAGGCCTGGTTCACCCCGCTGCTGGAGGAGGCCGACCAGATGGCGGCCGGCATCAATGGCGGCATCCGGTTCACCGCCGCCGACGCCGAGCGCGGCGACGTCGACTTCCTGCTGGACTTCGTGGCCCGCGAGGTGCGCCCGTACGCCGGGGAGAAGGTGCGGTACCGGTTCCAGACCCGGCGCGCCTACCTGGAACAGCTCATCCACGAGCACGAGATCGACTGGGTGAACTCGCTGTTCCTGTCGTGCCGGTTCACCGCGACCCGGATCGGCCCGTACAACGAGTACGTCTACACGTTCTTCAAGTGCCTGTCCGAGGAACGGCTGAACTACGCCGAGGGCTGGTTCGCCGAAGCCGCCAACGACGACGAGACCATCGAGCTCGGCGGGTACGGCATCCAGCGGCGCTGCCCGCACCTGAAGGCGGACCTGACCCGGTTCGGCCGGGTCGAGGGTGACGTGCTGACCTGCCAGATGCACGGCTGGAAGTGGAACCTCGACACCGGCAGGTGCATCACCTCGGTGGGCCGGCCGATCCGCACCGAGGGCAAGGTCGGCTGACCGGCGCTCAGGACCCGGTCCGGACGAACCGCAGCGGCTCGCCGGGCCGCAGCTGGCCGAGCAGGTCCAGGTCGGCGGCGGCCACCACGCCGATCACCGGGTAGCCGCCGGTCACCGGGGCGTCCCGGAACAGCACGATCGGCTGGCCGTCCGGCGGCACCTGGATCGCGCCCGGCAGCGTCGGCTCGGTGGACAGCTCGCCGGCCCGGCTGCGCTCCAGCGGCCGCCCGGCCAGCCGGATGCCGATCCGGTTGCTGGCCGGCTGCACGATCCACGGCCGGTCGTAGAGCGTGGCGGGGGAGCGGAACCAGTCCGCGCGCGGCCCTGGCACCACCCGCACCGGCCGGCCGGCCGGGCCTACGTCGGGTGCCGGCTCACCGGCCGGGTCGCCGGCCACCACGGTGCCCACCGGCAGCCGGTCGCCGGCGCCGAGCACGGCCGGCCCGAGCCCGGAGAGCACGTCGGTGGCGCGCGAGCCGAGCACCGGGGCCACGGCCACCCCGCCGCGCACCGCCAGGTAGCTGCGCAGCCGGTCGGCCGGGGCGGCCAGCGCGAGGCGGCTGCCGGCCGGCAGGCTGAGCGCCATGCCCCAGCCCGGCACCCCGGCACAGCGCGCGCCGGTGAAGGCCACCGTGGCCGGGGCCAGCAGCCGGACCGCCAGCCCGCCGTAGGTGATCTCCACCGTGGCGGCCGACTCCGGATTGCCGACCAGCCGGTTCGCCAGCCGGTGCGCGGCCTGGTCCGCCGCGCCGGACCGCCCGACGCCCAGGTGCTGGTGGCCGGGACGCCCCAGGTCCTGCACGGTCGCCAGCGGCCCGGTCGCGATCACCTCGATCATCGCGGCACGAACCGCACCCGGGTGCCCGGCGCGAGCCTGGCCGGCGGGTCGGCGTCCAGGGTGAACAGCGGCGCGTCGGTGGTGCCGAGCAGCCGCCAGCCGCCGGGGGACGGCCGCGGGTAGACACCGGTGAACTCGCCCGCGATGGCCACCGAGCCGGCCGGCACCGACGCCCGGGGGCTGGCCAGCCGCGGCAGCCGGAGCCGCTCCGGCAACCCGGTCAGGTACCCGAAGCCCGGCGAGAATCCGCAGAACTGCACGGTGTAGTCGGCACCGCTGTGCAGCGCCACGACCGCGTCCCGGGACAGGCCGGCGGCTTCGGCGACGGCGTCCAGGTCGGCGCCGTCGTAGCGCACCGGCAGCCGGACGGGCTCGCCGGCCGTCGCGCCTGTGGCCGGCGCGTCGGCGGCCGCGTCGAGCAGCTCGCGCAGGCCAGCCTCGGACAGCAGCGCCGGGTCGAACTCCACCAGCAGCGTCCGGGCCGCCGGCGTCACCGTGAGCACGGCCGGATTGCCTTGCCGGACCAGCCAATCCCGGATCGGCAGCACCTCGGCCGGCGCGCCGAGTTCGACCAGCACCGCGCGGTCGCCGTAGCGCAGGACGGTGCGGCTCACGCGAACCGGGCCACCTCGACGCCGGCCCGCTCCAGCGCCGCCCGGACCGCCCGGGCGATCCGCACCGCCCCCGGCGTGTCGCCGTGCACGCACAGCGAGTCCGGCGCGACCGGCAGCTCGCTGCCGTCCACCGCGACCAGGGCGCCGTCGCGGGCCAGCCGCACCGTCCGCTTGACGATCACCTCGACGTCCTCGAGCACCGCGCCGGGTTCGCGGCGGGACTGCAGGCTGCCGTCGGCCAGGTAGGCCCGGTCGGCGAACGTCTCGACGTGGCAGGCCAGCCCGGCCGCGGTGGCCTGCCGGTGCAGCTCCGAGCCGGGCAGCGTGAGCACCGGCAGCGGGGTGTGCCAGGCCAGCAGCGCGGCCACGATCGCACCGGCCTGCACCGGATCGGTGACGGTGGTGTTGTAGAGCGCGCCGTGCGGCTTGAGGTAGCGCACCCGGTCACCGGCCGCGCGGGCGAAGCCCTCCAGCGCGCCGAGCTGGTAGAGCACCTCGGCGGCCAGCTCGTCCGGCTCGACCTCGATCCGCCGCCGGCCGAAGCCGGCCAGGTCCCGATAGCCCACCTGGGCCCCGATCGCCACGCCGTGCCCGACCGCCAGCTCGCACACCCGGCGCATGATCACCGGGTCGCCGGCGTGGAACCCACAGGCCACGTTGGCGCTGGTGACGACGGCGAGCAGCTCCTCGTCCTCGCCGGCGCGCCAGCGCCCGAACCCCTCGCCGAGGTCGGCGTTCAGATCCATCCGGGCGGCCACGCCCTCACGGTAGCGCCGCCGGCTCAGATGCCGATCAGCTGCACCGTCGACGGGGTCGGCTGGGCCGAGCCGCCGGCCGGTTCCACCGAGATGCCCATCCGGCTGACACCGGTCAGGTCGCCGTGCACCTGGTAGTCGACGTTGCCCGCACCGTCGGTGCGGAACGTCCCGCCGGAGATCGCCGGGCCGGTGTCGGGCAGCATCCACAGCTGGTAGGTCTTGTCCGCCGGCAGCGCCGGCAGGTCCCGGCCGAGCAGCACGATGCGGTGCTCGCCCGGTGAGTAGACGACGGTGCCCGAGCCCTGGCTGAGCGAGGTGGTCACCGCCCGCACTCCCGGCTGGGCCAGCAGCGAGGCCACCACCGACTGCTGGGCGGAGCGGGCCCGCGCGGCGTCCCGGTGCTGGCTGTAGCCCCAGCCGGCGACCACGATCGCAACCAGCGCGCAGGCCGCGGCGACCAGCTGCCAGGTGGAGCGGGCCACCCGAGCCCGCCGCAGCGCCACCACGTTGTCCGCCAGGGCGGAGTCCACCACCGGCGGCAGCGGGCGCACCTGCGCGATGCCGGCCAGCACCCCGGCGCGCAGCTGGGCCGGCGGCTCGGCCTCGCTCACCCGGCTCAGCTCGGCGGTGGCCTGGCGCAGGCCGCGCACCTCCTCCGCACACCGCTCGCAGCCGGCCAGATGCTCCTCGAACCGGGCCCGTTCGGCGTCGTCGAGGGCGTCGAGCGCGTACGCGCCGGCCAGGACGTTCAGCTCGTCGGTCACGACGCCACCCCCAGCGCGTCCCGCATCCGGATCAGGCCGTCCCGGATCCTGGTCTTGACCGTTCCCAGCGGGATCCTGAGCAGCTCGGCTACCTCGCGGTGGGTGTAGCCACCGAAGTAGGCGAGGCTGATCGCCTCGCGCTGCGGCTCGGTCAGCCCGTCGAGCACCCGGCGCACCCGCTGCGCCTCCAGGCTGGCCTGGGCCTGCTCGGCGACCGAGTCGTACGGGCGGTCCTCGGTGAGCGTGGCGTACTTGTCGTCGCGGACCGCGGAGGCCTGCGCCGACCGCACCCGGTCGACCGCACGCCGGTGCGCGATCATCAGCAGCCAGGGCAGCACCCCGCCCCGGGCCGGGTCGAAGCGGGCGGCCTGCCGCCACGCCTCGAGGTAGATGTCCTGGGTGACCTCGGCGGACTGGGCCGGGTCGCGGACCACCCGCAGCACCATGCCGTAGATCCGGGACGCGGTCAGGTCGTAGAGCTGGGCGAACGCCCCCTCGTCGCCGCGGGCCGAGCGGGCGAGCAGGTCCTCCGGGCTCGGTTCCGGCGCCTGGCTCGGCACGGCGTGCGAGCGCTCGAATCTCATGCCGGTCATCGTAGGCACCCGGGGCCGCACGCTGGCTTCATGTCAGGACTTCGGTGCGCACCCCCGCACCGGATTGCCGCACGTCACCGCGGCCGAACTGGCCGGGGCTCACCCGTCGGCATGGTCGGAGTGCGGGGCGTGGCCGAGGCAGAAGTCGCCGCCGCAGCCATGGCAGGTGGTGCGGGCCTTCGCGGAACACTCCTCTGCCTCGCACAGCCCGTACACCGGTGTCGGCCCGTACTTCTGCTCAAGGTTGGCTTGGGTGTAGGGCATTGCTCCGCTCTTCTCCGCCGGGTGCCCGCCGGGATCATGCCTGGCGCGCGTCGGCGCCGCAGCCGGCACGTGCTGCGCCCGGGCAGTCCAGCTCTCACGACCAGGACTGAGCCCGACGTCGAGTGGCCGGCCTGCGAAGCGAACCTGGTAGGGCCACCACCCTACGCCGGGACGGGAGGCGGTCTCCGGCGCCGATCAGCGGAAATCGAGCCGCTTGACGGCGCTGAACGGAATGACCGTGAGCCGCTCGTCAGCCCACCGGTAACCCACGTAACCGTCGGTACGGAGCCGTCTCAACACTTCCTCCGCAAAGGACTCCAGGTCGACGCCGAAGCGGCCGTACTCGCCATGTAACGGCCAGAGCTGATCGGCGGTCACCTCGACGGTGGCCTGCCCGGTCAGGTGGAAGACAACCTGCCGCCGATCGCCCGGCACCCGGCTGCCGTGCTCGGCGGCGCCGTCGGGTCGTGGGACGGTCATCTGGCACGCTCCTCCAACCCCGGGCGGACCGGATGCGTCGCGGCTGGCGGTGTCAGCGAGCGAGGGAGCCACGGTGGAACCCGACTGTACGCCCGCCAGCCCGGGCGGGGGACGGGTGGCGGGGCCGCGGGTGGGTAACCCGGGCCGGCTGGTAGGGCCGGGGGGACTCGAACCCCCACTGGCACGGACCTAAACCGTGTGCCTCTGCCAATTGGGCTACGGCCCCGTATGCCCGAAGATCGTGGTGCCCGTCGAGCCTACCCAGCGACCGGTCAGGCTGCGTCCAGGCCCAGGTCGCGGCGCAGCTTGGCGACGTGCCCGGTCGCCTTGACCCCGTACTGGGCGAGCTCGACCTTGCCGTCCGGGCCGATCACGAAGGTCGAGCGGATCACGCCGGTCACGGTCTTGCCGTACAGCTTCTTCTCGCCGTACGCGCCGTAGGCCTCCAGCACGGTCCGGTCCGGGTCGGACAGCAGCGGGAAGGTCAGCCCCTGCTTCTCCCGGAACGCGGCCAGCTTGGCGGGCTTGTCCGGCGAGATGCCGAGCACCGCGTAGCCCTCGGCGGCGAAGCCGGCCAGGTTGTCGCGGAAGTCGCAGGCCTGCTTGGTGCAGCCGGGAGTGGACGCCGCCGGGTAGAAGTAGACGATCACCCGCCGGCCGCGCAGGTCGGTCAGCCGGACCTCGTTGCCGTCGGCATCGGGAAGGCTGAACTCGGGTGCGGTGTCGCCGACCGCCAACCTCTGCGTCATGCGGACACGATAGCGGCCCCGGCTATCGCCAGGCTGGTGCCCGGCAATCGCTAGGCTGGCGGCTGAGACGAAGATCGGCTCAGGCAGCCGGAGCAGAGGAGTGCGGCGTGGCAGATCGCAATGCGGCCGAGATTCGGGCCGAACTCGACCAGGCCCGGGATCGACTGGCCGCGTCCGTCGACGAGTTGACCGACCGGCTGGCACCGCAGCGGCTGGTCGACCAGGCCAAGAGCACGCTCCGGGAGAAGGCGTCGTCGCCGGCCGGCAAGGCGGTGATCGGCGGGGCCGGCGTGCTGCTGACCCTGCTGGTGATCCGCAACCTGCGGCGCAGCCGCCGCTGACCCGCCCGATCCGTCAGGTCAGCCGGGGGCGGCCGGGGCGAGGTGTGCGCGCAGCTCGTCGACCCGCACGACCGGCCGGTCGAAGAGGATCACCACCTCGAGCCCGAGGTCGAGCCGGGCCACCGGCTTGGACAGCAGCACCGTGGCCGGGATGTCGAAGTGGTCGCCGGCCAGTGCCAGCCGGACCGTGACCGGGATGTGCGGCTGGAACCAGTCGCGGTAGTCCTGCGGCACCAGCCCGCGCAACGCCACCTCGGAGAGGTCGATCAGCTCGGCCGCGATCCCGGCCGGTCCCGGATTGCCGTCCTCGTCGGTGACCTCGAAGTCCACCGTCACCGCGGCGTCCAGCGCCAGCCGGGCGTACTGCCGGCGCTCTTCCCGCCAGGCGTCGTCGTCGACCTCGGCCACCAGCAGCTGGCGTCCCTCAGCCGGGCGCAGCTCGACCAGCAGCACCGGCAGCACCCAGTAGGCCCCGTCCTCCGGCCAGCTCACCAGCAACCGGGTGCCGGGAGCGTACGGGCGCTCGGCGGGCAGGTCGGCCGGCGGCGCGAGCAGCAGCGTGCCGGGTTGCTCGCGGTAACAGGCGATGACCGCACTCAGGTGCGCGCTGCCCTGCTGGTCCCGGAGCTGGACGTCGGCGCCCTGATCGGGCATGCGGGTCATGGCTCACCGTAGGACTGCCGGCGGCGAAAAGCCATCGCGGATCGCCGTCCGGACACGTCCGACACCTCAGCGCTCGTCCGGCTCGGGATCGATCGCGCTGCGCAGCGCGTCCAGCGCGTCGTCGCTGGTCGAGACCGCCTGCTCATTGGTTCGCTGGATCTCCTCGTACACTTCCTTGCGGTTCACCCGCACCGAGCGGGGAGCGTCGATGCCGATCCGGACGGCGTCGCCCCGGACTTCGAACACGGTGAGCACGATGTCGTCGCCGACGACGATGCTCTCGCCCACCCGACGGGTCAAGATCAGCACAGACACGCTCCCGCAAGCACAGCGCACATTCGGACAGGACGTACGTCCCGCCCCAACGCTAGCTTGCCCGCGGCAGCAGCGGTGCGCGCAGGGGCAGATCCGGGTCCGGCAGCACCAGCTGGACCGCGGTGCCGTGCTCGGCCGCGATGACGATCGGGGCGAGCAGGTTGGCCGTCGCGTCGGCGATGCCGTCGCCCACCGTGACCACCACCAGCAGCAGCACCTCGTCGCCGTCGGAGACGCCCAGCGCCGCCACGTCGGAGGGCATCAGCGACGGCTTGTAGTCCGGGAAGAACCGGCCCGGCGAGGCCACCACGAAGCGCAGCCCGGGGGTGCGGCGGGACCGCAGCGCGTAGAGCACACCGTGCGTGTCCAGGGCCGCGATGTCGAACTCGCGCTCGCTCTCGAAGCCGGGGATCGGCGCGGTGAAGGTGATCTGCGCCGGCAGCGTGGCCGGGCGCTCGTGCAGGGTGCTGGTCATGGGGCTACCTCAAGAAATCCAGGAGAGAGGTCTGACTGATCTTGGCGGTGGTCGCCAGCGCCGCCTGGTAGGCGGCGTTGGCCGAGCTGACCTGGACGGCCATGTCGGCCAGGTCGATGTCCTGCAGGTCCGACAGCTGGGACTTCAGCTGGATCGTGTTAGTGCTGCTGACGGTCTGCACGCTCTGGATCCTCTGGTATTTGGCGCCGGCCAGGGACTGGTCGCCGGTGATCGCCAGCTGCCGGGCGTCGAGTGCGGACAGGTCCGCGCCGAGCGCGCTCGGGTTGGTCTTGAGGTCGTTGGAGATCGTCGAGAGCAGGTCGAAGACGTTGCCGCCGTTCGGGCCGAAGGCGGTGGTGCCCGGCGTGTTCAGGTCGACGGTGGTGTTCGGCCCGACCGTCCGGCTCACCGTGCCGCTGTCGCCGACGTAGGCGCCGGTGCTGTCGAAGGCGACGCTGCCGGCGGTGGTGCCGCCGAAGACCGGCCGGCCCAGGTAGCTGGAGTTGGCCAGCGACAGCAGCGCCGAGCGGGCCTGGTCCACCTGCTGGGCCAGCGCGTCGTTGGACGAGGTATTGCCGGTGCCGGTGTTCATGCCCTGCAGCACCAGGGTGCGCACCTGCTGCAGCTGGCTGGAGATGCTGGAGTAGGCGCTGTCGACGGTGGTCAGCCAGCCCAGCGCGTCGGTGGCGCTGGTCTGGTACTGGGCCAGCTGCTTGACCTGCGAGCGCAGCTGCAGCGCGCTGACGGTGCCGGTCGGCGAGTCGGACGGCTTGGTGATCTGGCGGCCGGAGGAGAGCTGCTGCTGCAGCTGCGACAGCCGCGACGCGCTCGCCTGCAGGCCGAGCAGGGCGCCTCGGCTGGTGGAACCCTCGGTCACCCGCAACATGGTCACAGGCCGGCCCTCCCGGTGTGGTTGATCAGCGTGTCCAGGGTGTCGTCGACCGTGGTCAGCACCCGGGAGCTGGCCTGGTAGGCGCGCTGGTAGGTGAGCAGGTTGGTGGTCTCCTCGTCGATGCTGACGCCGGAGGAGGAGTCGACGAGCTGGTCGACGCTGTCGGTCACCGACTGCTGCACGGTCGCCTGCTGGCTGGCCCGCTGGGAGTTGGTGGCCAGGGTGCCGATCAGCAGCCGGTAGCTGGCGTCGGCGCCGGTGGTGGAGTTGCCCAGGTGCGAGTTCGCCAGCGCGACCGAGCCGTCGAGGTTGCCACCCGGCGTGCCGGAGGCGGCCAGCAGCGAGGGGTTGGTGATCGCCACCGCGATGGTGCCGGCCGTGCTGCCGGAGAACAGCGGCGTGCCGGGGTTGCCGGCCAGGTCGTAGCCACCGGCCTGCGCGGAGTTGGTCGTCGAGGCGAGCGCCGAGGCGACCGCGTCCAGCTGCGCCTGATAGCCGGGGATCGTGGTGGACAGGCCGTCCACCAGGCCCTGCAGGGTGCCGCTGGCCGGGCCGGCCACCGTCCCGCCGACCACGATCTGGTTGCTGGCGTTGACGCTCACCGCGGTCGAGGTGACCGAGCTGACCACCGTCTGGCCGCCGATGGTCACCGTGGCGGTGCCGTCGCCGTTGATGGTCGACTGCGCGCCGGCCAGGTCGGACAGGCTCTTCAGCAGGCTGTCCCGCTGGTCGAGCAGGTTGTTGTTGACCGAGCCGGTGGCGGTGCCGACCGCGATCGAGCTGTTCAGCGTGGCAAGCTCGCTGGTCGCGGTGTTGATCTGGGTGACCGTCGAGTTCGCCTGGTCGGTCAGCGACTGGGACAGCCGGTTCAGCGCGGCGCCGGTCTCGTTCAGGGTGCCGGCCACCCCGGCGGCCTTCTGCAGCACGACGTTGCGGGCGGCGCTGTCGCCGGGGTTGTTGGCGACCGAGGCCCAGGAGTTCCAGAAGTCGTTGAGCTGCTCGGCCAGGCCGTTGTCGCTCGGCTCGTTGAACAGGCTCTCCACGCTGGACTGGGTGCTCGCCGAGGCCTGCAGGTAGCCGTTGCGGCTGTGCTCGCTGCGCGCGCGCATATCGATCACCGGATCGTTGAGGCGGGACGTGCCGGACACGGTGGCGGTGCTGTCGGAGTGCTGGGTGGCGTAGAGGCTGGGCACCCCGGCCACCGGGCCCGCCTCGGCCAGCTCGGCGCGCTGCCGGACGTAGCCCGGGGTGTTGGCGTTGGAGATGTTCTGGCCGGTCACGTCCAGGCCGTAGCGCGCGGCGTTCATCGCGGTCAGCGCGTCGGTCAGGCCGGAGAAGGAACTCATGCTGGTCAGTCCTCGTTCGGCGTCGTCGGGCGGGTCACGCCTGCTCGTCCATCAGCAGCGGGCCGGAGTCGGAGGCGGCGGCAGTGCCCCGCGAGTCATAGGTCTGCACCGTCTGGGAGACCGACAGCAGCGTCTCGCGCACCGCCCGGGCGCCGGCCGCGAGCAGCGTGCGGTTCTCGCCGGTGACCTGCTCGACCTCGGCGATCAGGTCTAGCAGCGCGCGCCGGTGCTCGCCGTACAGGGTGGCCCACGGCTCGTCTGCGGCGGCCTCGAGCTGGGCCAGGGTGACCGGCACGGCCAGCCCGAGCTCCTCGGCGAGGGCGTCGGTCTCGGCGGAGCGGAGCACCTCGGTGCCGCGCAGCTGCTGCAGCGCGAACTCGATCTCCTCGTTGGCCTGGGAGAGCCAGCGGGTGCGCCCGGAGCTGACGATCAGCTGCTCCTCGACGAGCTTGAAGAGCAGCAGCTGCAGCGCATCCCGCTCGCGCCACAGCATCGTCGAAACCTCGGCGAATCCCATGGATGTGCTTCCCGTAGTCGTCTTCATCTTGACTACCTCACGACTCCCTTCAGGTACAAGGAGTTCATCGGCAAACCGGGCCGGTACTTGAACCGGCCCACCGGCGGCGAGCCGGGCGAGAACGCGCCTGCGAGTAGCGCCGGGCCGGGCCGGGCGTGGGGCAGGGACACGCCGCACTGAAGTCGTTGTGATGCAAGTCACATCACTCTGGGTATGCATTCCTTAACGCAGCCAATACATTAAGCCCGTGTTAGGGCACGACCTAGCAGAAACCTAACGCGAGCAAGGCCCTCGACCAGCCAGTGCGTCTGCCAGAGATGAGTACCCGATGACGAAGACCTCGAACACCAAGGCCACTTCCGGAACCGCCGCTGCGCGGGTGCCGGCCGGCCCGGCCGATGCCACGGTCGAAGCCCTGGTGCGGGACAACCTCGCCCTGGTGGGCCACATCGTCCGCGAGACGATGACCCGGCTGCCGGCGCACATCGGGCGCGACGATCTCACCTCGGCCGGCATGGCCGCGCTGGTGCTGAGCGCGCAGAGTTACGACGAGGCGCGGGGCGTGCCGTTCGCCCGCTTCGCCGCGATCCGGATCCGGGGCGCCCTGGTCGACGAGCTCCGCTCGATGGACTGGGCCAGCCGGTCGGTCCGCGGCCGGGCCCGCGAGGTCGAGGCCGCCCGCAACCAGCTGTCGGTCAGCCTGGGCCGCTCGCCCCGGCCGCAGGAGGTTGCCGAGCTGCTCGGGGTCAGCGTCTCGGAGCTGGGCAGCATCGACGCCGACGTGCACCGGGCCAGCGTGCTGAGCCTGCAGGGCTTCGCGCCGGAGACCGGTGCCGCGATGGTGCCCGACGCCCAGCGCGGGCCGGAGCAGCTGGTGCTGGACCGCGAACGGCTGGGCTACCTGCACGACGCCATCGCCGAGCTGCCGGACCGGCTGCGGCACGTGGTGCAGGCCTACTTCTTCGACCAGCGGCAGATGGCCGACATCGCCGCCGAGCTCGGCGTCACCGAGTCCCGGATCTCGCAGCTGCGGGCCGAGGCGCTCAAGCTGCTGCGGCACGGCATGGCCGTGGCCGAGCCGGACGCGGTGGCCGCGCCCGAGCCGACCGGCCGGGCCGGCGCCAAGATCGCCAGCTACGCCGCCGCGGTCGCGGCCCGGGGCAACCTGGCCAGCCGGCTGCAGATGTCCAACGTCTTCGCCGAGGTCACCCCGGCCGCCGGCCGCGCCAGCCACACCTCGATCGCCTGACGCACCCGAGCGGGGTGCGGCAGCTCGCACGATTTGTCCCCCGACCGCTCAAGTCCCATCCGCACCTGCCGAAACTACATATGACCCGATCCACGGATGGAACGGATTCGATCTGCACCCCCGCAGGTCGAGAGAACGTGACTCGCTCGTTTCAGGAGGAAACCCAATGAGTCTCCGCATCAACACCAACGTCGGCGCCCTCAACGCCTACGGCAACCTGTCCACCAACCAGGCCAACCTGCAGGACGCGTTCGAGAAGCTGTCGTCCGGCCTGCGGATCAACAAGGCGGCCGACGACGCGGCCGGCCTGTCGATCAGCCAGGGCCTGACCTCGCAGATCAACGGCCTCACCCAGGCCGTGCGCAACGCCCAGGACGGCACCAACGTCGCCCAGATCGCCGACGGTGCGCTGAACACGGTGCAGCAGATCCTGCAGCGCCAGCGTGACCTCGCCGTCCAGGCCGCCAACGGTGGTTCGCAGGACGCGGCCGCCCAGTCCGCGGCCCAGTCCGAGATCACCAACCTGAACACCCAGCTGGACAACATCTCCAAGACCACCGCCTTCGGTGGCACCAAGCTGCTGGACGGCACCTACGCGGGCGTCTTCCAGGTCGGCGCGAACAACAGCGCCAACGAGCAGCTGACCCTGTCGCTGACCTCGTCCGACTCCACCACCCTGGGTGTCAACGGCGTCGACGTCTCCACCACCGCCGGTGCCCAGAGCGCGATCACCACGATCGACGCCGCGATCGCCACGGTGTCGGCCTCCCGGTCCCAGATCGGCGCCACCCAGAACCAGCTCGGCTACACCATCAACAACCTGCAGACCACGATCCAGAACGTGACCGCCTCGCGTTCGAACATCACCGACGCCGACCTGGCGACGGAGGTCACGGCGATGAGCCAGTCGCAGATCCTCACCCAGGCCGCCACCTCGGTGCTGGCCCAGGCGAACTCGGCCCCGCAGGCCATCCTCAAGCTGCTCCAGTAGTAGCCGCTCGGCCCGCCGCCGGCTCCGGCCGGCGGCGGGGCACCACCGGCAGGCACCGCCCGCCGCACGGACTGCTCGGTCGTGGTCGGGATTGCAGACGTCCCGATCACGACCGAGCTTGTTTAGGCCCCACTGGAGGTAACGCAGGTGAGCAGCTTCTCGGTCGGCGGACTCGCGTCCGGCATCGACACCACCTCGCTCATCTCGCAGCTGATGACCGTCGCGGCCCAACCGCAGACCGCGCTGAAGAATCAGCTGGCGACCGAGCAGAGCGTGGTCAGCGAGTACCAGGCGATCAACGCCAAGCTGACCGCCTTCCAGACCGCGGCCAACGCCCTCAGCCAGTCCAGCGCCTGGGCCGCCGCCAAGGCCACCGCCTCGACCTCGTCGGTCATCGCGACCACCACCGCCGGGGCGACCATCGGCAGCTCGGCGACCTTCGACGTCGTGCAGCTGGCCACCGCCCAGGTCAGCACGGTCGCGGTGCCCAGCGGCGGCACCGTCGTCTCCACACCGGCCAACGGCATCGACATCACCGATTCCACCGGCACCGTGCACCACCTGAGCCTCGCCGACGGCAGCGCCAGCACGGTGGCCGCCGCGGTGAACACCGCCGGCATCGGTGTGCGGGCCTCGCTGGTCAACACCGACAGCGGCCAGGTGCTGCAGTTCACCGCGAGCTCGACCGGGCAGGGTGGTTCGTTCAGCGTGGCCGGACTCGACACCGCGCCGCAGACCCTGGTCGCGGCGCAGGATGCCAAGGTCGCCGTCGGCAACCAGGCCGCGGGTGGCTACACGGTGTCGTCCAGCACGAACACCTTCACCAACGTGGTGCCCGGCGTGACGTTCACCGTCGGCGCCGTCGCCAGCAACGTCACCATCACGGTGGGCAGCGACGCCTCGGCGATCAGCGACAAGGTCAAGGCGATGGTCGATGCGGCGAACTCGCTGCTCGGCGAGCTGCAGGCCGACACCGGCAAGGGTGCACTGCTGGAGGGCAACTACCAGATCAACGCGATCAGCCAGAGCGTGCTGTCGCTCGTCAGCCATGGTGATACGACCGGGGCGAGCTTCGCCAGCAGTGGCGTCCAGCTCACCTCCGTCGGCTCGCTGGCCTTCGACGCGACCGCCTTCGCCGCGGCGTACAACGCCGACCCGGCCGGCACCCAGACCAAGCTGTCCGGGCTGGCCAGCTCGGTGTCGTCGCTGGCGCTGAACACCTCGACCCAGACGGTCAGCCCGCTGATCAGCTCCGGCAACAGCCAGGTGGCCAACCTGACCAAGGAGATCTCGGACTGGGACACCCGGCTGGCCACCGAGCAGACGACATTGCAGGCCAAGTACACCGCGATGGAAGTTGCCTTGCAGAAGCTGAACTCCACGTCGAGCTGGCTGACCCAGGCGCTGAACTCGACCACCAACAGCTCCAGCTCCAGTTCCAGCTCCAAGTGAGCTAGGGCTTGACCCTGCTGAGTTCCCGCCGAACGTAGGGACGAACCGAGGGAGATGATCGACGTGCCGGTCGATGCCGCGCGTGCGCGCTACCTGGCCGACGCGGTGACCACCGCGACGCCGGCCCGCCGGATCGTGCTGCTCTACGACCGGCTGTGGCTGGACATCCAGCGCGCGCAGGCCGCCCAGGAAGCCCCTGACCCCGCCGGCCGGGCACTCTGGGACGGCGCCGAGGCGGCCGTCCGGGACCATCTGCAGCACGCCCAGCAGATCGTGGCCGAGCTGCTCGGCAGCCTGGACCAGGGTGCCTGGGCCGGCGCCGCCGACCTGGCCGCGCTCTACGGCTACCTGCTGCGCGAGCTGATCGCCGAGGCCGGTGCGCCGCGACCGGGCCGGCTGGTCCTGATCGGCACCATCGTCTCGGACCTGCGGGCCACCTGGCAGCAGGCCGCCGAGCAGCTGGCGGCGCCGTCCGAGCCGGCTCCCGACGTGGTGCGCGTTGGCTAGCGAGCCGCCGGCCACCTGGCTGGACGTGCTCGCCGAGCTGGAGACCGAGACCGCGCTGCTGGCCGAGGGCCTGCGCCGGGGCGAGCTGCTCTCGCCGATCCGGCCCTGGCACCCGCCGGCGCTGCCACCGATCCCGCCCGAGCTGGTGCTGCGCGCCCAGCAGCTGCTCGCCGAGCAGCACCGGCTGCGCCAGCAGCTGGCGGCCGAGCTGCGCAACGCACCGCCCCGCTGCCGGCCGCGCACCCCGGTGCCGTCCACCCCGGTGCCGCTGCTGCTCGACCGGCGCGCCTGAGCCGCGGTCCCGCTGTCCGAATCGCTGGGTAATTAAGTGATTTCTCTGAGTGACTTAACTCAGAACAGACACGGCCGATGGGATCACTGAGCACGGATAGCTCGCCCTCTCCGCCACGGATCGGCGAAGACCCTCTTGCGGGAAGGTTTTTGCGACCGTGCTCGACGACATCGCGTCCGTCACGCTCACCACGGCCCTGTCCGGGCTGTCCCAGCGCGAGCGGGTGAGCGCCAACAACATCGCCAACATCGAGACGCCGAACTTCTCGGCCAGCACGGTGTCCTTCGAGGACAGCCTGCGCGCGGCGGTGGCGGCCGGCGACCCGGCCGCGGCCCAGGTCGACGTCAGCCCGACCGGCGAGACACCCGGCATCAACGGCAACAACGTCAATCTCGACACCGAGACCATGACGGACGAGAAGACCCAGCTGCAGTACTCGCTGCTCTCCGGCGCCATGTCGGCGAAGTTCAGCCTCCTCGACACCGTGATCAAGGGCTGAGCGCGATGTCCCTCTTCTCGGCGATCAACAC
>DATJNU010000119.1:0-11392 GCA_035507775.1 Jatrophihabitans sp.
CCAGCCCTGCCTTCACCGTCGAGGACCGCATCCAACCCGACAACCGTTCCCGATCACCCTCACGCAAACCCAGAGGCGCTACCCGCATACCTCAATTCTCTCGCCAACCACCGTCAAACTATTTATGCCGCGCCGCACTAGAGCCGTTGCAAGGGCCGTACCGTCGGGAGCGTGTTCGCCATCTGGCGCGAGCATGTTGTAGCCGACTCCAGAGCCGAGGAACAGTACGCACTCACCGGACTCGATCGCCGAGACGAGACCAAGCGGTAGATCCATGCCGACATGCCCCGTTCCCAAGACGTTGTTGACTGAGCTTAGGGCAACCCGGTCTCGATCGCGGCGAGGCGAAGAGGATGTGCTAACGACCTATCAGGCTGCTGGTACGGGTGTGCGAGCGAGTCGTCGGATCGCCACGAAGTGCCTGCGATGCCGAGAAACGCCACTACGTGCGGGGTTGACACGGACCAAGTCGGCGTCGTCCAGAACACCGACCAAGCTGCCCAGCCGGCGCCGGTGAACTGTGGTGATCTTGTCGATCATGTGAGACGGCTCGCGGCGTCCAGGCCGTTCGCCTGCGACGACTCGATCTTCAGTCGGAACAGCGGGGCGTCGGTGCCATCGGAGGTGAAGAGGCACACGGTCACCGAGTCGGTGTCGAGGTGATTGTCCTGCAAGATGAGGGCTGGCCGCGGTGGCTGACATCGCCGCTACCAGCGACAGTCCAGATGCCGCCGCGTCTCAATCCTCAGACCCAGTCCGTCACCGAGTCGACGAAGGTTTGATCCTCCGCTGCCTCGCGACTCGCCGTGACAGCCCGGGACTGGCGGTGCGCCTCTTCGGTGAAACCTGGGGCGTTGACGTCAGGAACCCAGATCTGTATAGGCCGCAGGCCTTGCGAGCGCAATCGAGCGCGATAAGCCTTCACCCGAGAGCGGCACGACGAGCTGGCCATCAGGGGTCCTCCTGCCGTTACGTGTGACGGTAGCGGTCAGCCCGGCGCGGAGGCACCGGTCGGCGCAACAACATATTGCAAAAGTGATTATCAGATTGTCCGGGCTCGTCGCTCTCGGCGGGGCATGGCGCGGCCGGCCGAACCAGCGTGCCAGCCGAGCGCCAGACACCCCGCTGGCACGATGGACAGGTGCATCTGGCGCTCGGGCTCGTCATCCTCGTCGCGGTCTCGACCGCCCTGGCTGCGGCCGCCCGCCGCCTTCAACTCTCCGAGCCGCTGGTGCTCACCCTGGCCGGCATCGCCGGGTCGTACCTGTGGTTCGTCCCGGACGTCACCCTCACCCCCGAACTGGTGTTGATCGGGCTGCTGCCACCGCTGCTCTACACCACCGCGATCCGCACGTCGCTGGTCGACTTCAAGGCCAACAAGCGCGCGATCGGCCTGCTGTCGGTCGGCCTGGTCCTCTTCTCCACCGCCGCAACGGCCGCAGTCGCCTGGTGGCTGCTGCCGATCACCCCGTCCGCCGCGATCGCGCTGGGCGCGGTGGTCGCCCCGCCCGACGCGGTCGCTGCCACCGCGGTCGCCCGCCGGGTCGGCATGCCACGCCGGATCGTGACCATCCTCGAAGGCGAATCGCTCTTCAACGACGCCACCGCGCTGGTCACGCTGCGCGCCGCCATCGCCGCGATCGCGGGCTCGGTGAGCATCTGGCACACGGGGGCTGAGTTCGTGCTGGCGGCCGGCGGCGGCATCCTGATCGGCTACGCGGTGGCCTGGGTGCTGGGGCTGCTGCGAGAGCGGATCACCGACCCGGTGCTCGACACGTCGCTGTCGTTCCTGGCCCCGTTCGCGGCTTACCTGCCGGCCGAGGAGGCGCACACCTCCGGCGTCATCGCGGTCGTGGTGTGCGGGCTGATCCTCGGCCACCGGGCCCCGGTGCAGCAGAGCGCGGCGTCCCGGATCTCCGAGCGCACCAACTGGCGCACCATCGAGTTCCTGCTGGAGAACTCGGTCTTCCTGCTGATCGGGCTGCAGGTGCGCCTGATCGTCGAACGGGCCTGGCGGGCACCGCTCGGCCACACCGAGCTGATCGTGGGCTGCGTCGGCGTGCTGGCCGCGGTCGTGGTGGCGCGTCCGGTGTGGGTGTTCCCGGCGACGTACCTGCCGCGGTGGGCCTCGGCCCGGCTGCGCGCCCGCGACCCGTACCCAGGCTGGCAGGTGCCGGCGGTGATCTCGTGGGCCGGCATGCGCGGCGCGGTCACCCTGGCCGCGGTCTTCCTGCTGCCCACCGACACCCCGTACCGGGACGTGCTGGTGCTGGCCGCGCTGGTCGTGGTCGGCGGCACCCTGCTGCTGCAGGGCACCACGCTGCCGCTGCTGGTCCGGCTGCTGAACCTGCGCGCGCCGAGCCGGGCCGAGGACGCGCTGCAGGAGGCCGGCCTGATGCAGCAGGTCACCGACGCGGGCCTCGCCGCGCTGGAGGAGCACGCTGGGGACGCGCCGGACGACGTGATCGACAGCCTGCGCCAGCGGGTCGGGCAGCAGGTGAACGCGGTCTGGGAACGGCTCGGCCCGGACGAGTCGACGCTCCTCACCCCGAGCGAGCACTACCGGCGGCTGCGGCTGCTGATGCTCAAGGCCGAGCGCACGGAACTGCTCACCGTCCGGAACTCCGGCGTGCTCGACCACGAGGTACTGCAGGCGGTGCTGGCCGTGCTCGACCTGGAGGAGTCGCTGATCGACCGGTTCGAGGAGGCCGAGGACGAGGGTCCCGAGGAGCCGCTGCGGCCGCGCGTCGGCGGCGAGGAGTGCGAGCACCTGCAGGCGGCGCCGCGTACCCAGCGGCCCGACACTCCGGGCAAGTGCTCGGACTGCCTGGCCGAGGGGTTGACCTGGGTGCACCTGCGGATGTGCCTGACCTGCGGGCATGTCGCGTGCTGCGACTCGTCCGAGGGCAAGCACGCCGACCGGCACCACAGCGACACCGGACACCCGGTGATGCGCAGCGTCGAGCCCGGCGAGGCGTGGCGCTGGTGCTACCCGGACGCCCAGCTCGGCTAGCGCGGCGGCGCAGCTCGGCGGGCCCGACGGCACCAGGTCATCAGCCCGGCGGCAGAATGTCATCAGCTGGTGAACTTGACCACGACGGGGACAAATCGCCCGCTGAATGCTACTGATCGGTAGCGTCCGGGCATCACTCTCAGCCGGGATCCAAGCCGTTAGGGTGAGGAGTCGCCATCCCACCGGCGGGCCAGTAGGAGGCAGTTCAGGTGTTCAGTCGAGTCGCGATCGTCAACCGTGGCGAGGCCGCGATGCGTCTCATCCATGCGGTGCGCGAGCTCAACGCCACCGGCGGCCACCAGGTGCGGACCATCGCGCTCTACACCGACGGGGAGAGCTCGGCGAAGTTCGTCCGCGAGGCCGACCTCAGCCACCGGCTCGGCCCGGCGTCGGCGCGACCGTACCTCGACCTCGCGGTGCTCGAACGCGCGCTGGTCGAGACCGGCGCGGACGCGGCGTGGGTCGGCTGGGGCTTCGTCGCCGAGCAGCCCGAGTTCGTCGAGCTGTGCGACCGGCTCGGCATCACCTTCATCGGCCCCAGCTCGCAGGCGATGCGCTCGCTGGGCGACAAGATCGGCTCCAAGCTGCTCGCCGAACAGGTCGGGGTGCCGGTCGCGCCGTGGAGCCAGGGGCCGGTCACCACGCTGGCCGACGCGCTGGCCCAGGCCGAACGGCTCGGCTACCCGCTGATGCTCAAGGCGACCGCCGGCGGTGGCGGCCGCGGCATTCGCAAGGTCGGCTCGGACGCCGAGCTGACCGCGGTCTTCGACCAGACCAGCGAGGAGGCGGCGCGCGCCTTCGGCAGCGGCGTGATGTTCCTGGAGTCGCTGGTCACCGGCGCCCGGCACGTCGAGGTGCAGATCATCGCCGACGGCCAGGGCACCGCGTGGGCGCTCGGCGTGCGCGACTGCTCGATCCAGCGGCGTAACCAGAAGATCATCGAAGAGTCCTCCTCGCCGGTGCTCAGCCCGGAGCAGGCCGGCGTGGTCAAGGAGGCCGCGGAGCGGCTGGCGATCGCGGTCGGCTACGCCGGCGCAGGCACCGTCGAGTTCCTCTACCAGCCCGAGCAGGAGCTGTTCGCCTTCCTCGAGGTGAACACCCGGCTGCAGGTCGAGCACCCGATCACCGAGCTGACCACCGGCATGGACCTGGTCAAGGCGCAGCTGCACATCGCGGCCGGAGGCACCCTGACCGGTGAGCGCCCGGTCGAGGCCGGGCACGCGGTGGAGGCCCGGCTCAACGCCGAGGACCCGGACCGCGACTTCGCGCCGGCGCCGGGGAAGATCGAGGTGTTCCACCCGCCGGCCGGCCCGGGCGTCCGGGTCGACACCGGCTTCAGCGCCGGCGACGCGATCCCGGCCGACTTCGACTCGATGATCGCCAAGATCATCGCCTACGGCGCCGACCGGGACGAGGCGCTCTCCCGGCTGCGCCGGGCCGTCGCCGACACCACCGTGATCATCGAAGGCGGCACCACCAACAAGAGCTTCGTGCTCGACCTGCTCGCCGAGCCCGCGGTCATCGACGGCAGCGCCGACACCGGCTGGATCGACCGGGTGCGTGCCGACGGCGGCCTGGTCTCGCACCAGCACGCGGCGATCGCGCTGGTCGCCTCGGCCATCCAGGCCTACCAGATCGCCGAGGTCGCCGAGCGGCAGCACTTCCTGGCCACCGCGCACGGCGGCCGCCCGCAGGCCCGGCACCAGTCGGGGCGCACCATCGAGCTGAAGCTGCGCGGCATCGGCTACAAGCTGACCGTCGCCCAGCTCGGCCCGGCCCGGTTCCGGGTCGGCCTGACCGACGGCGGCGAGACCCGCGAGCTCGACGCGCTGGTCGAGCAGCTGGATGCGCACGCCAGCCGGCTGCGGGTCGGCGACCAGTGGTTCCGGCTGGTCAGCGCCACCCACGGCACCACCAACCTGATCGAGGTGGACGGCACCACCCACCGGATCACCCGGGACGAGGGCGGCGTGCTGCGCTCGCCGGCACCCGCCCTGGTGGTCGCGGTGCCGGTCGCGGTCGGCGACGAGGTGCCCGCCGGCGCCCCGGTGCTGGTGCTGGAGAGCATGAAGATGGAGACGGTGGTGGTCGCGCCGTTCGCTGCCCGGGTGCGCTCGCTGCTGGTGACCGCCGGTGGCCAGGTCGAGACTGGCATGCCGATGATCCGGCTGGAGCCCACCGGCGACCTGGCCGAGGAGTCCGCCGTCGTGGCCGGCCCCGAGCTGCGGCTGCCGGACGACCGGCAGGACTCGCTGGCCGAACGGGCCGGGGCCTACCTGACCGACCTGCGCGACCTGCTGCTCGGCTTCGACCTGGCCGAGCCGGGCGCCACCCTCTTCGACTACCAGCAGTGCCGGCTCAAGCTGGCCGAGCAGGACGCCGCCCCGATCGAGGGGGAGCTGGAGCTGTTCACCGCCTTCGCCGACCTCTGCGAGCTGGGCCGCAACCGGCCGGGCGGCGAGGACCCGGTCGAGGACCGGGTGCACAGCCCGCGCGAGTACTTCCACTCCTACCTGCACAGCCTGGACCTCGACCGCGAGCAGCTGCCGCCGTCCTTCCGCGACCGGCTGCTGCGGGCGCTGGCGCACTACGGGGTCACCGAGCTTGAGCGGACCCCGGCGCTGGAGGAGGCGGTCTACCGGATCTTCCTGGCCCAGCCCGGCACCGCCAGCCACCTGCACCTGGTCACCTCGCTGCTGCAGCAGTGGATGCTCGACCCGGTGCCGGCGCAGGCCGAGCAGGCCCGCGACGTGCTCGACCGGCTGGTCGCGGCGACCCAGCTGCGCTACCCGGTGGTCGGCGACCTGGCCCGCAGCGTCCGGTACCGCTGGTTCGACCAGCCGCTGGTCGAGGCCGAGCGGGCCCGGCTGCTGTCGGGCGTGCGCGAGGAGCTGGACTACCTCGCGGCCAACCCCGACGCGGCCGACTTCGACGCCCGGCTGGACCGGCTGGCCCAGATCCCGGAGCGGATCGTCCGGTTCCTGGCCGAACGGATCGAGCGCGGCATCGACGGTCACGAGCCGATGCTCGAGGTGCTGGCCCGCCGCCACTACCGCGAGTACGAGCTGCAGAACGTGGCCACCGAGCTGGTGAACGACGGGCGGCGCCCGTTCGTCACCTGCGACTACACCCTGGACGAGCGACCCAGCCATCTGGTGACCACCGTCGCGACGTTCGACGAGCTGCGTCCCGGTTCGGAATTCCTGCGCGAACTCAAGGCGAAACTCGAATCCGGTCCGGTCGACCACGAGAACGTGGTGGACCTCTACCTGCTCTGGCCGGAGATCCCGGACTCGCCGGCCGAGGCATCGGCGGTGCTGCGGCAGCGGGTCGACGAGCTCGGCCTGATCTGGCGGGTGCGCCGGTTCGCGATCGCCACCTGCCCGGGCGAGGGGCGCCAGGTGTCGTACTTCACCTTCCGCCCGGCGGGGGCCGGTTGCGTGGAGGACGACCTGGTGCGCGGCGTGCACCCGATGGTGGGCCGGCGGCTCAACCTGCGGCGGCTGCGCGACTTCACCATCACCCGGCTGGACGCGCCCGACGACGTGCTGCTCTACCACTGCGTGGCGCCGGGCAACGAGGCCGACCAGCGGCTGGTGGCGCTGGCCCAGATCCGGGAACTGGCCGTGGTGCGCGACGCCTCCGGCCGGGTCGTCTCGCTGCCCCAGGCCGAACGGGCGGTGGCCAGCTGCGGCGACGCGATCCGGCGGGCCCGGGCCGCGCTCGGCGGCACCCGGCTGGACATGAACATCGTCTCGCTGCACATCTGGCCGGTGATCGACGCCCCGCTGGACGAGCTCACCGCGATGCAGAAGACCATCTCGCCGCTGACCGTGGGCGCCGGCATCGAGAGCGTGCAGGCCGAGGGGCGGATCCTCGCCCCGGACGGCACGGTGCACCCGGTCGCCGCGACCTTCTCCTTCCAGCCCGGGGCCGGTGTGGTGTTCACGGTGTCGCAGCCGGCCGCGGACCGGCTGCAGCCGCTGACCGACTACGACCAGAAGGCCCAGCGGGCCCGCCGCCGCGGCAACGTCTACCCGTACGAGCTGACCGGCATGATCGCCGGCCGGCGGGGCAGCTTCACCGAGTACGACCTGGACGACCGGGGTGAGCTGGTGCCGGTGGACCGGGCGCCCGGCGGCAACAAGGCCGGCATCGTGGTCGGCGTGGCGAGCACGCCCACCGAGCGCCACCCGGACGGGGTGCGCCGGGTGGTGCTGCTGGGCGACCCGACCCGGGCGCTCGGCGCACTCTCGGAGGCCGAGTGCGCGCGGGTGATCGCCGCCCTCGACCTGGCCGAGTCCCTGCGGGTGCCGGTGGAGTGGTTCGCGCTCTCGGCCGGTGCCCGCATCTCGATGGACTCCGGCACCGAGAACATGGACTGGGTGGCCCGCGCGCTCAAGCGGATCGTCACCTTCACCCAGGCCGGCCACGAGATCAACATCGTGGTGGCCGGCATCAACGTCGGGGCCCAGCCGTACTGGAACGCCGAGGCCACGATGCTCATGCACACCAAGGGGATCCTGGTGATGACGCCGGACAGCGCGATGGTGCTGACCGGCAAGCAGTCGCTGGACTTCTCCGGCGGCGTGTCGGCCGAGGACAACTTCGGCATCGGCGGCTACGACCGGGTGATGGGCCCCAACGGGCAGGCCCAGTACTGGGTGCCGAACCTGGCCGCCGCCTGCGACCTGCTGGCCGCGCACTACGCCTTCTCCTACCTGGCGCCGGGCGAGGACGCGCCGCGGCCGGGGCTGACCGGTGACCCGTCGGACCGGGACGTCACCGGCTTCGGCCACCGGCACCCGGACAGCGATTTCACCACGATCGGCGAGATCTTCTCCGCCGAGCGCAACCCGGACCGCAAGAAGCCGTTCGACATCCGGACGCTGATGCGCGCGGTGGCCGACCAGGACCTGCCGATGCTGGAACGCTGGGCCGGGATGGCCGACGCGGACACCTCGGTGGTCTTCGACGCCCACCTCGGCGGCCGCCCGGTGTGCCTGATCGGCATCGAGTCCCGGCCGATCTCCCGCCGCGGCTTCCCGCCCAGCGACGGCCCGGACATCTGGACCGCCGGCACGCTGTTCCCCCGGTCGTCGAAGAAGACCGCCCGCGCCATCAACGCGGCCAGCGGCAACCGCCCGGTGGTGGTGCTGGCCAACCTGTCCGGCTTCGACGGCTCGCCGGACTCGATGCGCAACCTGCAGTTGGAGTACGGCGCCGAGATCGGCCGGGCCATCGTGAACTTCGCCGGGCCCATCGTGTTCTGCGTGATCTCGCGCTACCACGGCGGGGCGTTCGTGGTGTTCTCCAAGGCGCTCAACGACAACATGACGGTGCTCGCGGTGGACGGCTCGTTCGCCTCGGTGATCGGCGGCGCGCCGGCCGCGGCGGTGGTCTTCGCCGGCGAGGTCGACAAGCGCACCGCCCGGGACGAGCGGGTCCGGGCGCTGGAGGCCCAGGCCGCCACCGCCGAGGCGGTCCAGCGGGCCGAACTGCTCACCGAGCTGGCCGAGCTGAAGTCGAGCGTCCGGGTCGAGAAGCTGGCCGAGGTGGCGTCCGAGTTCGACTCGGTGCACAGCATCCGGCGGGCGGTCGAGGTCGGCTCGGTCGACGCGGTCATCCAGGCCGGCGAGCTGCGGCCGCAGCTGATCGGGGCCCTGGACCGGTAGCGGCGATGTAGCCTGCGTCACTCCCGGGAACCGGGCCGGCGATGCCCGCGACCTGTTCGTCGATGCGGACCGGACGGTCCGACCAGGCGGACAAGGGAGACGAAGCGGCATGCGAATCGGGAAGCGGATGGGACGGGCCGGGGTGGTGCTGGCCGCGGCCGCGGTCGGCCTGGTGGCCGGTGCGGGACCGGCCTGGGCACACGTCACCGTCACCGCGCCGGGGGTCGCCGCCGGCGCCAGCGACGCGACGATCACCTTCCGGGTGCCGGACGAGAGCGACAGCGCCAGCACCACCGGGCTGAAGCTGCAGCTGCCGACCGACCACCCGCTGGCCGGGGTGCTGGTCGCGCCGATGACCGGCTGGACCGCCACCATCAAGCAGGCCAAGCTCGCCACCCCGATCAAGACCGACGACGGCGACATCACCCAGGTGGTCTCCGAGATCGACTGGACCGCGGCGGCCGGGGCCGGCATCAAGCCCGGCTACTTCGGGCAGTTCACCATCATCGCCGGCCAGCTGCCGGACGGCGTCGACGCGCTCACCTTCAAGGCCGTCCAGCAGTACTCCGACGGCTCGACCGTCTCCTGGATCGAGGAGTCCGCGCCGGGCAGCACCACCGAGCCCGACCACCCGGCGCCGGTGCTGAAGCTGGCCGCCGACTCGGCCGCCGGCCCGTCCGGCCAGGTCACCGCGACCGCCGCCCCCGCGGCCGGCGGTAGCTCCACCGACGGGGCCAGCAAGGGTGCCGCGACCACCGGCATCGTGCTCGGCGCGATCGGCGCCGTGCTCGGCGTCGTGGCATTGGGCCTGGTGCTGCTGCGCGGCCGGGGCGCCCGTTCCGCCTGAGCCCGGCCCGTCCGGGGTGCCGGCCGCTTCTTTAGCGAACCTGCTATGCCTACCGGCTTGGTTGACAAGCCGGTCGCGCGGCCGCACCCTGGACCGATGGCTGCCTCCTCGTCGTTCAGCCCGGTACGCCGGCTGCACCTCGACCTGATGCGGCTGTCCACCGAGGGGTGTCCCTCGGCGCAGGTCCCGACCCGAGCCTCCTCCAGCGGAGCTCGCTGACGATCCCAGCGCCGACGAGAGAGCCGACCCCATGCACCTCGACCTGTCCCTAGCCCTCGCCGGAGCCCTCGTCGGGCTGCTCGTCGGCCTGACCGGGATGGGCGGCGGGGCGCTGCTCACCCCCATCCTGGTGCTGGTGTTCGGGGTGCCCCCGCTGGCCGCGATCAGCAGCGACCTGGTCACCAGCGTGGTGATGAAGCCGGTCGGCGCGGCCGTCCACCTGCGCCGGCGGACCGCCCAGGTGCCGCTGCTCGGCTGGCTGGCGCTGGGCTCGGTGCCGGCCGCGTTCGGGGGCGCGGTGCTGATCGGCCGGATCGGCCGGTCCCCGGCGGTGCAGGACCGGCTCAAGCTGCTCATCGGCCTCGTGCTGCTGCTGTCGCTGGCCGCGACCGTGGCCCGCGCGTCGATCGACCGGCGGTCGCTCCGGCCGGCCGGCCCGCTGGTGGTGCGGCCGGCCCGCACCGTCGCGATCGGCGTGGTCGGCGGCTTCGCGGTCGGCATGACCTCGGTCGGCGCCGGTTCGCTGATCATCGCACTGCTCCTGCTGGCCTATCCGGGGCTGCGCCCATCCCAGCTGGTCGGCACCGACATCGTCCAGGCCATCCCGCTGGTCGCCGCCGCGGCGGCCGGGCACCTGCTCTTCGGCGAGGTCCGGCTGGCCGTCACCGGCTCGCTGCTGGTCGGCGCGCTGCCCGCGGTCTACGTCGGCGCCCGGTGCTCGGCGCAGGCCCCGGCCGCGGTCACCCGGCCGATCATCACGGGCGTGCTGCTGGCCTCGGCGCTCGCGCTGCTGCAGGTGCCCGCCGCCGGCCTGGTGGTCGCGGCGGTCGCCGGCGCGGCCGGCATGGCGCTGCTCGGCCGCCCGGCTCCCGGCCGGCGGGCCGGCCAAGGCACGCCGGACGAGCGGGCGGTGACCGTCCCGGCCCGGTGATCACGCGCTCACCGCGGCCGACCGCCTGCTGAACGCGCGTTCGCGGTAGCCCAGTGCACTTGCCCGGTCCCGGCATGCCTTGCCGCACCACCGCCGTCGCCCGTCGTGGGACCGGTCGAGCACCGGTCTGCGGCATTCGACGGAGCCGCACCAGCGCAGCCGGGTATGGTCCGGTGAGCCGAGCAGGTCGAGCAGGTCGTGTGCCAGATGACCGAGCACGGCCGGCAGGCCGCCGGACCGGTGGACCTCCCGCGGCCCCAGTCGCAGCCGCGGTGTCGCGCCCGCGGCGGCATCGTTGATCGCCGTCAGCTCCCAGGTCCGCAGCGGGTGACCCTCGACAGCCCAGCAGACGCCGGCGTGCAGTGCCTCCCGGAGCTCTCGCGTGCGGGTCAGCTCGGCGGCGTCGACCTTCGTCAGGTCATGGACGATTCCCGCCCGCCGCACCCACTCGACCAGATCGGCACCGGCCCGCACCGTCTCGATCTCGAGCAGGCCCCGGGAGAGGTAGGTGGCTATGAAATCAAGGGACGTGGGCTGCCCGTGTCGGCGTGCCGTGCTCATCCCACCAGTCTGCCGCCCTGCGGTGGGCCCAGCCGTGCTCATCCACAGGCCCGACCGGCACTAGCTGTGATGTCCACAGGCTGTTCGCACAGCCAGATTCTTAACGTAGGTGGGGACCCGGGTAGGGAGGGGTTGCTCGCTGCGCG
>DATJNU010000120.1:0-9821 GCA_035507775.1 Jatrophihabitans sp.
GTGCCGGCCGGGCAGGACGTGCACTTCCGCTACCTGGCCTCGGGCGGGGTCTGGTTCGACGACCCGGACGCGCACGAGGTGCACCCGACCGGCAGCGTGATCCGGGGCTGACGCCGCGACACCCGGCGGCCCGACGAGGCCCGGCCGCCGTGCTTGACTGGAGCCGCAGGCCACTCCGGGGCTGGAGGCGATCAGCGATGTCCGAGACCGAACTGCCGTCCGAGGCGTCCGAGGCCGACGTGGCGGAGCAGCAGGCCGAGCTCAGGCCCGGCCCGGGCGAGCCGCAGCCGGCGACGGAGCCGGTCTGGGAGGCCGATCCCGCCGACGTGGCGGAGCAGTCGCTGGCCGTCGAGGACGACGAGGAGTACGAGAGCGACTGACCGGAAGCGCCTTCCCGGGCTACGGTGGAGGGACGGCTCAGCCTGACAGCCGCTCACCTGCCGCCGGTCGCGTGCGGCGCACCGCCGCCGACCGGACCGGCGTCTCGATCCGCTGGGATCGACCCCTCCCGCTCAGGAGACTCCGTGCCGAAGAATCCACCGAACCTGCCCGGCGCCCAGTCGGGCACCCGGCTCACCACCGCGCTCGGCACGCCGCTGCGCGACACCGACCACTCGCTGAAGGCCGGCCGGCGCGGGCCGACGCTGCTGCAGGACCATCACCTGCGCGAGAAGATCACCCACTTCGACCACGAGCGGATTCCCGAACGCGTGGTGCACGCCCGCGGTGCCGGTGCGCACGGCGTCTTCCGCTCCTACGGCAACGCCGGCCGGCTGACCCGGGCGCGGTTCCTGGCCGAGGCCGCCGAGACCCCGGTCTTCGTCCGGTTCTCCACCGTGGCCGGCTCCCGGGGCTCGGCGGACACGGTGCGCGACGTGCGCGGCTTCGCCACGAAGTTCTACACCGACGAGGGTGTCTTCGACCTGGTCGGCAACAACATGCCGGTGTTCTTCATCCAGGACGGCATCAAGTTCCCGGACGTGATCCACGCCGCGAAGCCGCATCCGGACCGCGAGATCCCGCAGGCCCAGACCGCGCACGACACCTTCTGGGACTTCGTCTCGCAGCACACCGAGGCCACCCACCACCTGATGTGGGCGATGTCCGACCGGGGAATCCCCCGTTCCTATCGGATGATGGAGGGCTTCGGGGTGCACACCTTCCGGCTCGTGAACGCCGACGGCGAGACCAGCCTGGTGAAGTTCCACTGGAAGCCCGCGCTGGGCGTGCACTCGCTGGCCTGGGAGGAGGCGCAGCTGGCAGCCGGCTTCGACCCCGACTTCCACCGGCGCGACCTGGCCGACGCGATCGAGGCCGGTGCCTATCCCGAGTGGGAACTCGGCGTCCAGGTGATGCCGGACTCCGAGGAGCAGCTGCACGAGGGCATCGACCTGCTCGATCCGACCAAGCTCGTGCCCGAGGAGCTCGTGCCGGTGCAGCCGCTCGGCCGGCTGACGCTGAACCGCAATCCCACCAACTACTTCGCCGAGACCGAGCAGGTCGCCTTCGACGTCGGGCACCTGGTACCGGGTATCGACGTCACCGACGACCCGCTGATGCAGGCCCGGCTCTTCTCCTACGTCGACACCCAGCTGACCCGGCTCGGCGGCCCGAACTTCGACCAGTTGCCGATCAACCGGCCGCACGCGCCGGTCAATGACATGCTGCGCGACGGCTTCCACCAGCACGCGGTGCACGAGGGGGTGGCGCCGTACCAGCCCAATTCGCTCGATGGCGGCTGCCCGTTCGCGGTCGGCGAAGCGCCGGACGGGTTCCGCGAGGTGCCGCGGCCGGTCGCCGGCCAGAAGGTGCGCGAGGCGCCGGACTCGTTCGGCGACCACTTCGGCCAGGCCAGGCTCTTCTGGCTCAGCCTGACCGACGTCGAGCAGCGGCACCTGGCCGAGGCGATCACCTTCGAGCTGGGCAAGTGCTACGAGGCGACGATCCGGGAACGGATGCTGGGCGTGCTGGCCGAGGTCGATGCCGAGCTGACCGGCCTGGTCGCCGCCGGGCTCGGTCTCACCCCGCCGGAGCCGGGGCGGCCGCCGGCAGAGGTACGGCCCAGCCCGGCGCTGTCCCAGCTCGGCGGCAGCTGGCCGACCACCGGCCGGGTGATCGGCCTGATCACCGGACCGGAGACCGACGGCGCAGAGATTGCCCGGTTGCAGAAGCAGATTCTCGATGCCGGCCTGGTCGGCCTGATCGTCGCTCCGGCCGGCGGGACGCTGCCGGCCGGCGACGGGGTGCCGGTGCAGCGCAGCTACGACACGACGCGTTCGATCGAGTTCGACGCGGTGGTGCTGGCACCCGGCCTGGCCGGCCTCGATCCGCGGATCGGCATCCTGCTGGGCGAGGCGTACCGGCACGGCAAGGCGATCGTCGGCTGGGGCGACGCCGTCGGCGTCGTCGGCTCGGCCGGCTATCTGCCCGCCGGCTGCCTGCAGGCCGTGGCCGGCGCAGGGGAGGCGCTGCCGGCCCTGGAGCAGGCCCTCGCCCAGCACCGGGACTGGAGCCGTTGACGCATAGCCTGACCGAGACGCCGCCCTGGGACCACCGTTCCCGGGGCGGCGCCCCGGTCAGCGGGCGGCGCCTCGGTCGGGGCGCAGTACCGTCCAGCGGGCGGCTACCCAGCTCGCGACCCTGCCCTGATGCTCAGCCGCGCTTGCGGGCGATCCGGTGCGCGCGCCGCCGGATCGCGGCGGCCCGGTCACGCTCGGACTGGTAGAGCAGGCCGTAGGTGAAGCCGTTCTCCCCGGGCGTGGTGCCGGCGATGAGGCCCAGCCGCTTGAGCAACTCGGCCGAGACCAGGCTGTCCTGGAACTCGCCGAACAGCTCCTGCAGCTTCTCGTTGCGGCGGGCCTGTTTCGCCGCGCGGCGGCCGGCCAGCGGCACCATCGCCTCACCGGCGTAGCGGGCCCGCTTGGCGGCCTTGCGGGTGCGGTGCATCAGCGCCGGGTCGTCCGAGGCGACTGCGGCCCGCAACCTGCCGGTGACCTTGCGGTCGGCCCGCCGCATGAGCGTGAGCAGCTTCCGGTGCGATCCGGTTTCGGCCGGCAGGGACAGGATGAAGTCGTTCACCTCAGTGAGCATGACCAGGTAGCGCTCGCCGGTCAGCGCCTGCTGCACGCCGGCCCAGTGCTCGCCCTGCTCGCGAGACAGCTCGTGCTCGATCCGCGCCCGCACCGGGCCGAGCACCAGGGTGTCGTCGAGCTCGTCGAGCATCGACAGCAGCCGCCGGTCCAGCACCTGCCGGTCGCGGACATCGCCGAGCAGTGCCGCGTACCAGCGCAGTTCGGCATCGAGCCGGGTCCGGACCGCCTCGTCGAACAGCGGCCCGAACGTGCGCAGCGTGCTGCGGAAGCGCCGGGACGCGACCCGGGTCTTGTGGATCACCGAGGCGTCGCCGCGGCGCAGGGCGAGGTCACCGGCCAGCAGCATCCGCTGCTGCTCCCCCAGGTAGGCCGTCAGCGGGTCAGCCGGCGCGACCGTGCCGTCGCCGAGCGCGCGGGCCAGCTTGGAGGCCGCCGTCGCCGGCTCCGCGCCGTGTCCGCGGACCAGCTCGGCCAGCTGCTGCAGCAGCTCCTCGTCGCCGCTGCCCAGCTCGATCTCGAGCTCCCGCCAGGCGCTGGCGGTGACCGTGTCGCCGACCGTCGCGGCGTGCACGGAGTCGTCGGCGAGCTCGGCCAGGGTCGCGCCACCGGCGTCGAGCAGCCCGGTCACCGTCCGGTCGGTGGTCAGCACCGCCACCGGGCGCAGCGGCTGGCCGCGCCGGATGCCCTGCAGCAGCAGGTCGAACTCGGCCGGCACCGGCTCACCCTCCGGCCCCAGCGGCAACCGCAGCTCCTCCCGGGCCGGGGGCCGCGGGATCTTCAGCTGCCAGCCCTGGTCGGCATCCCCGGTGCGCCGGCGCAGGGTGACCGCGGCGGCCCGCAGGGCGAAGTCGGCCGTGTCGTAGTACTCGCTGCGCAGCCGCTGCGCGTGGGCCTCGGTCGCCGCGGCCAGCCCGCCGAGGTCGTCCGGGGTCGCGAACCCGGCGGGCACGTCGAACTTCAGCTCGCGTTCGAGGTAGGACTCCGCTGTCACGCCGTGCGCCGCCATCCCCCCATCCTGCCGAGCCCGGTGGGTGCGGAACAGGCCCGAAGGTCACCGATCCAGCGCCCCGGCCTTCCCTGCTGCCGCCGTTCAGCTGCCGCGGCCGACCGACAGCGGGCGCCCGCTGGCCAGGATCGCCGAGGTCAGCGCGTCCACCGGCTCGCTGGCCGCCCGTGCACTGCGCAGTAGCACCAGGTCCATCTCGCCGAGCTCCGGCAGGCCCTCGCCGGCCGGCAACTCGACGAAGTCCTCCGGCAGCAGCGTCCGGGCCACCACCGCCACCCCGAGCCCGGCCCGCACCGCGGCGATCACCCCGTTCACGCCGCGCACGGTGCAGCTGATCCGGTAGGCCCGGCCCGCGCCCTCCAGCGCCCGCACCGCGAGGGACCGGCTCTCGCTGGGTGCCTGGTAGACCACCAGCCGCAGCGGCTCGTCGGGCACGACCCGGGTGCCGGCGACCGCCGCCCACACCAGCCGATCCCGCCGGACCAGCGCGCCGCGCGGCGCGACCGGACCGGCCGGCTGCTTGACGAAGGCCAGGTCCAGGTGGCCGGACTCCACCCGGCGCTGCAGCGCGCCGCTCTGCGAGACGGTCAGCTCCAGGTCGATGCGCGGGTAGAGCTGGCGGAACTCGCGCAGGATCCGCGGCACCTGGGTGAGCGCCAGGTCGTCGGTGACCCCCAGCCGCAGCCGGCCGACCAGCCCGGAACCGGTGAAGTAGGCGACCGCCTGCTCGTGCGCGGCCAGGATCGAGCGGGCGAAGCCGGCCATCGCCTCGCCGTCGGCGGTGAGCGCGACGCTGCGGGTGTCGCGGACGAACAGCTCGCGCCCGACGGCCTCCTCCAACCGGCGGATCTGCTGGCTGACCGTGGGCTGGCGGAGGCCGAGCCGGCCGGCCGCCTGGGTGAAGCTGAGCGACTGGGCCACCGCCAGGAACGTGCGCAGGTAGTCGGGATCGTAGTGACGCACGGGCTGTTCATTCATAGAAGCAATAACACTAATACCACCGATACGACTTCTCAATGAGCCGGATCAGGCCGAGGATGGCAGGACAGCTACCGAACCCGACACGAAACCAGTGGGGAATCCCGTTGCCGCGCCGCGCCGTCACCGACACCTTCGCCTCCTTCCACATCCGCAACTACCGGCTCTTCGCCACCGGCCAGCTGGTCTCCAACACCGGCGCCTGGGTGCAGCGCATCGCCCAGGACTGGCTGGTGCTGACCCTCACCGGCAGCGCGACCGCGGTCGGGCTGACCACCGCGCTGCAGTTCCTGCCGACCCTGCTGCTCGGCATGTGCGGCGGCGCCATCGCCGACCGGTATGCCAAGCGCACCGTGCTGCTGCTGACCAACACCGGCATGGGCCTGCTCGCCGCGGCGCTGGCCGCACTGACCCTGACCGGCCGAGTTCTGCCCTGGCACGTCTACCTGATCGCGTTCGTGCTGGGCATCGTCACCGCGATCGACAACCCCACCCGGCAGGCGTTCGTCAACGAGATGGTCGGGCCGGCCCAGCTGCGCAACGCGATCAGCCTGAACGCCTCGATCTTCCAGCTCGGCGCCCTGGTGGGGCCGGCGGTCAGCGGCTACCTGATCAACGCCGTGGGCGCCGGGTACTCCTTCGCCATCAACGCGGTCTCCTACCTCGCCGCGATCGTCGCGCTGGTCCGGATCGACGACCGGCTGCTGGTGCGCACCGGCGCGCCGGCCACCGCCGCGGTCCGGCTCTTCGACGGCATCCGGCTGGCCTGGTCGCAGCCGGCGATCCGCTGGCCGATCGTCCTGGTCGGCGTGTTCGGCATGTTCAGCATCAACCTGCCGGTCACCCTGGCCGCCTATGCCCGGTCGGAGTTCCACTCGGGACCGGGCGGGTACGGGCTGCTCACCTCGGCGGTGGCGCTCGGCTCGGTGCTCGGCGCGCTGGCCTCGGCCCGGCGAGCCCGCACCCGGTTGCGGGCGCTGGCCGGCATCGGCGGGACGGCCTGCGCCGCGCTGGTGCTCGCCGCCAGCGCGGGGGCCGAATGGGGGTACCTGCTCACCCTGGTCGCGGTCGGCGCCAGCACCCTGCTGTTCCTGACCTCGGCGAACTCCACGGTGCAGCTCGCCGCCGGTGACGAGGTGCGGGGCCGGGTGATGGGCCTCTACCTGCTGGTCTTCATCGGCAGCGGCTCGGTCGGCGGCCCGCTGCTCGGCGCCATCGACCAGCACCTCGGCCCCCGGGTGGGCATGCTGCTGGCCGGCCTGGTGCCGGGGGTGGCGATGCTGCTGGTGGCGTTCGGGCTGTCCCGCTCCGGCCGGCTCCGGCTGCGGCTGCAGCGGGTCACCCCGCTGATCGCGGTGATCCCGCGCTGAGCCGCCCGGCTCACCAGAACCGGGGCTGCCCCGGGATGGCCGCCAGGTCGGCGAGCACCAGCTCCCGCTCCGTGGCCTCGGCCTCGGGGATGCCGGCCGCCGAGGCCAGCGCCCGCTCGGTCCAGGCCCGCGCCTCGGCCAGGTCGCCGGCCACCGCGTACCCGCGGGCCAGCGCCTCGTGGGCGAAGGCCAGGTCCCAGCTGCCGATGCCGTTGGCCTGGCAGATCTCCAGCACCCGGCGAGCATGGTGCAGGCACGGTTCGGCGCGGCCGAGCACCGCATAGACCCGGGAGCACTGCCACTCCCCGCGCGCGAAGTTCTCCGGCGCCCCGACCTGCCCCCAGTGGTGCCGGGAGGCGTGCGCACCGTGGATCATCGCGTCGTCCTCGGCCTGGGTGCGGTCGGGCTTGTCCAGCAGGTCCCAGGTGGCGTTGTACAGCGACGCGGCGAGCCGGCGCTCGTCCGCCGGGGCCAGCCCACCGGGCGGGGTCGGAACGTCACTCATGGTCTGCTCCACTCGGGTCGGCGGCCGGCTCGGCCTCTCAGGCTAGAGTCGTCACCGGTGCGCCGGGAAGCCTGGTCGGCAAGTCCACCAGCCATGCCGTCGATCAGGAGCCGACCCGATGTCCGACAGCTACGCCTACGGTGGCCTGCTGCTGCTCATCGGCGTGGTGGGCGTGGTCGCGGTGCTCTCCAACCGGATCACCCAGCGCACCCGGATCCCGGCACCCGCGCTGCTGCTGGTCGCCACCGCGCTCGCCGTGCAGCTGGTGCCGAACCTGCACCGGCCGTCGGAGGCCACCGTCGATCACCTGGTCACGATCGCGCTGGTGCTCATCCTCTTCGACGGCGGGATGCACCTCGGCTGGCCCGACTTCCGCCGGTCGGCCCGCACCATCGGCATCGTCGGGGTGGCCGGCACCTTCCTCACCGCGGCCGGCGCGGCGGCGATCGCGCACTACGCCCTCGGCCTCGGCTGGTACCCGGCGCTGCTGGTGGCCACCGCGGTCGCGCCGACCGATCCCGCCGTGGTGTTCTCGGTGCTCGGTCAGCAGGAGGTGGTCGGCCGGTCCGGCACCGTCCTCGAGGGGGAGTCGGGCGCGAACGACCCGGTCGGCATCGCGCTCATGGCAAGCCTGCTCACCGCCGGCCACCTGTCGGCCGGCGCGTTCGGCCAGGTGGCCGGCCAGTTCGCGCTGCAGATGGGCATCGGAGCCCTCTTCGGCGGGATCGGCGGGCGGCTGCTGCTCGACTTCATCCGCCGGGTGCCGCTGCCGAACGGCGGCCTGTATCCGGTGCGCACCCTGGGCTGCATCCTCGCGCTGTTCGGGGTGACCGTGCTCGCGCACGGCTCCGGCTACCTGGCGGTCTTCGTGGCCGGCATCGTGCTCGGTGAGGCCCGGGCGCCGTACAAGCGGGAGATCGAGCACGTCCACTCGGCCGCGGCCAGCCTCGGCGAGATCGTGGCGTTCGTGGCGCTCGGGCTGACCGTGGACCTCGGCGAACTGGCCAGCCCCGACGTCTGGCTGGCCGGCCTGGTGCTGGCCGTGCTGCTCACCGTGGTGGTGCGGCCGCTGCTCGTCGGGGCCTGCCTGATCGGTTCCGAGCTGGCCCGCAACGAGCGGCTGTTCGTGCTGCTGTCCGGGCTGAAGGGCGCCGTGCCGATCCTGCTCGGCAGCTTCCTGCTGACCGCGAAGCTGCCCGACACCGAACGGCTCTACGGCATCGTGGTGATCGTGGTGGCCTTCTCGGTGACGGTGCAGGCGACCGCGCTGCCGTCGCTGGCCCACCGGCTGGGGGTCCGGATGCGCCCGGTCGAACCGGAGCCGTGGGCGCTCGGGGTGCGGCTGCGGGATGAGCCGGCCGGCGTGCACCGGCTGACCGTCGCGCCGGGCTCGGCCGCGGACGGCCGCAGCATCGCGGAGCTGGTCCGGCTGCCGGAGTTCGCCTGGATCAGCTTCGTGATCCGGGCCGGTGCGCTGGTGCCGGTCACCGGCGAGACGGTGCTGGAGGCCGGCGACGACGCGCTGATCCTGGCCGAGCCGGACCAGGCGGGCCCGCTGGCCGAGCTTTTCAGCCGGCCGGCCGGCGGGTGACCCGGCGGCCCGTTCGCGCCTGCCGGGTGGGTGGGTGGTCGAGGGTCCGGGACCCGCCCGCGGGAGTGTCCAAAGGCACGAGTGTCCAAAGGCACGGGTGTCCAAAGGCACGGGTGTCCAAAGGCACGAGTGTCCAAAGGCACTGGGAGCGCCGCCGTGTCTCACTAGGATTGACGGTAGGCGAGGTTCCAGTTTCGGGAGGCATGAGCGCATGACCGTCAGCGTCCACCAGACCGGCCAACTTACCGGCACCCTCAGCGGCCGCGGCCACGACCAGCTCCGCATCGTGGTGCTGACCGATGCGGTGCCGCCCCACCTGCCGCCGGAGCTGCAGGATCTGGCCCGGCCGGTCTACGACCCCGACGGCCACCTGTGCGACTGGCGGCTGGACCTCGCGCACGCCGAGCAGCCGGTCCGGCCGGAGGATTTCCAGCGGTTCATCGCCTGGCGCGCCCGCTACGCCGCCGAGCGCTATCTCGGCGAGCGGGCGCTGATCACCGCGCTGCTGGACTGGGCGGCGCACCGGTGCGACGTCTCGACGCTGCAGGTGCTGCGGCTGGACCACGCCCGCGTCGACTACCACCGGGCGCTGGAGATGAGCCGCCAGCTGGCCCAGACCCGGCAGTACCTGGAACGGCACGCGGCCACCGGCTACGGGTTGTACGCCCCGGGCAGCCGCCGGGCGATCCGCGGCTTCATCCCGGGCGACGCCCCGGCCACGGTGCTCGGACTCGGTGGCGCGGCGATGACGCTGACCGCGGACGGGCTCACCCTGCGGCACGGTGGCAGCCAGACCCCGGTGCTCGGCTGGCGGGTGCAGGAGTCCACGGTGACCATCCGGACGCCGGACGGCGAGCAGCCGGTGACCGCCTCGGACGCTGCCCGGCTGGTGCGCATGGTCGGCCGGCAGGCGCCCGAGATCGAGGTGCGGCAGTGCCCGGTGAACGACCTGGTCGCGCCGCTGCTCAGCTTCGGCAAGGAGGCCGCCGACCTCGCCGGCACCGCGCACAACGGGCTGTACCTCTACTCCAGCTGATCTGGCCCTGCGCTTCGCGCTGACCTGACCCTGCGCTTCGCGCTGATCTGACCCTGCGCTTCGCGCTGAGGTGCGCCACCGCCGGCCAGGTCCGGCCGGGCGCCGGGCCGTCACTGGCCGCTGTCGTCGGTGGCCGTCTGCCGCACGTCGGTGCCCGTCCCGCCGCGCCTTCGCACACCGCCTTCCCGTGGACGGACCTAGGGGTTGCTCGCTGCGCGTCAGCGGTCGGACCGCTGACGCGCA
>DATJNU010000121.1:0-21589 GCA_035507775.1 Jatrophihabitans sp.
CGCACCCGCCACACACGCAGCGGCGATCTCACCCTGCGAATGCCCCACCACCGCAGCCGGCTGCACCCCACACGCCCGCCACACCGCAGCCAGCGACACCATCACCGCCCACAGCACCGGCTGCACCACGTCAACCCGATCAAGCCCCGTGCCGGCCCGGAGCACCTCAAGCAACGACCAATCCACATAGGCAGAAAGTGCTACCTCGCACTCGGCGATCCGCGCCGCGAACACCGGCGAGCACTCCAGCAGCTCCACCGCCATGCCCGCCCACTGCGACCCCTGCCCCGGGAAGACGAAGGCGACCTTGCGGCTGGCGCCGGCGAGCCCGCTCACCACGGCCGGGTCCGGGGTACCCGCGGCCAGCGCGTGCAACACCCGGCGGCCGGAGTCGGCGTCACCGGCCAGCACGACGGCCCGGTGGTCGAAGACGGTCCGGGTGGTGGCCAGCGACCAGGCGAGGTCGAGCGGGCGCGCCGGGCCGGTCACCGCGGCAGCCAGCCGGTCGGCCTGCGCGGCCAGGGCGGCGGGGGTCCGGGCGGACAGCGACCAGGGCAGCAGCTCCGAGCGCAGCACGGCCGGTCCGGTCACGTCGGCCGAGTCGTCGGAGGTTGGTTCGGCATTGGCTTCGGCGGCCGGTGCCGCCTCGATGATGACGTGCGCGTTCGTGCCGCTGATGCCGAACGACGACACCCCGGCCCGGCGCGGCTCGGCCCCGGCCGGCCACGGCACCGCTTCGGTGAGCAGCCGCACCGCGCCGGCCGACCAGTCGACCTCGGGGGTGGGCGCGTCCACGTGCAGGGTACGCGGCAACACCTCGTGCTGCAGGGCGGACACCATCTTGATCACGCCGGCCACCCCGGCCGCGGCCTGGCTGTGCGCGATGTTGGACTTCACCGAGCCGAGCCACAGCGGCCGGTCGGCCGGCCGGTTGCGGCCGTACGTGGCCAGCAGCGCCTGCGCCTCGATCGGGTCCCCCAGCCGGGTGCCGGTGCCGTGCGCCTCGACCGCGTCCACGTCGGCCGGGGTGAGCCGGGCGTCGGCCAGGGCGGCCCGGATCACCCGTTCCTGGGCCAGGTCGTTCGGCGCGGTCAGGCCGTTCGAGGCGCCGTCCTGGTTGACCGCGGAGCCGCGGACCACGGCCAGCACCCGGTGGCCGTTGCGGCGGGCGTCCGAGAGCCGTTCCAGCAGCAGCACGCCGACGCCCTCGGACCAGCCGGCCCCGTCGGCCGACGCCGCGAAGGACTTGCACCGGCCGTCGGTGGCCAGCCCGCGCTGCCGGCTGAACTCCAGGAACGCGCTGGGGCTGGCCATCACGGTCACCCCGGCGGCCAGCGCCAACCCGCACTCCCGGGCGCGCAGCGAGCGGGCCGCCCAGTGCAGCGCGACCAGCGAGGACGAGCAGGCGGTGTCGATGGTGACGGCCGGCCCCTCCAGGCCGAGCGCGTAGGCCACCCGGCCGGAGACGACGCTGGCCATGTTGCCGGTGCCGAGATATCCCTCGACGCCCGCCGGCGGCTGGCGCAACTGCACCAGGTAACCGGAGGAGATGGCGCCGGCGAAGACGCCGGTGTCGGTGCCGGCCAGCGTGCTCGGGTCGATGCCGGCCCGTTCGAGCGCCTCCCAGCAGGTCTGCAGCAGCAGCCGCTGCTGCGGGTCCATCACCAGCGCCTCGCGCGGCGAGATGCCGAAGAAGTCGGCGTCGAAGTCGAACGCGTCCGGCACGAAGCCGCCCTCGGTCGCGTAGCTCTTGCCGGTCGCGTCCGGGTCCGGGTCGTAGAGGCCGTCGAGGTCCCAGCCGCGGTCGGTCGGGAAGCCGCCGACGGCGTCGCGCTCCTGCTCGACCAGCCGCCACAGCTCCTCCGGCGAGGTCGCCCCGCCCGGGTAGCGGCAGGCCATGCCGACGATCGCGATCGGCTCGGTGCTCGCCGCCTCCAGGTCACCGAGGCGGGTGCGGACCCGGCTGAGGTCGGTGGTCACCCGCTTGAGGTACTCGCGGAGCCGGTCTTCGGTGGCGGTCATCGGGGCCTCTCGGATGTGCGGATCGATGCTGGGACGGGCACGGCTCAGCCCTCCAGCTGGCTGTCGATGAGGGCGAACATCTCCTCGTCGGAGACGGTGTCGAGGTCGCCCTCGCCGATCACCGAACGGGACCGGTCGCCATCGGCGCGCCAGCGCAGCAGCAGCGCCTCCAGCCGGCGACCGATCGCGACCCGGGCCTCCTCGTCCGGCGTGGCCCGTTCGAGCGCGGCGGTCAGCCGGTCCAGGTCGGGCAGCAGGCCGGTGTCGACCTCGGGCACGGCCGGCTCCGGCGCCAGCTGCTCGCGCAGGTGCCGGGCCAGCAGCCGCGGCGTCGGGTGGGTGAAGACGAGCGTGGCCGGCAGCCGCAGCCCGGTGGCCGCGGTGAGCCGGTTGCGCAGCTCGACCGCGGTGAGGGAGTCGAAGCCGAGGTCGCGGAACGCCCGGTCCTCCTCGATCAGCTCCGGCGACTCCTGGCCGAGCACCACCGCGACGTGACCGCGGACGAGGTCGAGCAGCAGCTCGTCCCGGCCCGCTTCGGGCAGCCGGGCCAGCCGGTCGGCCAGCGAGCTGCCGGCCCCGGCACCGGCCGCAGCGGCCCGCCGCTCGGGGGTGCGGACCAGCCCCTGCAGCGGACCGGGCAGCGGCTCGCCCCCGGCCGCCCGGGCCCGCAGCGCGGCCAGGTCGAGCTGGGTGGGCAGCAGCAGCGGCTCGTCCCGGGCGATGGCCGCCTCCAGCAGCGCCAGCGCCTGCCCGGTGGCCAGCGGCCGGACGCCCAGCCGGGTCATCCGGCCGACCGTGTCGGCGCCGAGGTGGCCGGTCATGCCGCTGGCCTGCTCCCAGAAGCCCCAGGCCAGCGAGGTGGCCGGCAGCCCGGCGGCCGACCGGTGGGCGGCGAGCGCGTCGAGGTAGGTGTTGGCGGCGGCGTAGTTGGCCTGGCCCGGGTTGCCGAACACCCCGGTCATCGAGGAGAACAGCACGAACGCGGCCAGGTCGGCCCCGGCGGTCAGCTCGTGCAGGTTCGTCGCGGCGTCGATCTTGGGCCGCAGCACCTTCTCGAGCTGGTCCGGCCCGAGCGAGCCGAGCACGCCGTCGTCGAGCACGCCGGCCGCGTGCACCACCGCGGTCAGCGGGGCCTCGGCCGGGATGCCGGCCAGCAGCGCCGCCAGCGCCGGCCGGTCGGCGGCGTCGCAGGCCACCACCCGCACCTGCGCGCCGAGCCCGGTCAGCTCCTCGGCCAGCGCGGCGGCGCCGGGCGCGTCCGGTCCGCGGCGACCGGCCAGCACCAGGTGCCGGACGCCGCGCTCGCGCACCAGGTGCCGGGCGACCAGGCCGCCCAGGGTGCCGGTGCCGCCGGTGATGAGCACGGTTCCGTCGGTGTCGAGACCGCGCGGCACGGTGAGCACCAGCTTGCCGGTGTGCCGGGCCTGGCTCATGTGCCGGAACGCCTCGGGCGCCCGGCGGACGTCCCAGGCGCGGACCGGCAGCGGGCGCAGCGGGCCACCGTCGCCGAGCAGCGCCAGCACCTCGGTGAGTATCTCGCCGATCCGTTCCGGCGCCGGGTCGACGTGCGAGACGTACCGGACGTCGGGGTATTCCAGGTCGACCTGCTCCGGGTCGCGGACGTCGGTCTTGCCGAGTTCGAGGAACCGGCCACCGCGCGGCAGCAGCCGCAGCGACGCGTCCACGAAGTCGCCGGCCAGCGAGTTGAGCACCACGTCCATGCCCTCGCCGCCGGTCGCGGCCAGGAACCGGGATTCGAAGTCCAGCGTCCGGGACGAGGCCAGGTGGGCGTCGTCCAGGCCGAGCGCGCGCAGCGCGTCCCACTTGGCCGGGCTGGCGGTGGCGAATACCTCCGCGCCGAGGTGCCGGGCCAGCTGCACGGCGGCCATGCCGACCCCGCCGGCCCCGGCGTGCACCAGCACCCGCTCCCCCGGCCGGAGCCCGGCCTGGTCGAGCAGCGCGTACCAGGCGGTCAGGAAGACCACCGGGACGCCGGCCGCCCGGGCGAAGCTCCAGCCGGCCGGGATCCGCACCAGGGTGCGCTGGTCGGCGACGGCGAGCGGGCCGAAGCCGGCCGGCACGATGCCGGTGACCCGGTCGCCAGGTTGGAGGTCGGTGACGCCGGGGCCGGTCTCGGCGACCACGCCGGCCGCCTCGCTGCCCATGCCGACCTGGCCGGGCACCATGCCCAGCCCGACCAGCACGTCCCGGAAGTTCAGCCCGGCGGCGCGGACGGAGATCCGCACCTGGCCCGCGGCCAGCTCGGCCTCGGCGGCCGGGTACGGCAGCAGCGCCAGCCCGTCGAGCGCGCCGGCACCGGCGGTGTCCAGCCGCCAGGCACCCTCGGCCGGCGGCACCAGGGTGTCGTGCGCGGCCGGGCGGAGCCGGGGCGCGCACGGCTGGCCGGCCCGCACCGCCAGCTGCGGCTCGCCGGTGGCAATCGCTGCCGGCAGCGCGGCGAGCGAGGCCGGGTCGGTGTCGAGATCGATCAGCGCGAACCGGCCCGGCTCCTCGGCCTGGGCCGCACGGAGCAGCCCCCAGGCCGGGGCGTGCGCCAGCTCGGTCACGTCCTCGCCGGGTGCGGCGGCCACCGCGCCCCGGGTGAGCACGACCAGCGTGGTGCCGGCCAGCTCGTCGGCCCGCAGCCAGCCCTGCACGGTGGCGAGCAGCGCCGAGGTCGCGGAGCCAGGGTCGGTGCCCGGTCCGGTGAGCGGCAGCACCGCGACGTCCGGGACGGGCTCGCCGGCCGCGACGGCCGCGACCAGCGCGGCCGGGTCTTGGTAGTGCTGGGCGGCGGGCAGCGCGGCGGTCAGGGTGTCGGTGAGCGCTGCCGTGAACGCCGCGTCGGCGCCGAGCAGGGCCCAGCGCTGCGCCGGGTCCGGTGCGGCAGCCGGCACCGCCGGCCAGGCCAGCCGGTAGAGCGCGTCGGGCGCGGCCGGGGTGACCAGGGCGCCGACCGCGACCGGTCGCATGACGAGCGACTCGATGCCGGCCACCGGCCGTCCGGTGCCGTCGGCCACGTCCACCCGGACGGCGACCGCGGTCTCGTCCACCGCGTCGGCGGCCGGGCTGATCCGGACCCGCAGCTCGGTGGCGCCGACCGCGTCCAGCCGGACGCCGGTCCAGGCGAAGGGCAGCCGCACCCGGCCGAGGTCGGTGACGAAGCCGGCCAGGCCGACCGCGTGCAGGGCCGCGTCGAGCAGCGCCGGGTGCAGGCCGAACCGTTCGGCGTCGCGGTGCAGGGCCGGGGCGAGGGCGATCTCGGCGTACACCTCGTCGCCGTGCCGCCAGGCCGCCCGCAGGTTCTGGAAGGCCGGCCCGTAGCCGTAGCCGGCCTCGTCCAGGCCGGCGTAGTAGCCGGCCAGCTCGGCCGGTTCGGCACCGGCCGGCGGCCACTCGGCCAGTTCCGCCAGCGTGCCCTCGGACGCGGGAACCAGGGTGCCGGCGGCGTGCCGGGTCCATGGCGCATCCTCCTCGGCGGCGGCCGGCCGGGCGTGCACGGTGACGCCGCGCCGGCCGGCCTCGTCGGCCTGGCCGACCGCGACCTGGACGTGCACCGCCGCCCCGTCGGGCAGCGCCAGCGGGGTCTCCACGGTGAGCTCCTCCAGCTGCTCGGCGCCGGCCGCCCGGCCGGCCCGCAGCGCGAGTTCGACGAAGGCGGTGCCGGGCAGCAGCACGGTGCCGGCCACCGCGTGGTCGGCCAGCCACGGGTGGGTCCGCACCGACAGGCTGCCGGTCAGCAGCAGCTCGCCGGTAGCGGCCGAGGTGACGGCCGCCGACAGCAGCGGGTGACCGGCCGCGGTCAGGCCCAGGCTGGCCGGGTCGCCACCGGCGCCGGCCACCGCCTCGGGCCAGAACCGCTGCCGCTGGAAGGCGTAGGTGGGCAGGTCGGCGGCGGGGCCGGCCGGCAGCACCGCGGACCAGTCGGGTGCGGCGCCGTGCGTCCAGGCCTCGCCCAGCGCGGTGAGCAGCCGGGCGGTGCCGCCCTCGTCCCGGCGCAGCGTGCCCAACGCCACCGCCGGCGCGCCGGCCGCCTCGGCGGTGTCGCCGATGCCGGATGTCAGCACCGGGTGCGGGCTGGCCTCGACGAAGAGCGCGAAGCCGTCGTCCAGCAGCCGCCGGACGGTCTCGGCGAACCGGACCGGGGCGCGCAGGTTGCGGTACCAGTACGCCGCGTCCAGGCTCTCGCCCGGCTCCGGGGCGCCGGTCACCGCCGAGTAGAACGGCACTCGGCCGGCGTGCGGGGTGATGCCGGCGAGCGCGGACAGCACCTCGGTGTGCACCGCGTCGACGTGCGCGCTGTGCGAGGCGTAGTCCACGTCGATCCGGCGGGCGTGCACGCCGTCGCGCTCGCACCCGGCCAGCAGCGCCTCCAGCGACTCGACATCGCCGGAGACCACGGTCGCGGCCGGGCCATTGTGCGCGGCCACCGCGATCCGCTCATCCGCCAGCCGGGCCTGGACCTCGGCGGCCGGCAGCGACACCGACACCATGCCGCCGCGGCCGGCCAGCGCGAGCAGCGCCTTGCTGCGCAGCGCGACCACCCTGGCCCCGTCGGCCAGGCTGAGCGCACCGGCCACGCAGGCGGCGGCGATCTCGCCCTGGGAATGCCCCACCACCGCGGCCGGCTCGATGCCGAGCGCCTGCCAGGTGGCGGCCAGCGACACCATCACCGCCCACAGCGCCGGCTGCACCACGTCGACCCGATCGAGCCCGGTGCCGTCGCGCAGCACGTCGGACAACGACCAGTCCACATAAGCGGAAAGTGCCTGCTCGCACTCGGCGATCCGCTCGGCGAAGACCGGCACCTCGGCGAGCAGCTGTGCGGCCATCCCGGCCCACTGCGACCCCTGCCCCGGGAAGACGAAGACCGCGCGGGTGTCCGGCCGGACGCTGCCGCGCAGCACGCCGGGCGTCGGGACGTCCTCGGCCAGCGCGCGCAACGCGGCGACCGCGGCGGCCGGGTCGGCGGCGAGCACCGCGGCCCGGTCGGGGTGACCGGCCCGGGCGGTGGCCAAGGTCCGGGCCACGGCGGTGAGATCAGAGTTTTCGGCCAGCGCGTCGGCGAGCTTGGCGGCCTGGCCGCGCAGCGCGGCGGCACCCCGGGCCGACAGCAGCAGCGGGACCACCGGCAGCGGTACCGCCGGCGCGGCGGCTTCGTCAGCAGCGTCCGGGTCGGGCGCCGGCGCCTCCTCCAGGATCACGTGCGCGTTGGTGCCGCTGACCCCGAACGAGGAGACCGCGGCCCGCCGCGGCTCGGCGGCCGCCGGCCAGGCGACGGCCTCGGTGAGCAGCGCGACCGAGCCGTCACCCCAGTCGACCGCGTCGCTCGGCGCGTCCACGTGCAGGGTCTGCGGCAGCATGTCGTGGCGCAGCGCCTGGATCATCTTGATCACCCCGGCCACCCCGGCCGCGGCGGCCGAGTGGCCCAGGTTCGACTTGATCGAGCCCAGCCGCAGCGGCGATTCCGCCGTGTGAGCCCGGCCGTAGGTGGCCAGCAGCGCCTGCGCCTCGATCGGGTCGCCGAGGGTGGTGCCGGTGCCGTGCGCCTCGACCGCGTCCACCTGCTCGGGGCTGAGCCGGGCGGCGGCCAGCGCGGCCCGGATGACGCGTTCCTGGGCGCGGTCGTTCGGCGCGGTCAGGCCGTTCGAGGCGCCGTCCTGGTTGATCGCCGAGCCGCGCAGCACGGCCAGCACCCGGTGACCGTTGCGGCGGGCGTCCGAGAGCCGTTCCAGCAGCAGCAGTCCGACCCCCTCGGCCCAGCCGGTGCCGTCGGCGCTCGCGGCGAACGACTTGCACCGGCCGTCGGTGGCCAGCCCGCGCTGCCGGCTGAACTCGATGAACGCGCCGGGCGCCGGCATCACCGAGACGCCGCCGGCCAGGGCGAGCGTGCACTCCCCTGACCGCAGCGCCTGGCCGGCCCAGTGCAGGGCGACCAGCGAGGACGAGCAGGCGGTGTCGACGGTGACCGCCGGGCCCTCGAACCCGAAGGAGTAGGCGACCCGGCCGGAGACGACGCTGGTCATGTTGCCGGTGCCGAGGTAGCCCTCGACGCCGTCCGGCACCGGGTCGAGCGCGGCCAGGTAGTTGGACGAGACAGCGCCGACGTAGACCCCGGTGCGGCTGCCGCGCAGTGTGCCCGGGTCGATGCCGGCCCGTTCGAAGAGCTCCCAGGCGGTCTCCATCAGCACCCGCTGCTGCGGGTCCATCGCCAGCGCCTCGCGCGGGGAGATGCCGAAGAACGCCGGGTCGAAAGCGGTCGCGTCGGCGACGAAGCCGCCCTCGCGGACGTAGGAGGTGCCGGCGTGGTCCGGGTCCGGGTGGTAGAGCCGCTCCAGGTCCCAGCCGCGGTCGGTCGGGAACGGTCCGATCGCGTCGACCCCGTCGGCGACCAGCTGCCACAGCTCGTCCGGCGAGCTGACCCCGCCCGGGTAGCGGCAGGCCATGCCGACCACCGCGATCGGCTCGGTCGCCGCCGCCTCCATCTCGCCGAGCCGGGCCCGGGCCTGGCTGAGGTCGGCGGTGACCCGCTTGAGGTAGCCGAGGAGCTTGTCCTCGTTACTCATCCGTTCTCCTGAGGTGGTCGCGGTGTCGGTCGCGGGGGCCGGCTCGTGGTCGGGGTGGGTCATGAGGGCTCTCCCAGGTTGTCGATCAGGTCGAACAGCTCGTCGGCCGAGACGGCCGCGAGCGCGTCGGCATCGAGCACTGCGGCACTGCGGGCGGCGGGCGCGGCCTCGTCCGCGGGCCGCCAGGTGCGCAGCAGCGCCTCCAGCCGGCCGGTGATCTCGGCGCGGGCCTGCGGCGAGGCGGCCGACAGGGTGGCCTCCAGCCGGTCGAGCTGGCGGGGCGCGTCGGTGTCCGGCACGCCCGCCTGCTGCTCGGCCAGCTGGCCGGCGAGGTGGCGGGCCAGCTCGGCGGGTGTCGGGTGGCTGAAGACCATGGTCGCGGCCAGCCGCAGCCCGGTCGCGGAGTTGAGCCGGTTGCGCAGCTCGACCGCGGTGATCGAGTCGAAGCCGAGGCTCTTGAACGCCACGTCGGCGGTCACCGCGTCGCCCTCGCCGTGCCGGAGCACCGCGGTGACCTCGGTGCGCACCAGTTCCAGCAGGATCCGTTCGCGCTCGGCGGCCGGGCGGCCGGCCAGCCGGGCCTGCAGTGCCCGGGCCGCGGCGGCGCCGGTGGTCCCGGCCGCGGCGGCCTAGCGCCGGACCTGTCCGGCGGGTGCCTGCTCGGGCGCCGGCGCGGCAGGTAGGGCCAGCCGGTCGGCCGGGACCGACCGCATCGCCAGCGCCCCGACGGTGGCCACCGGCGCGCCGGACGGGTCGGCCAGCAGCAGCGACAGGTCGCCCTCGCCGTTCCGCGTGAGTCGCACGTGCAGCCGGGTCGCGCCGGCCGCGTACACGGTCACGTCGGTCCAGGCGAAGGGCAGCCGGACGGTGCCCGCTTGCTCGCCGGCCGGCTCGGTGTCGGCCGGCTCGTCGGTGCCGGGCTGGTCGGGCTGCTCGGTCCCGGCCAGGCCGGCGGCCTGCAGCGCGGCGTCGAGCAGCACCGGGTGCAGCACGTACTCCTCGGCGTCGGCGAGCAGCGCGGCCGGCAACGCGACCTCGGCCAGCACCTCGCTGCCGCGCCGTTCGTCACCGCGCCGCCAGGCGGTGCGCAGTGCCCGCAGCGCCGGGCCGTAGCCGTAGCCGGCCTCGGCCAGCGCGGCGTAGCCATCCTCGACCGGCACCTCGGTGGCGTCGGCCGGTGGCCAGGCCGCGAGCTCCGCGGCGCCGGCAACCGTGCTGTCGTCCGGCTCGCTGTCGGTCGGTGCGGCGTCGATCGGTGCCACGGTGCCGGTGGCGTGCCGGGTCCAGGCGTTCGCCCCGTCCGGCTGGGAGTAGACGGTCACCGCGCGGCGGCCGTCCTCGTCCGGCTCGTCCACGGTGACCTGCAGCCGGAGGTTGCCACCGCCGCCCGGCAGCAGCACCGGCGCGGCCAGCAGCAGCTCCTCCAGCCGGCCGCACCCGGCCTCGTCACCGGCCCGGACCGCCAGCTCGACCAGCGCCGGCCCGGGCAGCACCGGGACGCCGGCGACGGTGTGCTCGCCGGTCCACGGCTGGGTGCGGGCTGAGATCCGGCCGGTGAGAACCAGGCTGCCGGTGCCGGCCCGGCGGACGGCCGCGCCGAGCAGCGGGTGCCTGGCGGCCTCCAACCCCAGCGCGCCCGGATCGGCGGCGGTGCCGGACGGAATCCAGAACGGGCGCCGCTGGAAGGCGTACGTCGGCAGGTCTGTGCTGTCGTCCTCGCTCGGATCGGCAGGCAGCACCGCGGCCCAGTCCACGCCGACTCCGGCCACGTGCGCCTCGGCGAGCGAGCGCAGGAACCGGGGCCGGCCGCCGTCGTCGCGGCGCAGGCTGCCGAGCGCGAGCACGCCGGTTGCATCGTCGCCGGTGTCGTCGTCCAGGCCTGCGATGGCGGTGGTCAGCACCGGGTGCGCGCTGGCCTCGACGAAGGTGTCGAAGCCGGCCGCCAGCAGCTGCTCGACGGTGTCGGCGAAGCGGACCGGCCGGCGCAGGTTCTCGTACCAGTACCCGGCGTCCAGGCCGGTGGTGTCGAACCGGCCGGCGGTCACCGTCGAGTAGAACGGCAGCTCCGCCGGGCGCGGGGTGACGCCGGCCAGCGCGGCCAGGATCTCCGCGCGCAGCTCCTCGACCTGGGCCGAGTGCGAGGCGTAGTCCACCGGGATCCGGCGGGCGTGCGTCTCGTCCCCGGCGAGCAGGGCGTCCAGCGCGGCGGCCGGGCCGGCCACCACGACCTCGCCGGGAGCGTTCACCACGGCCACCGCGAGGCCGGCCAGTGCCGGGTCGGCCTGCGCGGCGTCGGCGGCCAGCAGCGCCTCGACCTCGGCCGCCGGCCGGCGCACCGAGACCATGCCGCCGCGTCCGGCCAGCGCGAGCAATGCCTTGCTGCGCAGCGCGACGACCTTCGCCCCGTCGGCCAGGCTGAGCGCGCCGGCCACGCAGGCGGCGGCGATCTCGCCCTGGGAATGCCCCACCACCGCGGCCGGCTCGACGCCGCAGGCCCGCCAGAGCGCCGCGAGCGAGACCATCACCGCCCACAGCGCCGGCTGCACCACGTCGACCCGGTCCAACCCCGTGCCATCGCGCAGCACAGTGGTCAACGACCAGTCCACATAAGCCGACAGTGCCTGCTCGCACTCGGCGATCCGGGCCGCGAAGACCGGCGAGTCGTCGAGCAGCCCGGCCGCCATGCCGGCCCACTGGGACCCCTGGCCCGGGAAGACGAACGCCACCCGGCGCCCGGCCGCGGCGACGCCCCGGACGGTCTCGGCCGGCGCGTCACCGGCAGCGAGGGCGGCCAGCGCCCCGGCGGCGGGGGCGGCGTCGGCGGCCAACACGACGGCCCGGTGGGCCAGGGTGGCCCGGCGGGTCGCCAGGGCCCGGGTGACGTCGGTGGGATGCGCGGTGAGGTGCGCGCCCAGCCGCTCGGCCTGGCCGTGCAGGCCGGCGGCGCTGGAGGCGGACACCAGCCACGGCAGCAGGCCCGGCCCGGCGAACGGGCGGGTCACCCCGGGCTCGGGCTCCAGGTCAGCGATCGGCAGCTCAGAGACCGGCAGCTCCAACACCGGCAGTTCCAACACGACGTGCGCGTTGGTGCCGCTCACCCCGAACGCGGACACCGCGGCCCGCCGGGCCCGGCCGGTCTCCGGCCAGGCAACCGGCTCGGTCAGCAGCCGGACGCCGCCGGCGGCCCAGTCCACCTCGCCGGTCGGCCGGTCCACGTGCAGGGTCTGCGGCAGCAGGCCGTGCTGCATGGCCAGCACCGTCTTGATCACGCCGGCCACCCCGGCCGCCGCCGCGGTGTGGCCGATGTTGGACTTGATCGAGCCCAGCCACAGCGGCCGGTCGGCCGGACGGTCGGCGCCGTACGTCGCGAGCAGCGCCTGCGCCTCGATCGGGTCGCCCAGGGTGGTGCCGGTGCCGTGCGCCTCCACCGCGTCCACCTCGGCCGGGGTCAGCCCGGCGGTGGCCAGCGCGGCTTGGATGACCCGCTGCTGGGACGGCCCGTTCGGCGCGGTCAGGCCGTTCGAGGCACCGTCGGAGTTGACCGCCGAGCCGCGCACGACGGCCAGCACCCGGTGCCCGTTGCGGCGGGCGTCGGACAGCCGCTCCAGCAGCAGCACGCCGACGCCCTCGGACCAGCCGGTGCCGTCGGCGGCGGCGGCGAACGACTTGCACCGGCCGTCGGCGGCCAGGCCGCGCTGCCGGCTGAACTCGATGAAGCCGGTCGGGGTGGCCATCACCGAGACGCCGCCGGCCAGGGCCAGCGAGCACTCGCCGGACCGGAGCGCCTGCGCGGCCAGGTGCAGCGCGACCAGGGAGGACGAGCAGGCGGTGTCGACGGTGACCGCCGGGCCCTCGAAGCCGAACGTGTAGGACAGCCGGCCGGACAGCACGCTGGCGACGCTGCCGGTCAGCCCGTACCCCTCGGCCTCGGCCGGGATGGCCGCGCCACTGAGGTAGCCGGAGTTGCCGGCCCCGACGAAGACGCCGGTCGGCGTGCCGCGCAGGCCGGCCGGGTCGAGCCCGGCGCGTTCGAGCAGCTCCCAGCTGGTCTCCAGCAGCAGCCGCTGCTGCGGGTCCATCGCGAGCGCCTCGCGCGGCGAGACGCCGAAGTGCACCGGGTCGAACGCGGCGGCGTCGTGCAGGAAACCGCCCTCCCGGACGTAGGAGGTGCCGGGGTGGTCCGGGTCGGGGTGATAGAGGCCGTCCAGGTCCCAGCCGCGGTCGGCCGGGAACGGCCCGATCGCGTCCACCCCGTCGGCGACCAGCCGCCACAGGTCCTCGGGGCCGGCCACCTCGCCGGGATAGCGGCACGCCATCGCGACGATCGCGATCGGCTCGGCCGGGTCGACCGCCGTGGTCGGCACCACCGGCGTCAACGTCGCAGCAGCGCCGAACTCGGCGGCCAGCCGGCCGGCCAGCTCCGCCGGGGTGGGGTGGTCGAAGACCAGGGTGGCAGGCAGCCGGGTGCCGGTCTCGGTGGCCAGCCGGTCGCGCAGCTCGATCGCCGTCAGCGAGTCGAAGCCCAGGTCCTTGAAGCTGCGGCCGGCGGCCGGGCGCTCGCCGGCGCCCCGGCCGAGCACGGTGGCGGCCTCGGTGCGCACCAGGTCGAGCAGCGCGTGCTCCCGCTCGACCGGGGTGAGCGCGGCCAGCTTCGCCGCGAAATCCGAGAAACCAGCGGCCGGTACGGGTGCCGTGGCGTCCTCGGCCCGGGCCTCGGGCAGCTCGTCGAAGAGCGGCCGGGGCCGGGCCACGGCCAGCGCCGGCAGGAACCGGGACCAGTCCACGTCGGCCACGGTCACCGCGGTCTCGTCGGCGGCCAGCGCGGTCGCCAGCGCGGTGAGCGCCCGGTCCGGTGCCATCGCGGCCAGCCCACGGCGGGCCAGTTCGGCGTCGGCGCGGCCGGCGGTGGCCATGCCGCCGCCGGCCCACGGGCCCCACGCGATCGAGGTCGCCACCGCGCCCCGGGCCCGCCGGGCGGCGGCGAGGGCGTCGAGATGGGCGTTGGCCGCGGCATAGGCTGCCTGCCCGCCGCCGCTGCCCCAGGTGGCCGCGATCGAGGAGAACAGCACGAACGCGTCGAGTGCGTCGCCGGGGAAGAGCCGGTCGAGATTGTCCGCGCCGGCCACCTTGGCGGCCAGCACGCCGGCCAGCTCGTCGGCGTCGATGGCGTCGAGGTCGGTGCGCTGGCCGACCCCGGCGGCGTGCACGACCGCCCGGATCGGGTGGCCGGCCGCGGCAGCCTCGGTCACCACGTCGGCCAGCACGGCCTCATCGGCGGCGTCGCCGGCGACCACGGTGAGCTCGGTGCCGGCCTCGGCCAGGTCGGTGGCCAGCTCGGCCACCCCGGGTGCCTGGTCGCCGCGACGGCTGAGCAGGATCACCCGCTCGGCGCCGCCCCGGGCCAGCCAGCGGGTCACCGCGCCGCCGAGCGCGCCGGTGCCGCCGGTGACCAGCACGGTGCCGTGCGGGGTCCAGCCGGCCGGGGCCCGGTCGAGCAGCGGGGCACCGGTGAACAGCGGCGCTCGGCGCAGCCGGCGGACGTACCGGCCGTCCGCGCGGAGGGCCACCTCGTCCTCGCTCGCGCCGTCCTCGATGCTTTCGGCCAGGACCGCGCACAGCCGGTCGAGCTGGGCTGCGTGGTCTTGCTGGTCCAACTGCTCGCCCGGCAGGTCGATCAGGCCGCCCCAGCGTTCGGGGTGCTCCAGCGCCACCGCCCGGCCGAGCCCCCACACCTGGGCCTGGCCCGGGTCGGTGGGCGGGTCGTGCGGGCCGGTGCCGACCGCGCCCGCGGTCACGCACCACAGCCGGGCGGCCAGGCCGCTGTCACCGAGGGCCTGGACCAGCGCCAGCGTGCCGGCGGTGCCCCGGGTCAGGCCGGTCGCATCGCTGTGGGAATCCAGGGCGAGCAGCGACAGCACGCCGGCGACCGGGCCGGCATCGCGCGGCGCCTCGAACCCACGCAGTGCCTCGGCCAGGGTGGCGCGGTCCGAGGTCGCGTCGACCGCCAGCTCCCGCACCTCGGCGCCGTGCCCAATCAGCGCCTCGGCGACGTGCCGGACCAGCCCCTGCGCGCCATTCCTGTCGAGCGGCTCGGCATTCCTGTCGAGCGGCGCGCTATTCCTGCCGAGCCCCTCCGCGCTGGCGGCGGCGAGCGGCCCGGCAAGCCCGGCCGGGTGGACGAGCAGCCAGCGCCCGGTCAGCGGCCGGGCGGGTCGGTCGAGCTGGTCCGGCTGGAGCGTCCAGCCGATCCGGTAGCGCCAGCGGTCGACCGCGGCCCGGTCCTGCCCGCGCCGCCGCCAGCCGGTGAGCGCCGGCAGCACCTCGGCCAGCCCGGCCGGGTCGGCCAGGTCCAGGACGTCGGCGACCGCGCCGGCGTCCCCGCCCTCGACCGCCGTCCAGAACCGGTCCTCGGCCGGATCGCCGGAGCCGGTGGCCGCCCGGGGCATCGAGTCGAGCCAGTAGCGGCGGTGCTCGAAGGCGTACGTGGGCAGCTCCACCACCGGGCCGGCCGGGAACGCGGGCGTCCAGTCCACCCGGCCACCGGTGACGTGCAGGCCGGCCAGCGCGGCCAGGAACGTCTGCCGCTCCGGGCGTCCCTTGCGCAGGGTGGCGACCACGACCTGGGCCTCTTCGGCGCCGGCGTCATCGGCATCGGCGAGGCATTCGCGGACCATCGGGGTGAGCGCCTGCCCGCCGAGCTCGACGAACCGGGTCACCCCGTGCCCGCGCAGGGTGGCGACGCCCTCGGCGAACCGGACCGCGTTGCGCGCCTGGGCCACCCAGTAGTCGGGCGAGGTGGCGTCCTCGGCGGCCAGCCAGGCACCGGTCAGGTTCGACACGATCGGCAGCGACGGCGCGCTGCCGGTGACCTGCTGCAGCACCTGCCGGAACTCGGCCAGCACCGGGTCGAGCCGGTGCGAGTGGAAGGCGTGCGACACCGGCAGCAGCCGGGTCTCCACGCCCTCGGCGGCGAGTTCGGCGGCCACCGTCCGGACCGCCTCGGCGTCGCCGGAGAGCACGCAGGACGCGGGCCCGTTCACCGCCGCCAGGGCCAGGCCGGCCCGGTCGGCGATCCGCGTGGCGGCCTCGTCGGCACCGAGCCGGACCGCGACCATCGCCCCGCCGGCCGGCAGCCGCTGCATCAGCCGGCCGCGGGCGGCCACCACGGCAACCGCGTCGGGCAGCGTCCAGACACCGGCCACGTGAGCGGCCACCAGCTCACCGATCGAGTGGCCGCCGACCGCGTCGATGCCGACGCCGAACGATTCCAGCAGCCGCCACAGCGCCACGCCGGTGGCGAAGAGGCCGGCCTGGGTGAACATCGTCTGATCGAGCAGGCGCTCCTCGGCACCTGCATCGCCGAAGAGCACGTCGCGCACCGGCAGCCCGGCCTCGGGCAGGGCGGCGTCGAAGAGCGCGCACACCTCGTCCAGCGCCTGCCCGTAGACCGGGTACGCGGCAGCCAGCTCGCGGCCGAGGCCCGCCCACTGGGCACCCTGGCCGGAGAACAGCGCCGCGGTACGTCCGGCCCCGGCGGTGCCGCGCACCAGGTCCGGATGTGACTGGCCGGCGGCCAGCGCCCGCAGCGCCTCGGCCGGGTCGGCGGCCAGCACCACGGCCCGCTGCTCGAAGCGGCCCCGGCTGACCAGCAGCGACCGGGCCACATCGGCCGGGCTTCCGGCCGGGTGGGACAGCAACCGGCCGGCCTGGCCGGCCAGCGCACCGGCCGTCCGGGCCGACAGCAGCCACGGCAGGACGTCCGGTGCCGGCTCGTTCACAACCGGAACCTCGGCTGCCGGCGGTTCTTCCAGGAGCACGTGCGCGTTCGTGCCGCTGATGCCGAACGACGACACCCCGGCCCGGCGCGGCCGCTCGCCGGCCGGCCAGTCGAGGGGTTCGGTGAGCAGCTCGACCGCGCCGGCCGACCAGTCGACGTGCGGGCTGGGCTGCTCGACGTGCAGGGTCGCCGGCAACCGGTTGTGGCGCAGTGCCAGCACCATCTTGATCACGCCGGCCACCCCGGCGGCGGCCTGGGTGTGGCCGAGGTTCGACTTCACCGAGCCGAGCCGCAGCGGCCGCTCGGGGTCGCGGCCCTGCCCGTACGTCGCGATCAGCGCCTGCGCCTCGATCGGGTCGCCCAGCGCCGTCCCGGTGCCGTGCGCCTCCACCACGTCCACGTCGCCGGCGGTCAGCTCGGCGGCGGCCAGCGCGGCCTCGATCACCCGCTGCTGGGACGGCCCGTTCGGCGCGGTCAGCCCGTTCGAGGCGCCGTCGGAGTTGACCGCGGAGCCGCGCACCAGCGCGAGCACCCGGTGACCGGCCTGGCGGGCCCGGGACAGCGGTTCGAGCACCAGCACGCCGACGCCCTCGGCCGGTCCGAAGCCGTCGGCGCCGGCCCCGAACGCCTTGCACCGGCCGTCGGCGGCCAGGCCCTGCTGGCGGCTGAACTCCACGAACAGGCCCGGGGTGGGCATGACGGCGACGCCGCCGGCCAGCGCCAGCTCGCACTCGCCGGCCCGCAGCGCGGTCGCGGCCAGGTGCAGCGCCACCAGCGAGGACGAGCAGGCGGTGTCGACGGTGACCGCCGGCCCCTCCAGCCCCAGGGTGTAGGAGACCCGGCCGGAGATGACGCTGGCCGAGGTGCCGGTGCCCAGGTAGCCCTCGACCTCGGCGGGCGCGTCCTGCCAGGTGCCGCCGTAGCCGGAGGCGACCGCGCCGGTGTAGACGCCGGTCCGGCTGCCGCGCAGCAGCGCCGGGTCCAGGCCGGCGTGCTCCAGCGCCTCCCAGCTGGTCTCCAGCATCAGCCGCTGCTGCGGGTCCATCGCCAGCGCCTCGCGCGGGGAGATGCCGAAGAACTCGGCGTCGAACCCGCCAGCGCCGGTGAGGAAGCCGCCGGACCGGGTGGCGCTGGTGCCGGGCCGGGTACCGGCCGGGTCGTAGAGCTCGTCGAGGTCCCAGCCGCGGTCGGTGGGCAGGTCGGTGATCGCGTCGCCGCCGGCCTCGACCAGCCGCCACAGGTCCTCCGGCGAGCCGACCCCGCCGGGGAACCGGCAGGCCATCCCGACGATCGCGATCGGCTCGGCGGTGGCGGTGGTCGTCACCGGTGCAGCTCGTTCGGGTTGGGGCTGCTCGTCGCCGAGCTGGCTGCTGAGGTGGCGGGCCAGCGCCTCGGGGTTGGGGTGGTCGAAGACCAGCGTGGCCGGCAGCCGCAGGCCGGTGGCCGCGGTGAGCCGGTTGCGCAGCTCGACGGCGGTCAGCGAGTCGAAGCCGAGGTCCTTGAACGCCCGCTGCGGCGCGACCGCGGCCGGGCTGGCGTGGCCGAGCACGGCGGCGGTCTGGGCCCGGGCCAGCTCCAGCAGCAACTCCAGCCGGTCGGCGGCACTGCGGCCGGCCAGCTGCGTGCGGTCACCGGCGTCGGCCGCCGCGGTGCGACGCTGCGGGGCCCGGATCAGCCCGCGCAGCAGCGGCGGCACGTCCGTCCCGGTGGTCCGGCGCAGCGCGGGCAGGTCGAGCCGCATCGGCAGCAGCAGCGGCTGGTCGAGCGCCACCGCCGCGTCGAAGAGCGCCAGGCCGTCGGCGACCGGGAACGGCAGCACGCCGGAGCGGCGCATCCGGGCCAGGTCGTCCGCGCTGAGGTGCGCGGTCATGCCGCTGGCCTGGTCCCAGTAGCCCCAGGCGAGCGAGACGCCGGCCAGCCCGCGGGCCTGCCGGTGCGCGGCGAGCGCGTCGAGGAAGGCGTTCGCGGCGGCGTAGTTGCCCTGGCCGGCGCCACCGAGCACCCCGGCGCCGGAGGAGAACAGCGCGAAGAGCGCCAGGTCGAGGTCCGCGGTCAGCTCGTGCAGGTGCACCGCGGCGTCGGTCTTGGGCCGCAGCACCGCGGCCAGCCGGTCGGGGGTGAGGTCGGTCAGCAGGCCGTCGTCGAGCACGCCGGCCGCGTGCACCACGCCGGTCAGCGGGTGCCCGGCCGGGATCGCGGCCAGCACCGGGGCCAGCTGCTCGCGGTCGGCGCTGTCGCAGGCGGTCACCGTCACGGCGGCGCCGAGCTGCTCCAGCTCGTGGGTGAGCTCGGCCGCGCCGGGGGCCTGCGGCCCGCGCCGGCTGAGCAGCTGCAGGTGCCGGACGCCGTGCGCGTTCACCAGGTGCCGGGCCAGCGCGCCGCCGAGCGTGCCGGTGCCGCCGGTGATCAGCACGGTGCCGGCCGGGTCGAGGGTGCGCGGCGTGGTCAGCACCAGCTTGCCGATGTGCCGGGCCTGGCCCATCTGCCGGAACGCGGCCGGTGCCCGGCGGACGTCCCGGCAGGTGACCGGGGCGGGTGTGAAGTCGCCCCGGGCGAAGCCCGCCAGGGTCTCGGCGAGCAGCTCGCCGACCCGCTCCGGGCCGGCCTCGACCAGGTCGAAGGCCCGGTAGGTGACGTCCGGGTACTCCAGCTCCACCTGTTCCGGATCGCGCAGGTCGGCCTTGCCCAGCTCGACGAACCGGCCGCCGCGCGGCAGCAGCCGCAGCGAGGCGTCGATGAAGTCGCCGGTCAGCGAGTTGAGCACCACGTCGACACCGCGGCCACCGGTGGCGGCCAGGAACCGCTGCTCGAAGTCGAGATCGCGGGACGAGGCCAGGTGCGCCTCGGCCACGCCGAGCGCCCGGACGGCCGGCCACTTGGCGGGGCTGGCGGTCGCGTACACCTCGGCGCCGAGCTGCCGGGCCAGCTGGACGGCGGCCATGCCGACCCCGCCGGCGGCGGCGTGCACGAGCACGGCATCGCCCGGGCGGACGCCGGCCAGGTCGATCAGCGCGTACGCCGCGGTCAGGTGCGCGACCGGAACCGCGGCGGCCTGCTGGTAGGTCCAGCCGGCCGGAACCGGCGCCAGCATCCGGGCGTCGGCGATCGCGAGCGGCCCGAACGCGCCGGGCAGGATGCCGAGCACCCGGTCACCGGCGGCGAACCGGTCGACGCCCGGGCCGACCTCGACCACCACGCCGGCGCCCTCGGTGCCGAGGCTGACCTCGCCCGGGTACATGCCGAGCGCGCCGAGCACGTCCTTGAAGTTCAGCCCGGCGGCGCGCACCGCGACCCGGACCTGGCCCGGCTGCAGCGGCGCGGTGGCCTCCGGCGCCGGCCGCAGCACGAGGCTGTCCAGCGTCGCCGGCCCGGCGGTGTCCAGCCGCCATACCCCGGCGGGGGCGGTCAGTGCGTCGTCGGCCGCCCGGGCCAGGCGGGGCGCGGTCAGCAGCCCGTCGCGGACGGCCAGCTGCGGCTCGCCGGCTGTGTCGAGCGCCGCCGCCAGGCCGCCGGTGGTCGCCGGGTCGCTGTCGTTGTCGAGGTCGATGAGCAGGAACCGGCCGGGGTGCTCGGCCTGCGCCGAGCGCAGCAGGCCCCACGCGGCGGCGCCGGCCAGGTCGGTGACGTCCTCACCGGGCCGGGTGGCGACCGCGCCGCGGGTGACGACGGCCAGCCGGGTGCCGGCCCAGCGCGGGTCGGCCAGCCAGTCGCGGACCAGCGCCAGCAGCTCCGTGGTCCGCTCGCGGACCACGTCGGCCAGCCCCGTGGTCCGCTCGCGAACCGCGTCGGCGACGCCGGTCTGTGGCGTCGGGTGCAGCGGGACCAGCAGGTCCGTGGCAGGTGCCCCGGCCAGCTCGGCATGGTGCGCGACGCCGAGGGTGACGGCGAGGCCGGCCGGGTCCGGGCCGAGCACCGCCCAGCCGCTGATCGGGGCATCGGTGGCCTCGGCGAGGGTGGTCCAGTCCAGCCGGAACAGGTCGGCCGGGGTGCGCGCCGGCGCGGTGAGCCCGGCGGCGCTGACCGGCCGGGAGAGCAGCGAGTCGGCCCGGACGACCAGCCGGCCGGCCGGATCGGTCACGGTGAGGCCGATCGCGTCCACGCCCGCCGGGCGCAGGTGCACCCGGACCGCGGTGGCGCCGCTGGCGGCGAGGGTGACCCCGGTCCAGGCGAAGGGCAGCCGGATGCCGTCGGCCTGCGTCCCGGTGGCCAGCGCGTGCAGGGCGGCGTCGAGCAGCGCCGGGTGGATGCCGAAGCCCGCGGCCTGCCCGTGCAGTTCGGCGGGCAGCTCGACCTCGGCGAACGTCTCGTCGCCGCGTCGCCAGGCCGCGCGCAGGCCCTGGAACGCCGGCCCGTAGCCGTAGCCGGTGGCGGCGATCCGCGGGTAGAAGCCGTCCAGCACGACGGGTTCCGCCCCGGCCGGCGGCCACGCGGCACCCTCGGCCTCCGGTGCCGGGCGGGCGGGCGCGACCGTGGCGGTGGCGTGCCGGGTCCAGCCGTCCGGGTCGGCATCCTGCGGCCGGCCGTGGATGGTGACGGTGCTGCAGCCGTCCGCGTCCGGCGGCTCGACCCGCACCTGCAGGTCCACGGCGCCGTCCGCGGTGAGGATCAGCGGCGTCTCCAGCGTCAGCTCGTCCAGGTGCGCCGCGCCGATCTCGTCACCCGCGCGGATCGCCAGCTCGACGAACGCGGTGCCGGGCAGCAGCACGGTGCCGGCGACGGCGTGGTCGGCCAGCCACGGGTGGCTGCGCAGCGACAGCCGGCCCGACAGCACCAGCCCGTCGTTGCCGGCCAGCCGGGTCACCGCGCCGAGCAGCGGGTGGCCGGCCGCGGCCAGGCCCAGCCCGGCCAGGTCGCCGGAGCTGCCGGTGCCTCCTTCGAGCCAGTACCGCTGGTGCTGGAAGGCATACGTCGGCAGGTCGAGCGTGGCGCCGGGGCCGGTGATGGCGGTCCAGTCGACGGTCGCGCCATGCGTCCAGGCCTCGGCCAGCGACAGCAGCAGCCGGTGCGCGCCGCCCTCGTCGCGGCGCAGCGTTCCGGTGGTGATTGCGCTCGTGCCGTCGAGGGATTCGCCGATGGCGACGGTCAGCACCGGGTGCGGGCTCGCCTCGACGAAGACCCCATGCCCCTGCTGGGCGAGCTGCTCGATGACGGGTGCGAACCGCACCGGCTCCCGCAGGTTGCGCACCCAGTAGTCCGCCGTCAGCTCGGCGGTGTCGATCCGTTC